>JAKABJ010000024.1 GCA_021801905.1 Microcaldota archaeon | reverse complement strand
CTTCGCCCCCAGGGCACAACCAGGATCCTGCGAGGTGCTAAGGAACTCCGCTCAGACCTCTCTTGTGGGCCAATGCAACGGAATGCTTCCGGAGTATGTTGCACAATTTAGTTTATCATCAAATACTGAAATTGCAATAAACCAAGTAAAACAACCACTGCAAGAAGCTACAGTAGTTGCTTGGGTAAAACCTAAAGTTGATCAGAATGGGGCGTTTGGTGGTGTAATATTTTCATGGTATCAAAACTCACAGTACACAACAATAGGAGTACACAGTGCTGATGGTAGTGGGTGGTGCTGGATGAATGGTGGTGACTGTGGCTGGATTGGGGCAACTTACAACAATTGGTTTTTTATAGCAATGACTCTCTCAAGCACAACGGGTGCAGTAAAAATATACCTAAACAATAGACCATCACAAAATGCTACTTTACCTACAGAGACTGCTAGTTCTACCTCAAACATGGCCATTGGTTATCAGCTTCCGGCCAACTTAAGATCATTCAATGGTTCTATTACTAACGTTCAACTTTATAACACTTCACTTTCACAATCAGAGATTCAAGCTCTCTACAAAGAAGGAATAGGAGGAGCTCCTATCAATGTCAACAATCTTGTTGGATGGTGGCCACTCAACGGCAACGCTAACGACTACAGCGGAAATGATAACAATGGAGTGCCTACAAATGTGACATACACAAGTGCATGGACTTCCGGTTACAGTGCGCCTTGATTCGTAATAAATCAGAGCTCTCCTACTCTTCTCTTCTGAGCTCTTCTTAATCTCTTTCGGCGTTTTTTTTGCCATTTCCAGCGCATTCTTCCTTTCTTTTTCCATTTTCTAGGAATGCTTCCCAAATTAGCACCACAAATGATTTTTAAGTGTTAAGATATATAAACAGATTCAAATAAATAACTATGTATAAAAGGGATTGTGATATTTGTGGTAAAAAAAAGCGTAATCGGCTTTGTTATAATACTAGTCATAATGATAGCAATAGCATACGTTGAAACAGGATTTAATGTAAAGCATATAAGCCTCACAACAGTTACCACAACACAAAATTATACTCCTACTGCAAATTCAACAATAACAACAACCATCATATACAACTGTACAGGCTACCAGCTTAACAGCACAGCATTCAATAAAACATCTACTGCAAAATGCATCCTTACCGCAAATTACACTGGAATTTGGGTGGCGGCAGGAAACAGCAGCAGTGTCCATATAAAAGTGGTCGGCGCAAATAACCAGACATATGTTAACCAGACTCTTACATATGATTGTGTAACTTTCTTCAAGAATTTGACAGTTCCACCGCAAATTTATACATTGTCTATGACTACCGGTCTAGGGGGTGGAGCGTGCGGCTCAGCTCTGCTTAAGCTTAACATGACCACTATACCTCCTCCAAAAACAATATATACCATGGTGTATAATGGCAACTTCTCCTCGGGAGAATTTACCGGATGGAATGTTACAGGGGCCGGTTTCGGAACAGCTCCATTAAATATAACACATGCAAATAAAAGCCGTTGCTACGTAGGCAAATATCCATGGAGCAATTATAATGCAACCTTTTTTGCAAGCACTTATCACTGCGGATTGCAAAATAGCCCCGGAAACCTTACTTCAAGCCCTTTTATAGCAAACAAGCCCTTCCTAAACTTTAAAATAATTAGCCCGCAGAATGCCAATTTATATGTAGAAATACTGTATAACGGCTCGCCTAGCATCATAGCCCATTACAATACGTATAACCTTTCATTTTCAAGCGGGTTTCATAATACTACTGAATCGGCATTCAGGAATGCCACCATTCCCCTTACAACAGTAATAGGCAAGGTTGTCCAGATAAGAGTGGTTGCAAAAGTAACAGGGCAGCAGAACTACATCTCAATAGGCCAATTCTATATGTCATCTTCTCCAAACCAAGATCCAGGAGTACTTTCCGGACCGTATATATACGGCTCGACTTAAGCATAAGTAGTCAAGTATTTTTTCCATCCTTGCTTTCTTCTTTCTTTTCAATAAGCTTTTTACCAAGCTCTTTTCTATTTTCCATCTCCTGCGTTATCATCTTTATGTCATCAGGGCTAAGCACCTTCTCAAGTATGTATCTCGAGTATTCTGTCGACATTTGGGCAATATCCATGAGCATTGCCTGCAAGTCCCATAAGTTCAGTTTAATCTCCTTTTGCGGCTTCAGCACCTCTACCCCTATCGGTGCATATTTGAATACTATCGGAACAAGGGATTTTATGCTGCCGAAAAGCACATTTACCGACGCGCTGGTTATATAGTATTTGTCTTTTTTTATCGGCTCTTCTATGGTTCCGTAGCAGTATATTACTCCGGGCTCCTTAAGCAGGCGTTCATTTATAAGGTCTACCAAAAGAGGCTGCAGCTTTTCCTTATCCTCATTCTGGATATCAAAATAAAACTTAACAAGCATGCCTCCTGCCGCTATCTTCTCTTCAGTTATTCTATCCATTTCTGATTTTGTCATATAATTATCTCTTTTCTATTGCAAATAGCGCTTCTTCAATTGACATTTCATTCTCCTCTCCGCTAACAAGATCTCTCAGCTTTATCTTGTTTTGTGACTGTTCAGCATCTCCTATTATGGCAGCAAACCCGAATTTCAAGGAGTTGGCATATGATAGCTGATTAGATATGTTCCTTTGGGAAAGATTAATATCTGTAGGTACGCCCTTCAGTCTAAACCAATTTGCCACTTTAACTGCATACTGGTAGTTTTCCTTCTTTACATTTATAACAAAAAGCTTTGCATACGTCATTTTTTCAGATTTTTCAAATCCAAGGATATCCAATATCCTATTTATCCCTATTGATGCTCCTACTGCGGGCAGGCTTCTGCTGCCGTACAAGCCTATAAGGCCGTCATATCGCCCCCCTGCCCCTATAGAGGCTCTCTCTTTTCCAGAAGCATCTGAAAATTCAAACACCACGCCGGTGTAGTAGTCAAGCCCCCTTACTATAGAAAAGTCAAGCATAACACTGCCTTTCAATTGGTATGCAGGAAGCAGTTCAAGCACCCCTTTCAGTTCAGCCAAAGTGCCTTCCTCTATGGAAAGTGTCGCAATATATGCAAATTTTTCGCTGTTTGAGCCTTGCATGTTTATTAAATTATCAATTCTGCTGATAATGTCCCTTTGCAGGCCTAATTCCCCAAGCATTTCAAGGATCTTGTCCCTGCCCACTTTATCAAGCTTATCTACGATTCGCATCACATCAGTGTGCATTTTGGGTTCAACTCCAAATTTATCCAATACTGCATTCATTACAGACCTGCTGTTTATTCTTACAATGTATCCTATGCCTATCTCGTCGAATGCCCTCCCTGCGGCTGCTATGACCTCAACCGTTGTCTGCGCAGCATCTCCTCCGACTATATCGACATCTGCTTGTGTGAACTCCCTGTGCCTTAAGTGCTGCGGCTCCTCTCTTCTCCAAGCCTTGCCTATCGCATACCTCTTAAACGGCATAGGCAATTCTTGATGCATTGCAATATATCTGCTTAGAGAAACTGTTAGGTCATAGCGCAAGCCCAGGTTGTCTTCGGTTGTCTCAAATATCAATTTCGATTCCTCTCCAATTCCTCCCTTTGCTTTTAATATGTCTATGGACTCCAGCATAGGGGTGTCTATGGTCAGAAACCCAAAAGTCTGGAAGACCTTTTCTACTTTGGCTATCAGCTCGTTTCTGAATAATGCAGCATTAGGAAGAAGGTCTTTCATTCCGCGCGGTAAAGCCAGCTCTGTCATAAAAATCGTTTAAAGATTCTTTTCAATCCATTTCCTTAGGGTTTCTTTCGGGACTGCGCCTACGTTCATGGCCTCCAATTCCCCTTTTTTTATGAGAAGAGTTGTTGGTATGCTCATTATGTTGTATTTTGTAGCGATACCTTCATTTTCATCCGCATCTATCTTCACAAATTTTACTTTTCCATCATATTCAGAAGAGAGTTCTTCAAATATTGGGCTAAACATTCTGCATGGTCCGCACCAAGGTGCCCATATATCTACCACTACTGGGATCTGAGATTTCAGTACCTCGCTTTCGAAGTTTGCTTCATTTACAGCAATAAGGCTCATTTATTCACCGTATATAATAGCCATTGAAAGATTAAAAATGTGAGTGTATTGCCCTTTTATATGCCTGCATACAGATGCAAAGATAGTCTTTTATTCATAAATGTACAATAAAGCAACATATGATGAAAATGCACTACGCTGAGCTCACGCGGTGAAGACGATCTTGAGTGCTGAAATGAAAAATAGGTGCATATAGGTGAACATACCAAAAGTTGCGATAAAGAAACTCGTTAAAAAAAGAAAAGGAATCTCTCTTACGGACAGCGCAGCCTCCTCCATATCTCTAATCCTGGAAAAAAAGGCATCCAAAATAGCCAAGTACGCTTTTGCAAGGGCGAAAAAGTTGGGCAGGGATACGATCTTAAAAGAAGATATAGATGCTTACAGGTTGAAGTACGGGGATTGAATGGCTGAGGGAGCTATAGAATTAAGTAAGAATCCAAATGGCAAAATAAAGGCTGTTGAGAAGGTAAATGGAGAAACAAGCAGGATTATATTACTCGAGCCTATCAATGGAATTGCTGCTCTAAAAAGCACTTTCAATAAAGACAATGAACTACTCGTGCAGGAGCTTGTAAAGTTGCCTGACGGGGGCATGGATGCCATCGTTGGTCAAATAACCAAGAATAGGAAAGAGGTTACAATATCAAAGCACTACCTTGAAATAAAGCTCAATAAAAAATGCCCGAAATGCGGCAATTCCCCGCTATCAAGGCAGCTTGATAAAGTGCAGTCGCCTTCGGATGTGCCCGTAATCCCAATACTCGTATGCGATTCATGCAAAGCCAGGTCTTACCATCTGACAGACGAATACCTGAAAAGGCTTGTGGAATCTAATCCAGGGCTATTTGAACCTAATGAAATCGCAGAAAAGAACAATAATGAAAAAGCATTCATGGAAGAGCTCAGAGCAAACATAATAAGAATATTTGCATCCCAAAAGATAATGAACGTAAAATAATAGGTGCTATCATGGAAATACTCTTATCAGAGCTTTATGGGAAGCAGATAATAACAAACGAAGGAAAGAAGGTAGGCATTGTAGAAGACTTGATTCTTGATTTTGACAGCGGTTCTGTGGCCAATCTTCTGCTGGTAAAGGTTGAAAACCTGGTTAGGAGCAATAATACTGCTGGAATACTGGCAAAAAGCAGCGTTAAGTATGGAAGGATAAAGAGCGTATCAGAAACTATAATCATAAGCGCGAAATAACTACAGCATCAGTCTGTTGTTATCTCTCTTGATAGGTTTGACCTGCTCTTTACGTTTATTCTAGAACCGCAATACTGGCATCTGGCAGAGTTATCCAGCTGCTTTGTCTTTTTACCGCATTTTGTGCATACATATGCCATAAAATCACTTATTGGTATTATTCTTAAGCCAGGATATAAAATCCCTATGAAGCTGTGAGCTTCCAGTATCTATTACGCGGACTTTTATGACTCCGTTGTAATGCTCATCATTAAGTTCTATAACCGGCTTGTATTCTTTCATTTCAATGTAATGGACTTCCATCCAGTGTATCTTACCGCTAAAGTAGTCCTTGGCCATGTCGTCAATCATTGGTGGCGATGCGAAACTAAAAAGTATGCCATTGCACCAGTAGAGCGGCATTGTTGCACCGGGAGTTACACGCTCGCGCAGAAGGTCATCCAAAGGAATTTTCGATATGTCGTGGATTACCAGAGTGTGTATCGGGTCATATGTTACTTTTACCACATTAATCACTTACTTTTGTTTACGAAATCCTCCACAAGCCTTTTCGCAACTTCGCCTGCCGCTGTTGTCATGCTATATGCGCCTCCTGCGTATATTGCGCCGCAATGTGTGCATTCCCATATGCTCGTGTTCTTTCTGCTAACGCTTTCACGGCCGCACATTTCGCATTTATAATGCGCGCTTTTTGTCGCCTTGATGGCTCTGACCTTTTTCCTTATGCTAGCTCCATACCTTATATTTGAACTTGCCATATGATCATCTTGTTTTTTCTATTACTTGCTTTAGCTTATTATGCCTATTAAGCGCAGCGTCTGCTGCATCGAGAATCTCCTTCTGAGTAAAGCTCCCACCGAGGCCTTTCTGCATCGCTCTTATGAACTTTCCATCTGTTGCTATGGTCAGCCTTGCATCTGCAGCTTCCTCCTCGTCCCCATTCGGATCCAACAGTATTTTGTCTGCCACTTTTGCAACAGTCACAGATGTCACAACATTATCAATCTTAAGCGCTTTTATCCTTTTATCTCTTAGTTCTTTGCCATCTGCATATTCTGGCACCTTTGTATTTAGAAGAGCGCTCATTGCGGCTATCTCGCTGGCATCGAACAGGTTTCCGTCGTAATTAAGCACATATATATCTACGAAAACATTCCAAGCCTTGCCTTCTTCAATGAAGAGGCTCTCCATATTTACGCATTTCCCCGCCCTTATGCCCCTATCAACTACCCTTGCCAGCTCTATTGCCTCAGGGCTTGGAGGTCCCATCTCGAAATCCGCGGAGGCGAGGGGGAGAAGGTCTGCAGACATAGCCAAGGTTCCCTCATTTGGAGTATCATCCATGGGCTCTCCAATGTCCAATTTGACACCGGCAAGCACTCTGGTTGAACCTATGTCCACTTGAGCAGAGCCTTCAGCATTCTGCAATATTCCTGTGGTTATCTTTATCTCCCTGGAATCATTAAAGCCTCTTCCATCCTCTCTTATGTTTGTTGACATAAGCTGTTTTATATAAGCGGTTTTCACCATATTTATTGCTCCCATTTCATTCACCATTATATTTAGAAACTACATTTTCATAAACTCTCTTCAGCGCATTTCTTTGTACAGCGCCTATTTCTTTGCCTGCTTCTGCAGCCATCTTGAAAGCCCCTTCAAGTTCTTCTTTTGTATATTCTCCGTCCATCTGAAGGAGCAGTATCTCGCCATTTCTTGGAGATATCGCCATCGGCATGTCCGAGTCAGAATAATTGTCTTCTATCATGTCAAGGTCAAGTACAAGATGCTCTCCTATCTTTCCTACAGAGACCGCATATACCAAGTCTTTCATATGCAATCCTGAGCTTGCAAGGGCCACAGATGCGGCTGTTATTCCCGCTGCTCTCGTGCCTCCATCGCTCTGCAGTATCTCTATGAAAATGTTTATCTGGCTACCCGGAAATTCATTCAGCATTAGGACTTTCTCGAACACCTCTTTAGTAACTTTCGATATCTCTGTAGCTCTTCTGTTAGGTCCGCTCCTGTTGTGCTCAGATAGCGAAGAGAAAGGCGCCATGGAGTATCTGCACTTTATTATCGCTTTGGATGGGTCTGCCATGTGTTTGGGCTGCGCCTCTACAGGTCCATACACGGCCGCCAAAACCTTGTTGTTTCCCCATTCTAGGTATGCAGATCCTGTGGCGTTTTTAAGCACATTCGCCTCTATCTTGATCGGCCTTAATTGGTTAAAATCTCTTCCGTCAAGCCTTCTTCCATTCACTATTAATTCGGGTTTATTCGCTTTTGAAGCCATATTATTACCTTTTTTCTACCATCTCTTTTATCCTGCCTGTGAGGCCTGGCACATGCGCCTCCTCTTCAACTCTGAGTATTGCAGCAGTTGCAAGAGCAACATTGCCATCTCTTATCCATACCATGCCATTCATGCCTACGGATATTTTCGAAGAAGTGCCCTGTGAAATCTGGTTTATCATTGTATTATTCTTGCCTATAAGCCTTGGTATTTTTGATGGCTTTATGGAGATTACCGTCCCTTCTTTAAGCGCATTCGGGTAGCTCAATATTATCGTCCTTCCATCCTCTATGTCTTTTACTGTGGCTTCTACCACATCTCCTATCTGGAAAGAAAACCTCTCATATTTTCCGCCTATTATGAGGGCCCTATGATGAGAACCCAAGTCGACTTCATATACATTATTTCTCTCAGAGGAGATTATTCCTATTACCGTCTCTTCAATTTTGGGAACCCATCCCCCTTCGAATGGTATTATTCCAGATCCAGAGGAGTCCTTAAATCCAAGCACCATGGAATAGCTCTTTCCATTCTCGACATACACGTTTGGTGCGCGTATTTGCGTATCTGCTATCAGGTCTCCCGGATATACTATCTCTTGCATAAAATCATCATTTTTCTATAAGTCTTGTCTCAACTTTTCCTTGCGTTGCTTTATTGATCCTGTCAAAGAATTCTCCCTGGAGCCCTGCAGGAAATTCCACAATCGCTTGTAGGCTTCCATTCTGCAGCCATTTCTCAGATTTCATTCCGTATTGCTTTAGCACTCCATAACATCTGTTTGTTAATTCTGCAGGTATTGTAACCTCCACCTTTGCTACTGCAAACTTTATTGGTATTATCGCATTTATCTTTTTAACTACATCCTCAACCTGCTCGCTTGCGCTCTTAAACGGATCTATGCCTACTTTTCCTTCGTTCATTGCATTCTCTATCCTCAGAGGAGGGTTCGGCGCATTTGTTCTGGGGTCTATAGAATTGGTAGCAATTATGCTTATTATCTGCTTCCTTTTCTCTTCTATGAACTTGTTTCTCTGCTCTGTTGTTATTGGTACATCTCCATGCTTTAGTATGAAATCTATGACTTTAGTTATGTCTGTTGTGCCAAATATTTTCTGTATCTTGTCTGGACTCTGTCTCTCCCCTTTCCTGGCATCCTTGAATATGTCATTGGAATTAACTATCCTCAAAGGATCTCCTCCTTTTCCGGATATGTAATCAAACGCCATGTCTGAATCAACAAATATTTCGAAACGCAGGCCTTCCTTTTCGTATTTGGCTATTACAAGTTTAGAATGAGCCACATGCATCACTACAAATAAATCACGCAGCGCAATAAGATTAGATGAACTTTGCAACCTTTTCCATTGGCATCATGGAATATCCATCTCCCTTGGTTATGGTTGCTATATCCAGATTCTTTTCATCTATTGCCTGTTTTTCGCTTACTTTTTTGATAATCTTGACTCCAAGAGCAATGGCGTCTTCAAGCGCCATATCATATTTATAATCTTTAACAAGCATTTCATCGGCCAAGTTCTTCCCGGCTCCAATTGCATCAGCCTTGAAGCCAGCAACTGTGGCTGCAGGGTCTATCTCAAAGAGTCTAGGCTCATTATCAATTCCGCCTATAAGCACAGATATTGCATATGGTCTTATGCCTCCGTATTGGGTGGCCATGAGGAGCTCTTCAGATATGTCTCTGGCTATGGTCTCCACAGATTCTGTCTCATTATACACCATCCTATGCGTCTGTGTTTTTGATCTCATGACATTTACCAGATGAAGACCGTCAGCTACTATGCCGCTGTATGTCGCACCTATGTATGAATCTACCCTAAAAACTTTCTGCATGCTTGATGGGACTGCAAGAGGAGCAGTTATGTTCTTATGCGCAGCAAAAACAACTCCATCCGCTACTGTTATTCCTATAGATGTCGCTCCCCTTTTGACAGCCTCTCTTGCATATTCTACCTGAAAAAGACGACCGTCAGGAGCAAACATTACTCCTCTATCATATGCTTGTATGTTTGGATACATATATTACACCGGAACCAATACTAAAGCAAAAGTTAAGTATAATTCGTAATATTATTAATATCTATAAGCTTAATAATGTTTCCGCTAACCAACGGCCATAAAGTCTACTCTTAGGCAGCATAGCACTCTCTATAATAAAACGGTTCTTTCTGCGCCAAATGCCTTTCTCAAAAGGGCACTATTGAGAGAAGAGGGTTACGCGCAGGAGAGCATATAAAACCACTGAACCAGGCGGTTCCAAAAGGCTACTATAAAATACTTTATAAATGCCTGAATACAAAATGCCCAATACTTATTTGAGCAAGGCCCTTATTGTGCCAGATGTTTTCAGCGTGTAAAAATATGCATCCGTGCCGCCGACTTTTTTAATCAAAGCCAAAGCCGCAACTACACTGCCACAGCCGTAAAGGCTAGTTTTCAAGATAAATGTATTGGCATTAACGATCTTAATTACTTTTGGCCTTATCTTATGATAAGAAAGAGAGCCAATGCATTCCAGCAGCTCTTTATACAGCGCATCAGAGAAAGCTCCCGCGCTCCTCTCATCTATTTTGGCTCCTGATTCTACTAAGATATACCTATGTTTTTCTCTAATCATAAAGCATCCTCTTATTAATCTCCGATAATCCGGCCCTTGCGCATTCCTCGTCCGCTCCTAATAGCTTAGCAATCTCTACAATCTGCATATACGAGCACATGCCAGATCTCGATTCTGCCATTGTGATAAAAGATATGCCAATCCCTAATTTTGCCGAATATTTTAGAAGGCGCGACATCTTGGACATAAGCCTGGGCCTCTGCAAACCATTGGCGCAAACTATATCGGAGATGGGGAAAACCAGAGGAATCGTATTGTCATAAACCACATCAAGCAATTGTTTATCCAAAAGATAGTCTTTTATCCAGACCGCAGCAGCTCCCTGCTTAACAGCTCCGATAAGCCGTTTGCCGCTTCCATAAATAATTGACCTTTCTCCTTTTCCAGACCTTCCAGCATCCGCATCGATTATGGATATGTCCCCCGGTGCCTTTGCAATGCTCTTGAATCCGAGCTTCATGCAAAGTTTTTCATCAAAACTGCAAGAGTTTCTGACTAGATCATAATACTCCAAATAGCCACCGCAAATCATCCTTCAATATTGAACATCCCTTTCTCTATTATGTCCTTTGTCTTCTTTGCAGGGCTGAGCAATTTTATGAGTTTTGTATGCCCTCTTATCCCTTTTCCGGATTCGAATGAGGCTATAAGTCCCTGCATCTCCAGTTCGGAAAGATATTTTCTATACCATCTTTCGCTTTTCGGCTCCTTCTTCATGCTTTCAGACAAAGATTTATATCTGTTGTATACCTCTCCGCTGAAAAGATATGTGTCAACACCATCAGTCAGTTTTTTGTATGTTCCTCCGCTCTGTGTCATAAGCGCTATTGAATAAAGCACCAGTTTCTGATGCTCCGGCAATGTCCCTATCAGCTCATATACTATCTCATCCTCTGCGTATTTTGCAGCATCCTGAGCCTCCTTCATTGTTATCTTGGTTAAACCCCTCTCTTCTGCTATCTCACCGACTTTTGAGAGTATCTTAAGCCCAAGCCGCGCATCCCCGCCCTCTTTGGCAGCTATTGAGGCCACGAAATGCAGAATATCGTCATCTATCACTCCCTCCATAAACCCTTGCTTTGCCCTCTCTTTTATTATTGCATATATTTCAGTAGCATAATAAGGCGGGAATACAAGCTCTGTTTCATAGAGTGTAGAAAGGCTCCTTGGGTCCAGCTCATCCTTGAACGAGATCCTGTTCGATATGCCTATTATCGACAAACCCCCTGCCTTTATGTCGCTGTTGATCCTTGTCATAGTGTATATTAGATCATCCAGGTCTTTTATCATGTCTATCTCGTCCAGCACAACTACGAAAATCTTACTGTCTTCCTCTATCCAGCTTCTTATCCTTTCATAAAGATCCACGGCACCGTATCCTCTCTTCGAATAAGTGGGCAGGTGGTCTGATATTATCTTTGATAAAACCTTGAACCTAGAGCTGTATAGTCTGCAGTTAATATAAGATATTCTCGCCTTTGTATTCGGTATCCCTTTTATCTCCTCTATGACATAGTTTGTGCATGATGTTTTTCCAGCGCCTGTTTTTCCATATATAAACAGATTTCTGCCCCTCATCCCTTTAAGCGCTGGAGCTATAGCCTTCTCTATGTCGTTTATCTCTTTTTCGCGGAAGACTAGCTTTTTAGGAGTGTAATGAAGAGAAAGAACTTCCCTGCTCAGGAATATCTTTGATTCTCCGAGGAGGTCATTAAGTGTCTGCATGTTTCACCCTGATGTTGATGTATTTGATAGATATTGGATAGGTAACTTAAAAATACTGATGCCGAGTTGGTGAGATGCAACTACAAAGCAAAAGTTAGATCATGCCTTTATCCCTGAGTTTGCTCATGTCTATCTGGCTATATCTCCACACAATATAGCCTCTCTCAGTTCCTTGTATTTCCCAAGGCTCTACTATCACTACATCATTCGCCTTTATCCAGAATCTTCTTCCTAGTTTGCCAGGAATAGAGCAAAGCCTCTGATTTCCGTCCTTGCAGTCTACAATAAATTTCGAAGCACCGGCCACTTTCATAACTATGCCCAAAACCTCGCCCTCTCCTGGAAGTTTAAGCTTGTATTCTGTAGGCGCACCGCGTCTTTGATCTGTTTTAGGTCCTCTGGCCATGCTATCACAATTCAATAATTCTTTACTCCGTATCTTGATCCGCACGCTTCGCATATCAAGTAGAACATGCCGCGTCCAGCCCCTTCGAGGCGGGTATCCGGTTTATGGCATTCTCTGCATATTACATAAACTTCAAAATATCTCTGTATGCGCTTGTCAAGATCTGCCTGCTGGAATTTTCCGTTTATAACAAGGCCCTGTTGCTCTATGTTTGCTGGAACTCCAAGCTCTTTGCTTATATATCGTGCGAATTCCTGCTGGGAGCGCCTTGCCCTATCCGCAATTATCCCTATGTTTTTTACTATTGTTTTGCTGCCTTGCACGAAAGAGTCTGCTTTTGGTATTGTGAAATCAGAGCTATCGCTTGTAAGGCTATGTATGCTAGCCATAGCTCTGTCAAGAAGTTTCATATACTCCTCATCTCCCAAAAAAGCACCAATGATTGTATAGCATTCAAATATTTAAAAGGATAAGGATAGAGGGAGAATACAAAATGCTTGGAAGAAAGCGCCTAACCAAAGCTTATTGATAAATCCAAAAGTGCATAAATCGCATTTGAATATAAAATGCTTAAAGGTTAGAGGACGTCACATAAATTAAGCTAACACGGTCCATATCTGAGCATATCGGACAAAGTGCTTTTTCTTATTGCTATGCCTTTCTTTTCAAGCAAGATTTCTGCAGCTGCAGCAATATTTATTACAGCATAAGCATCTATCAAGACAAAATGCATAGTATCTCCCCATGTGCTATCAGGTATGCCTGTAAATTCACGTGCACCTCTTACAGATATGCCCTCTTTTTCCATATGTATTTCAACAGTAGATATGCCCGCTGTTATGGTGGCGTGTCCGGGCCCCATATTGAAACTTGCATTTCTTTCGGCACCTCCGCATAGCTTTGCTATATTGTCAGCAAGAGATTGAAATGTGTGTTTATCAATGCTGCATTTTATCCTTTTTTCAGGGCAATAAACATCTATAATTCGTCCTGAAGGCTCATTAAGCACCCCGTGATGCAGCAGAATATTTTTTTTAATATCTGTTGGCCAATCTTCTGGAGGTTTTCCGCGTGAAATTGTTGTCAATGACATTTACTCATTAAAGCTGGTATAAAAATTATTTATAATGCTTTTGTGCAGAACGTCAGTTGTTGCATTTCTGACCAAGTTTACAGAATTCATAGCAGAAAGCCCCTAACCTTGAGTTAGGGGATGAATGCGAATTTGATAAATGGGTAGATATATAAAGAATAAGGATGTAATAATATGTATGGATTATCAACACAGGAGCAATCAAGTTTCAATGATAAACTATCATATTGTGTTCTGTCCAAAATATAGAAGGCATCTCTTAGTTGGAAAAATAAAGAAGAGGTTAGCTGAGATTATGGAAGACGTTGCACAAAGGAATGGCTGG
>JAKABJ010000023.1 GCA_021801905.1 Microcaldota archaeon | reverse complement strand
TACTCTTGCAAACATTCCATTCTGCAATAGCAGGGGCATAAGCAGTAAAGGAGATGCAAAAATGTAATAGGCTGCAATTGGCCATAGTTTTTTTGCCCCGTATTTTCCAAAAAGTATTATTATAAACGAGATTATTGGGATGCTTAAAAGGAGGGCGTTTATGCCAAAGGAGCTAAATGCGAAAGACATCGAAACTCTGGCATAGGATAGCAGCAATATATATGCAATAAAAATTATTACTCCGAATATGAAATAATTTCTATTTTTATTAAGTTTTAGCTCTTCCTTTATCGAAAACGCTATCAGCGCAAAAACCATCAGCATTACTACTATTACGTAAGTAGATGGGTCGGTATCGAGTATTAAAAAATTTGCTCTAGAAATTATTATGATTGTCGATATTAGAACTGCTATAAATAGCACAATCATTCCAAAAAGTTTTTCAGTTACTTTCATATCAACACAAAACAAAATTGTCCTCGGCCGAAATGGGCTTCATCACGTTTCAGTAGTTACTCTTTTCTTCATTGGACTTAAAGCTTTCACACCTAAGGTTAATAAAGAATAGCATAAAAATATAAGCAGTGCCAAAATGCAAAAAGGTTATGAGTTTAGAGAACACACTGCGGATGTAGAGTTCGCTGCAAAAGGGCACACCATAGAAGTTGCGTTTACAAATGCGATACTCGCAATGTTTGATACAATTGCAGACATAAATGCCCTTAAAAGGTCAAAAAGCAAGAAGAGCAAAATTGTGATAAGGGACACTGCAAGTAATACAACTGACCTGCTCTGGGTCACCCTTCAAGATCTCCTGTCAATTACGGATTCTGAAAATGTATTTGGATATAAAGTCGAGAAACTAAACATACGGGATCAAAAAGGAGTATATAGAATATACGCTGTTATAAGTGCAAAACAGCAGAAGCCCAAATACTCAAATATTTACGTTAAGGGCGTATCAAGATTTGGCCTTGAGGTAAAAGAAGGCCCAAAAGAGTGCCTTGTGAAAACCGTATTGGATATATGATAAAGACAAATTGCAAATGTATCGTATCTCCTGTGTATGCCTTTGAATCCGGTTTTTATGCTTTGGATTTTCTGAACCCAGCGCCACTTCGATATTTTTATACGCCCTTGCCGGGATTTGAACCCGGATCACAGGCTCCGCAAGCCCATGTTCTATCCAAGTTATACTACAAGGGCACGATAAGATTATCCCATCTAATATTAAATAAACTCTTAATAAAAACCCCGATGCCTGTAAGCATTATTTTTTAGATTGCAAACAAAAGGCATTTCTCAAATATATCTGCACGAAACGCGAATGAACCTTGCCATGGTTATGCAATATGGCTGTCTTTTTAGGACTTGGAGCGCCAAAGCTGAAATTTGATAGGTTTAAATATGCTTATCTTTATTTTATAGTTGATATTCATTGGATGCATCGAATGGCGCACACTTATCTTACAATAATAATACCGTCAATCATCGCATTTATAGTGACCTTGCTCGGAACAAAGTTTGTAATAACCTACATGATGGAATCTGGAGTCACTTCAATAGACCATAATAAAAGGAGCAGGCCAACCCTGCCAGGCAGCGGAGGCATAGCTGTAGCATTTGGGTTAACTATGGGCATATTCGCTTATATATTCGGAAGCAGATTTCCTTCACCACAGCATCCTCTTTACATACCTGTCGCATCGCTTGTATATCTATTTGCGACTGTACTCTCTGTAATTATGATATCAATGGTGGGACTGCTGGACGATATAAATGTGAAGAGAAAGCTAGTTAAGTCTACAGACATGATGGACACCAGGAAGGGCTTGCCTCAGTGGCAGAAGCCGATGCTTACTCTACTGGGGGCAATACCTCTTATGGTGGTTAATGCTGGCATATCCGCAATACGCATTCCTATAATAGGCACTGTGAATTTTGGAATTTTATACCCTTTGGTAATACTTCCTCTCGCTATAATATTTGCTGCAAATTCATTTAATCTCATGGGAGGATTTGACGGAATCTCTCCAGCCCCTGCTCTTATAGCCTCTCTCGCATTACTGATATACAGCGTTATGTTTGGCACTTATACTGGCGTAATAATAACAGCAACGCTCTCTGCCTCACTGCTAGCTTTCCTTGCATTTAACATGTATCCTGCTAAGGTTCTTCCAGGAGACTCATTCACCTACTGCGTTGGAACTGCGCTAGTTGCATCTATGGTGCTGGGGAACATGGAGTCTTTCGGGGTAATAATATTCCTGCCTTGGATAATAGAATTTCTGCTTCACGCAAGAAAGAGATTCAAAGTCACAGATTTGGGAAAAAGAAGGAGTGACGGAACAATGGAGCCTCCATACGGCAGGAAGATATACAGCTGGACGCACTTGATAATGAACATAAAAAGGTGCAAGGAATGGGAGGTGACTCTTTATTTCTCTTTTATAGAGGTGGGCTTTGTGCTGCTGGCATTTGCACTAAAGGCTTTTATGCTTCTATGAGCGTTCCTCTCTCGAAAAATATGGCCTCTGTTTTTAGTTTTAAAAGGGCTCTATGGGGTTTCGTGTTTTCCATACGAGCTTGTAGCAAGCTCTATATCAGAGCGCTTTATCAATTTTCTCCTTCCAGCGTAATTAGCATATACTTCCGCATCCCTCACAAGCTCCTTAACCGTATCCTCCAGCTCCTTTTCAAGGCTTATTACTGCACTTTCACTAACGCGTTTGCATCCCGCTTCCTTTAGAAATTCTTCTATATCGTAAAGACTAAATCCTCGTTGTTTCCCCAAACCAACACCTGGTGGAGAAGTATTATTAAGAAGTCTTTTTAAATCAATATGAAGCAATCCGATTAGTGGCATTCTTATAAAACATTGATATTATGTTAAGACTAGGATTTCATCTCTCAATATCTGGAGGGGTGGCAAACGCCCCAGCCGCGGCAGAGCGTGAAGGCTACGGAGCATTTCAAATATTTGCAAGCAATCCCCGTTCATGGAAGCACAGCCCTATTGATGAAGAAGAGGCTGAAAGGTTCAAAGAGATTATAAAAAGTAGGGGAATCGTCCCTTTTGCCCATGTGCCTTACCTCTGCAACCCTTCCTCATCGGATAGTCTGATAAATAAGAAAAGCACAGGCATGCTTATAGCAAACATAGAAAGCTGCAATAAATTAGGCATAAATGGAGTTGTAGTCCATATAGGCTCGCATACTGGCAGCGGCGAAAATACAGGTGTAAAAACTGCAGCAAATACCATAAGGAATGCACTTGAAAATACAGAAGGGGCATCCTTGCTTTTAGAGAACTCGTCTGGATACAGGAATAGCGTCGGATCTAAATTCGGCCAGATTGCAGAGATACTGGATAAAATAGACTCAGATCGCGCAAAAGTCTGCCTTGACACATGCCATGCATTTGCTGCTGGGTACGACCTGAGCAGCGGGGCTGGGGTGGGAGAGGCATGCGACCAGTTTGAATCCAGCATAGGTTTTGGCAGGCTTGGAGTTGTTCACCTCAACGATGCAAAATATCCATTAGGAAGCGGGCTTGACAGGCACTGGCACATAGGCAAGGGATACATAGGCGCAGCTGGTTTCAAGGCTTTCTTCAAGCAAAAGCAATTCAGGGAAATGTCCTTTATAATGGAGACTCCGGTAAACAAAGAAGGCGATGCAGACACAAATATGAGGGAAGCAAGAAGGATAGCTATTTCTGCGGTTGGGGAGAAGAACGTATACTAGATTATAGAGATTGCCAGAGCTGCAAAAATGAACCCGGCCAGCACAACTATGGGCCCCATAAGCCTCGCATCAGCAATTACTGATTTTGTAAGCTCGATTACCATATCCCCTACGTCAGGCCCCCAAACTGGGAATTTTTTCATAATTACCCTCCTATGCAGTATCTTTACCTCTTCAAGGTCTGCCAAAGCCTTTTCCACAATCGAATCTATATGCGGGGCAATCCTGTTGAATTTAGTTTCCCTCCCGAACACATTCTCAACAGTTCGTTCAATCGAGTTTACAGCATGCGTATCCGTAGTATAAACCTCTGCCACTATTCCGTGCTTTTTCCTTATGTGCGATATTATGCTTTCTCTCATGCTCGGCAGCATGTTGTTAGAGTTGAAGTGGAGCATCATATATTTCAATTTCCCGAAAGAGAAAACTGCAGCGTTTAGGTTTCCTTTAGCCAAATCTGAGGGCTCCCCCAAAGCCTCATAGAGGCCTAAGTCCGCCATTCCCGCCTTTATTCTTGCTGACCTGTGCTCGACATGAAGGCCTGCTATCGCTCTCATATATTCATTCATCGAAGTCGATCCATACTTTACTCCAACAAGCTCACTCTTAGGTGCACTCTCAAACCTTGAATTGTGAGAGTCTATAAGTATCGGGGCAATTCCGTCATTCGATAGCTTTTTTCTGAACAGCTCCGCGCATTCATAGCTGATGTCCTCAGTAATTCTTGGAGCTCTTGTAAAAAATGCGAATGAAACTCCGCCAAGCGAGAGCCTTGTCACTTTAGCAGAGGAATATTTTCCAATCTCCATCCTAATGCCATTGCCAGCATCTCTTGCCTTTTCAATTCCTTCCACAAGCGCCCTTTTCACGCTTCCGAACTGGCTTGCGGATATCGGGTTTCTATCTGCGGTTACCGCCCCGTGCATTATAAATGCTACCGCTTTGTACCTCTTATTTACAAATTCTTCAAGCATGCTCGGAAAATTGCTTGCGCCTAGGCTTCCGGCAGGGCCGTAATGTATCTGCGGTGCAAAAAATATTGACTTAATCTTTCCATTTCTTCTCTTTATGACTATCGTATCTGTTTCTATGTCAGGAGTGAGCCTGTGCTTTGTATTAAAAGATATTGCTGTGTTGATGTCGAAGAGCCAATTCTGCAGCATACCTGAAAACATGTCAACAGTGCCTACGTCCAGATGCTTTTTCAGCGGCCTGTCAAAAATATATAGCAGCAGGTAGCTTGCAATCATGAATATAAAGATGCCCGCATAAAGCTTCAATATCAGTATGTTGAATGGAGTGTCAAACCTGAATATGAACCTGCTTGCAGCAATGAAAAGTATTACATTAAGGGTGGGCTGCACAAGGGCAAAGAGTATCGCCCTCTTTCCAAATCCCAGGACTACTTTATTTATAAAGAACCACCATCCAAACAGGCTTGCATCCCCTACCAGTATGACCACAGTTGCAATTGGAAGCCCAAAAAAGAGATGCAGGAGGCTACCAAGCAGTATGAATATCGAATATGAGAACGAGCCTATGATAGATATGAAGATGGAATGCTTGATCCTTAATCTTGGGCGAGCAGCCTTTATCACAACCGCGGTAAGAACTGTTGGCAGAAGTATGGCTATCATTCCCGCCAGCGTGCCATTTACGAATATGTAGTTTATGAATCTTGATGGAAGGAACCTGAGGTGCAGGATGCTAACTGCTGCCATTCCGATGATGATGCTCATAGCAAGCAGTGCAGCAAAAAGGTAAGGGAGTTCGGGGAGCCTTTTTGAGAAAAGTGCTGAGTATTTTTCAGGGTCTTTGGATCTTGCCATTGCAACACAGATGGTCTATCTGCCGAATCTTCTTTCTCTTCTTTTGTAAGTGTCTATAGCTCTTTTGAGATCATTTCTGTTGAAGTCCGGCCAGTATTTTCTGGAAAAATAAAGTTCAGAATAGTTTGATTGCCAAGGAAGCAGTCCGGAAAGCCTTTTCTCTCCAGACGTTCTTATTATAAGGTCGACATCAGGGACGTTAGCTGTCATAAGCATCGACCCTATGGTCTTGCTGTTTAGATCTTTTGGCGATATATTGCTTGCACAAAGCCTTTTCAAGGCAAAAGTAAGGTCATCCTTGCCTCCATAGCCTATAAGGAGATTTATTGAAAGGTCGCTGTATCTGCTGGTCTTCTCTTGAAGTAGAAGCAATCCTTTCCTGAGCTTTTCAGGCAGCAGTGAGAGATTTCCTATAACGTTTACCCTTGCATGATTGTCCGATAGCATCTTGAGTATCTTTTTATCGTATACCGCTTTTGTATACAGTTTTGACAGCAGGCTTATCTCATGCTTGCTTCTTCCGGTAAGGTTTTCCGTGGATAGCGCCCATACAGAAAGGGTTTTAACCCCGAGCATTTTTGCCCACAGGCCGACATCGATTACTTTGTCTATGCCCATGCTGTATCCCTGGAGCAATTTCAGGCCTCTCCTTCTTGCCCATCTCCTATTCCCATCTGGTATTATTGCTATATGTTCCGGGCTTCCGGGCTTGCGACTTGACATCATGATATCATCATCCGCTCAAAATCTTTATACATACAAGTATAAAAATAGAATGCGCAAAGACTATAAATATAGTGCTGCTATGCAAAGCTCTGATTTTGAATTGATAAATTCTATAGACGAGATAGTCGGCAACAGGTTTCAAATTGAAAAGATGAAGGCTTTCGCAAAAGATATCAATACCGGAAAGCAAAGAGAGCCACTTCTTATATGGGGGCCTACTGGGATAGGAAAGACGCTTTCCGCATACCTGCTTGCAAAGTGGGCAGGATGGTCAGTAATAGAGAGTAATGCTGGAGATATAAGGGGGGCAGATGCACTGGATAAAAGAACCGCGCCTTCGAGTACGAGCAGGAATCTGTTTGGTTCCAGGAACATGATTCTCTTAGATGAAATAGATGAAATATCAAAGAGCAACGATCAAGGCGCTGCTGCAGCAATAACTAAGATAATAAATAATTCAAAGAGCCCCATAATCATGATCGCCAATAACATGTGGAGCCAAAATCTTTCATTTTTAAGGGGGAAAGTGGAAGCAATCAAATTCAGCAGCCTTACCAATCTTGAGGTACAGAAGGTACTCAATATGCTTTGCACCAGGAATGGGATAAAACTTACTCCGAAACTGATTGAGTCAATATCCGTTAGGGCAGCCGGAGACGCCAGAAGCGCAATAAACGATGCTGTTGCTCTTGATGGCGCAACAGAAGATTCGATAGATGTGGTTGGGCTAAGAGACAGGAAAAGCGAAGTTTTTCTTGCGCTTGACAGGATATTTATGTCCAATACCTATTCCGCACCACTAAGATCTCTTGCTATCTCCGATGTAGAAACTGAAATGATGATAAAATGGATAGACGAGAACATACCTAACAGATATTCTGAGATGAGCGAGATCCGTTCCGCATATAAATCCCTTTCAAAAGGCACAACCTTCAGTTCAAGAGCGTCCATCAGCCACTATTACAATTACTTAAGGTACATGTCCGCTCTCATATCTAGCGGAGTCTCCCTTTCCAAGAACGGCAGGCCTAACACCATAAAGGGCTATGCCTTCCCAAAAGTGATAAAATTACTCAGCAGCACTAAAACGGATAGGGGTTCTGGCACCATTATAGCAAAGAAATTAAGGAGAAAGGTCCATTCCAGCTCGCGCTATATAAAGTCCACAATAATGCCATTGCTCTCTCTTATGGCAAAGAATGCGATGGAAAACGGAAGCACAAAAGAAGAGATATTCGATTTTTTTGCAGCGAAGTTCAATATCGATGAAAAAGAGTCAGAATATATAATCAATGCTAAGTATGGCAGCCCAGCTCTTTAAGCAACATCGCAAGCACTTCCCCAGAATTATCCTTCACAACCTTTATGCTTGCAGCTTCGTTATGCCCTCCTCCGCTCTCTGCATATTCTGAAGATTCCAATATCTTATTTATTTTTTCTAGAAGCTTTGCCTCTCCAGATATCGCTCTTGGCAGCCTTATCGTTATATAGCTGCCGTAATGCAGAACCAGTATCGTTCTTGGGCCGTTTATCGCCTCCAGTTTTTCTTGCAGCCTTGAGCTATATCTTCCCGGCAGCGGGTACCCGCTTTCGCTTTTGGGCAGCTCAGAAAAATCCAGCAAGAAGATGTCAGCAATATCTCCATTGAGTTTCTTTGCCCTTTCCACTCCCAAATCCAGCAGCTCATTCAGGGAACTTGAGGCTAAATAGAATGTAGATGCAAACTTCTCAGGATTGTTTATAAGGCTATCAGCATATGATGGGGTAAGCTTTTCTATGCTGGATCCTCTTCTGCCTGCGATGCTTGTCAAATAGTCAAGCACTATGGAAAGCTTCTGTCCCAGCTCATCCGACCTGTCAGCATACTCGCTGAAATCTCCAACCAAAGAGGCCTTTATCATATCTCTTGTATCTATGTCTGCAAGAGTTTCAGCAAAAAAGGATGATAGCAATCCTGCTGTAAAGCTGGAGTCCAACCCGTAATCCCAGGAGTTTATGTAGTTAATTATTCCTTCTCTTGGAAAGCCATTGTATGGGGGATGGTGATCAAGCATTATGATCTTGTACTGCTTTTCGGTATTCCTTAGCTGCTCTCCGCTTCCGGGTGCTGTTCCAAAATCTGTTATCAGGAGGATAGGCGCTGTTGCAGACGCATAGTTCCTGAATTCCATTATATCCGAGTACGCGGATTCGGCATCGTATTCTATCCCTCTCTGCATCACCCAAGACACGTAAGGCTTGCCTATCATAAGCATGTCAGACAGTTTCGCAAGGGCCCTGTTTATCGAAATTGCCCCGCTTATTCCGTCACAGTCATTATGGAATCTCACTATGATATGCGCCCCTGACAGATATGCGGACGCAAAAGCAAGAGCCGCCTTCCCTATTGCCTCGCTTATCTTGTGCATGCCTTTTGAATATTCCGCGGATTTGTGCCTCTCCAAAGCCTTGGCAATGTTTCCTTTGATATCCACCTTCTCCAGCAGCCTCCCCAAAGCGTCTTCTATCTCTTTTTGAGTTGCGCTGCCAATAATCTCCATCTCTTCAATTCTTGGCCTGCCCTCGCTGTTAATCGCTTTTATGGCAACAATATTTCCGACATCAAGCAGCATAGGGCTTGTTGCACATATTATCTTGTCAGACAATATTGTGTAGACGATATTGCGCTGGTCGGCCGCGCTGCTGGCAGAAGTAACTATTCCTTCAAAAGCATGGTCAAAGTTATTCATCAAACCGCCTACTATGTTGAATTAGATGCAAGGTTGGAGTAGCATATATTGCTTATGCTTTTATTCGATATAAGGCCGCAATATGAAGGGAAATTATATCTCTTTGCAAGTGCAGCATAGCAGCTGTACTGCAATAAAGGCGACTCTATCGCTCCGCATGTTGTTGCGTTATTGTTCTTTAATGCAAGATAGGAATAGAGGGCATATGTGCAGAGGGATTTCTCGCTGCCTGCACTGTTGCAGATTGCCCCGGTGTCATTAAGGGTTATGTTCGTGGTGCTGTTTATCGCAATCTCTCCAAGCGAATAAGAACATACCAGACTCAGGTATCCTCCAACAGAGCTGCATAAAGACCTGTTATAGCTCTCTATGGCAATGCTGTATCTGCAGTATTGTTGAGGGCTTGTATTCAAGAATGAAATGTAAGATGTTATATTATGAGACGGGCTTCCAAGGTTGAGCATGTATGAAAGCAGGCTGTAATTCTGATAGTCTGGCAGAGCTGCGCAGTAGCTCTGATTCTTCTGCAGGAATGCCGTCCTGTAATTGCTCCTATATTCGCAATTTGCCTGGAGCGTGCTGTTGCTTATTGTGCTGCACAAGCTTGAATCAGAAAAATTTCCCCTTTCTGCTATGCTGTATTCGCATTGAGATTTGTATGGCTCAGAAATAAGCCCGCAATAGCTGATATTTCCTGTGCGGTTGCTTATGCTGCTTACGCATTCTGAATAGTAGCTTTTGTTATAAGAGATACTTGAGCAATAGCTCACGTTCAAGGCGCTGAGCGCTATCGAAGATATGCACTGGTATTCGTAGCTTGCGCTTCCATTAAGGTAGGAGCAGACAGATAGATTTGATGTTGATTCTGCAAGAGCTGAAAGGCAAGAGCTCCTTTGCTTGGAAAGCAAAATTCCATTGCATCTTTCTAATGGCGTTCCTCCGCTTGTTAGAAGAATTGAGATTCCTGCAATAATGACAAGTATAAGGGCAGCAATTCCTAACAGGATAAGTTTTTGGCGCTCATTAAATTGGCTGGTGCCTGTCTTGGACGCATCTTCATTATTTTTGAATCTGAAAAGGGGCGCCATGCTCCTCATATCTCGCTAATGGTGAATATCCTAAATCCTTTATCAGTTATCTCATACGGTGAGATTGACATGCTATGGTTAGACCCTCTCATTTTCAGGATTTCAAGCCCATACTTTCTTTTATTCTCCTCTATGCTCTGGTACATCATTATGGTTCCGTCAAATATAAAGAATTCTGGGCCGAATGACATCGCCTCTCTGGTTGTATGCTGCATTTCCATTGTAAGAAAGCTGGTGACTCCAAGCCTTTTCAGGTTCAGTCTGAGAGCAAACATTGATTTTCTATAAATCAGCAGGTCTCCTAGCATGAGCTTCAAGATCGAGAGGGAGTCTATAACAAGGAATTTTGAGTTGTTCATGTGGACAACTTCTTCTATGTCTGAAAGCACGTTGCTGAAAGCGTATGACTGCGAATCTGTCCCTGTCTGCACTTTTGATGCGGTCTCGTTCCCGGCAAGGACTATCTTATTGCTCTCTACAAGCGAGTCTATGTCTGATAAATCCGGAAAAGCGCTCTTGAAATTTTCAAGTATGTTCTTCTGGCTTTCCTCAAGTGTCAGGTATGTACAAGGAATCCCTTTCTTTGCAGTATTATAAAGTATCTCAAATGTTAGAAGGGTCTTCCCGCATCCAGGCCCTCCGGCCACTATGATCTGGTTAAATTCAGGTATGCCTCCATAAGTTATTGCATCCAACCCATCTATCCCAGTAGGCAATTTTCTTTTTGCATTTTCAGATTCTTTCATATGAACGCCCTTTCTCTAAGTTTATAAGTTGCATATGATTATTTAATAATGTTTGGCTATATTAAATAAGGAGCGATTAAAAAGTTTAACCAAAACTTTATAGCTTATCTAAAGGCGGGGGAATGCGTAAAAACATAGTATATGTAGGAATAGCACTTCTTGTAATTGCAGTTGCGCTTCTTTTTGTTTCTGGAAGTGTAATAAACGTGCACGGGCTGCTTACAGAGCAGAACTTAACTATATCATCCTTATCATTTTCAACAATTCCAATATCGATATCGAATAATTCAATACCTCTAGTAATAGGCAGGTTCAGTTCGGATGTGAATTTCTATTTCTTCAACAGCACTGGCTTCTCTGATTGGAACCGTCTCATGAACAGGTCAAACTCTCCTATCGGTTACGCCACGGCATTGTCGCTTAAAGGCTACGGGTTGCTATTTGCATATCTGAATACCACTTCAGTAGTCCTCCCCTATCAGACAGGGGTAGGCAATGTAACTCCAGCTTACTTTGTAAATTCATCTAAAGGATTTCCAGGAGGGACTTACTACGCTGTAATAGACAATTCAAAAGGAAGCGTTTCATCAGCCAATGCCGTAAATGCAACCCTCTTATACAATTCTCAGGGATCAAGCAGCTCTGCGATATCGCATCTCGTGCTTGAAGAGGCAGCATTCGGAATTTCATTCTTTATCTTCCTGGTTGCAGGAGTGATAGTATTAATATACGGATTCATAAAGAAACCAAAGACGGATGGCATGGCTGCGATGCAAACTTCTGCAAAGACTTCTGGAGGGAAGAAAGAAGACATGGATGAGAAAGAGATAGACGCGCTTTACAAAAGAATAAAGAAAAAAGGCAAGAGATCCAGTAATTAGTGATTTGGATGGATGAAATAAAGGAGAGGATTGCCGGCGAGATAGCCCTTTCCGATAGCCCTGGAAGCACAATGAGAAAATGGAGAGAGCTTTTTGGAGTTACCCAGATTGAACTTTCAAAAAGAATAAAAATCTCCACGTCAACAGTTAGCGACTACGAAAGCAACAGAAGGATGAGTCCAGGCGTAGGCGTGATAAAAAGGTTTGTTGAGGCGCTTTTCTCTATAGATGAAGAAAAGGGAAGCACAGTGGTGCAGGGCCTGGAAAGGCTTTCCCAAAAACTTCCAGAGGACAGTCTCTATAAAGTGTACGATTTTACCGCACCTATAGGAGGGGTAGACTTCAATAGGATAATAGAAGGCAAGATAATAGCAAATCCAAACTATCTTGATTCAATAAAACTTTTCGGCTATACCACAGTGGACAGCCTTAGGGTAATTTTGGAGATGTCGCCTTCGGAATATCCAAAGCTTTTTGGCTCAACTCTTGACAGGGCATTTCTGTTTGACAGAGTATCTACTGGAAGGTCTCCAATGGTGGTGATAAGAGTGGCTCCCATAAAGCCAAAACTGGTTGTGATGCATGGGATAACCACTATAGATAAGCTTGCAATAAAGATTGCACAGATAGAGAGAATACCTCTCCTATCAACGAAGCTCAGCATGGAAGAGATTCACGAGCGCCTTAAAAAATTATAAGAGTCTTATAACGCATTTTTGCTTTTCAAGATAGCAAAGCTCTGCGCTTTAGCCCCATACATCTGCGCTTACTCTCTGCTGCGGTACATTCAACGCAGAAAGCGCATCCTTTACCGCTTTAACAAAGGGCAGAGGCCCGCAGATATAACACATCCTTTCTGCAAAATCAGGCACATGCTTCTGTATCATAGAGGAATCAATGTGCCCGGTCTCTCCCGTCCAGTTGTCTCCAGCCGCAGGCCTTGTAACTGTTACTACAGTCTTGAGCTTTAGCTGCTGTCCAAATGCGTTTAATTCATCCTTTCTTATTATCTCGGTAGGGAACTTCACGCTGTAAAGCATCATTGTGTCAGTGGCGGCATTGGTTATTTTCATATGCCTAAGCATTGACATGAAAGGAGCAAGGCCTGTGCCTCCTGCAATGAATAATACCTTGCTGTCTTTATTAGGATCGAATTTGAATTGGCCATTGGGGCCTTTCAGCATGAAAGGATCATTTATCTCGACATCCATGAAATGGGACCTTCCTATATGGTCGCCATGGGTCGGGTTCTTTATAACGAAGAATTCAATGTTTATGGATGATGGATCTGAAGCTATGGAGAGGGCCCTGGCCACATGCTTTTCACCAGTCTGCTTATCCACTCCCGAGACCATCATGAACATCCCAGGGTCGAAAGAGTTCGGCTTTCCGTCCTCCGGCTTCATTCCTAGTATAAGCACTTCTGGAGTCTCATCTATCTTTTCTGTAACAAAATATTTCCTTTCAACAACTGGGAAATTTGCCATAAGATCATCTTTTTATGCAGGCAGTGTCTCGCTCTGTATGGTTTCATAGAGCGCTTTTGCGTACTCTTCCGGAATATCTCGCGAGTAGAGAGTGGCTCTGCTATTTGTTAGATAGGAAGGAAAGTTTTTATTCTTTCCATTTATGTAGGATTTAATGAACTCATGCACGCTCTTAAATTCAGGCTTCTCTATAGAAATTATCCTGTCTTCATCAAACAGCATAAGAAGGGAATTCCTGTGCTTCTTTATAAAAGAGTCAGCAGGCTCTCCCATAACTGCATTAGGCCCTCTAACAACCGAATGCCCCAGTATATTTTTATCCGACATAAAAGCTATAACTGCAGTTTTTCCAGTTAAGCACTGAAACGATGTTATCAATCCAAATCCATGGCGCTTCAGCTCTGCAGAGAGGCCTGCCCTGAGCTTTGCAAGCTGCTGCCAGAGTATGTCCTCGGATATGTTTGGAAGCCTGAAAGCAATCGCATCTATGTTTGTGCAGAGCTTATTTTGCATTACTCTTAATTTTGCTCCGGCATTCATATTAGAATAACCTTTTCCATAGAATGTCTCAGTAGTCGGATTCTTGATCAGCATCCTGGAATAGAATACGGCTTTGCCTAAGGACCTGCCAGATACGTTTGCAGCAACATTCCGGTTTCTGTCTGTAGGGTCTATTACAACAAAATCCTTTCCGAAACGTTTTGCAAATGCATGCGCATCTTCAACCTTTTTTTTATTTATTGGATCTATGACGATTGGGATTCTTATGTTTGCAAAAGCTTCAATAACTCCAGAGAATGAGCCATAATGGTATACGAGAAGTTCGCACAGATAGCCAGAGAATCCAGTAATCATCGCTTCTGCTCCATAAATGCCGTGATGGTCCAAGAATGACTTAAGTATCCTGACATCATTTCTCTGTTTTTGGCTAAGGCTCCTGTTAATGAATTCATTGTGCAGCTGTGTTCTGTCAACAGCGCTGCCCATCTCATCAACAGCGCTTATTTTGAATGCCGGGACTATGTCTGCAGTTGCATTAATCCCAAAAAGGTTAAGTTTAAGGTAAGGATGCTCTGCATATTTTATTTCGTAAGATTCATTCTTATTTACAATCTTTTTTGCCATGCGCAGGCCCGCTTCCTCCATTTTTCGCTCATCCATGGATTTTGGAAAGAGAAGGAATATGTCTATGTCAGAAGAGCCTTTTATTTGGGTCCCTCTGCTTATCGAGCCAAGAAGCACTATTTCAACCTCCTTTGGCGCCACTTCCCTGAGCCTGCCAATTATGTTGTTAGATGCTGCATTAACCGCAGCAATCTCATTCGGAGTCGGGCGGACATCCATCAGCACCTTATGCAGCAGGCTGTTTAGCTTTGCCGAAGCGCGTTTTGAGAAAACCAATCCTGATTTTTTATTAGAACCTGCCATTCAAACAATAACAATAGAATAATAAAGATTAAATAAGCAATGTAGCTGTGCAAAAGGGCTCGTAGTATAGTAGTAAAATGCGACGTTCGCAACGTCGAGTCGCGGGTGCGATTCCCGCCGAGTCCACCTTATGTTTACGAGTGAAGCATTTGCTC
>JAKABJ010000022.1 GCA_021801905.1 Microcaldota archaeon | reverse complement strand
TTGGCCGGGATTCGAACCCGGGTCGCAACACTTTTGCTCTCGAAATTTGAGGCTTCAAGTTTCCTATCTCTCAAGCTCATCGAACCCACATCTTACATCATTGTTATGAAAATAACAATTTATATAGACGCTTGGTGCGATTTTGTTAGAAATCGAACCTAAGTTAAAAGACCAATTACTGTGTAAGCAAAATGGTCTTGAAACTTAAAAATGATATCGTTTAACAATTAATTTAGCCACGCTCTTAGGTTCTAAATTCGTATTGTCTATGCTTATATTGGGTTTAAATGGCACATCTTTAAAAGTATTAAACTCGCTCAAAATCGATTTTAAACCTTCTTGATCTTTTACTTTCTTAAATTTCAATCTTGATTTTCCTTTTACTCTCTTTTGCAATACTCTAACTTTTGTATAAAGCCGTACAAAATATACCTTTCCTCCATTTCGATTTACAATTTTTATGTAATTTTTTAAGATTTTATCGTCCATTTTATACGCATAAATCATAGTAAAGATTATGTTTACATCATTCTTCGCCGCTTCTCTTATCATATCCACTCTATATCTCTCGACTAATTTATCATAAATCTTAGTGTCTCTTCCAAAAACAGGTAATACCATATCAACAGTAAGATGATTATGAAATAGTTTATATCCAGTCAGTTTAGATAGCTCCTTCGCTACTGTGTATTTGCCTACTGCGGGTGGTCCGTACAAAACTACCAAATTCATAACT
The DNA here is from genome assembly GCA_021801905.1 of Microcaldota archaeon. Classification (GTDB taxonomy): domain Archaea; phylum Micrarchaeota; class Micrarchaeia; order Micrarchaeales; family Micrarchaeaceae; genus JAJZAB01. The sequence continues at coordinate 14,721 of JAKABJ010000022.1, read as the reverse complement.
ACTGTTTCTATATAAAATAATATAAAAGCACGTTCTAGACTCAATTTCAGATAAAACCCTTGAATTAATCTGCCCTCCGCTGAAGCAGCTTTAGATTATCCCTTAATAATCTCAATGTCTCCTTCTATGTGCCTAAAGCCATTGTCAAGAGTTATCAATTTCTCGCCATTGCTTAGCGCTATACTCGCTATAAAGAGATCCAGGTCATCAACCACTTTGCCTTTTGCTTTCAGTCTATGCCATATTTCTGCAGCTTTATCTGATGCCCGTTTATCAAAACCATACACATTTATCTCTGAAAGAAAAGAGATTATAGACTGATCTTTATTTGCTCTTTGCAGAAGCTCGTACCTTGTAATGGTCGTTATACCAATTTCTTCTCCTCCCAAATTCGAATCGACAATGTTTGCTATCTTGGCATTTCCCCTGAGATATTCTATAACCACATTTGTGTCAATGATTGCCAATTAAACACCAGCCAGATACTTTCTTCTCTTCAATCCGGCCGTTTTTCTGTTTGCTGTGATCTCTGCTTCCAATTTGTCAAGATCGTCTCTATCCCTCCATACTCCAAAATATTTCTTTATGTCTCCAGATTTCTTTTCTATAAGCCCATCTAGCAGTGTGGAAAACGAACGGCTTCCCTTAAGCCTCTTTAATTTTATATAGACCTCTTCATTAACAGCTATTAGCTTTGCCATTTATATCACTATTAATATTATGTTTATATTGATATAAATACATTTCTATACGCAACTACAGCTAGAAACAGAAGACGCCTTGGCCGGGATTCGAACCCGGGTCGCAACCGTGACAGGGTCGCATGCTGGTCCACTACACTACCAAGGCATACGTAATTTATATGTGGATGCCTATCAAGCTATTTATTACTGCTCTTGTTCTTTGTTATTATTCTCTTATAGATAGTCTCAAGTTCCTCTTTAGCGGCCTTATGCCCTCTAGGAGTAACAAACTCTGCATCAGACTCATTTTTTCTCTTATGCATAGGATAAAGCTTGGCATGAAGGTGTGGAACACCTTTTCCTTCAAACACCAGACATACTCGTTCAGGTTCGAGTGCCAATTTAAGCATTCCAGCAACTTTTTTGGAAGCCATAATAATTTTCTTTATTTCGATATCGCTATTCTCGAATATCCTGCTGTCAAGGTGCTTTTTTCGAATAACCACAGTCTGACCTTTGACATAGGGCATTATGTCCAATATCGCGATATAATCCCTATCTTCGTATAGCTTATATGCATCAACTTGCCCATTTACTATTTTGCAGAATATGCAATTATCCATAAAACCGCCATCCCGTTGGAGCGAGTCGAACGCCCAACCTGTCGGTATCTAACAGCAATGTTGTAATGCAGACTACAGCCGACCGCTCTACCATTGAGCTACAACGGGTTATTTCTATTAAACATCAAAATATTAATATAGTTGCCTGAGTTTATAGAGTAGCTTCCCAATAATATAAATAAGTTTTAGGATAGATAATTGTGAAGCTAGGCAGACTGGTAAAAATGGTAGAGCTTAATAAAAATAAATCAAAGGCCACGGAAACAAAAAGGCTAAGAGAGCTGATAAAGAAAGAACGAAGGACGCCAATCTTTCTGTATTCGCTCAATGAAAGACTTACCAGAATATTGAAGTCTCCAAATTTCATAGATAGCATATTAGTACTGATTGCATTTTTCAGCGCTGCAATAGGGTTGCCGTTTTATCCGATTCCGATAATTGCACTTATTGCAGTGGGGCTTTTTTTCTCTACGTTAAAAAAGCCTTTCTTAGGGCTAATCTTCATGATCTTTTTAATAATGCCAATGATACTCTATCAGATGCCTGCCCTATCTTGGATTTATCTTCTGATAATGGCAGCCTCTCTGATCTATGGATATATGTACTATAGAACGATATTCTTTATCTATGCGATTATCTCTGTTGCATTCTCCCCATCTGGCTATATTTTTGCAATACCTTTATTCACAACTTCTATACTTATGCTAGGATACAAAAGGGCAATAACCTTAGCGGTTGTTTTCGTAATTGCTGTTGCTTTGCTTTCAGGCATATCTGGGGTTCAGAATACCGCGTATATAATCTACAATGCTAAAGAGGGATATGCTTCAGGAGTTACGGCCCAGCTTGCCCCTTTTGTTACGCCTTCAAAGCCCGGGCTTTCTCTATTAAATTTCCATTCCGGTTTTGATTCCATAGCAGTCAGCTTTACAAGCCAAAACATAATAAATCAGTCAAATGCCGCCATATATGCGCTTATGTCAGTTTCAACTGTAGACACCGAATATTATATTGCAGAAATGATCATATTTGTGCTTTTGGTATTGGGCATAGACACTGTGGCTTCTGGAAACAGGTCTAAATACAGGGGCACATATGCCGCGATGATAGGTATTGCATATCCCCTATTTGCATACGCCCTCTCTTATGTGTCAGGAATAAATATCAATATTATTCCAATGGCGATTGGCACTCTGATTGCTCTTGGAATAATCTTCTTGATGGAATTCTTCAATGTCAAGATAGTCTACGCACTTGATATTAAAAAACAGGACTTAAGAATGAAATTCGGGGAAGCTTTTGAAGACCTTGAGGAAGGAACTGTTGCTGAAAATTTCGATGATATAGGCAATTATGAATCAGTGAAAAAGGAACTTACTGATGCCATCCTTGCGCCTATAGAAGAGAGAGGGATATCAAAAGCATATAATGTAAGGCCTTCCAAAGGCATCCTTCTTTTTGGACCTCCAGGAACAGGAAAAACTGTAATGATGAGAGCGCTTGCGAATGAGGTAAGGGCAGGGTTTTTCTATATAAAGGCATCAAACCTCATATCAGCATTCCCTGGCGAGACTGAGAAGGCGATATCCAATATATTCAAAATTGCAAAGAAACATTCTCCTTGCGTCCTTTTCTTTGATGAGGTGGATTCTATTGCGGAATCGAGGCAGAGCGTTAATATCAATGAATCTAGCAGGCAAGCGATATCACAGCTACTTATAGAAATGGACGGCTTTCAGCAGATAAACAATGTAATAATAGTGGGAGCTACAAATGCCCCTAATATCATGGACCCTGCAATATTGAGGCCGGGAAGGTTTGACAGGATAATATACATGCCGCCCCCAGATTTTAACGGAAGAAAGAAAATATTCGAGATATACCTTAAAAAGCTCCCAATATCATCGAAAATAGACTATGACCAACTCGCAGAAAAAACAGACAGATATACTGGAGCAGATATTAAAGCCGTTTGTGAAAGCGTAGCTCAAAAGGTTGCCCAGGAAGCGGCTAGCAAGCACAAGGTCCTTGAGATAACAAATGAAGATTTAATGAATAGGATAAAATCCACAAGGCCTTCCATTTCCCTTTCGAAAATAGAGAATTATAGAAAATTCAGGATGGATTTTGAGAGAAGCGTATACGGGCAGCAGGGAGAAGATGAAATAGATGAAGTTTCCCTAAATGATGTAATAGGACTTGATGATGCAAAGAAAGTGATAATTGATGCGATAGAGGTGCCTCTTACTCATCCGGAATTGGTAAAAAAATATAATATTAAAAATATAAACGGGGTGCTTCTTTTCGGGCCCCCAGGAGTAGGAAAGACAATGCTGATGCGTGCGATAAAAAATGAGCTACATGGAGTAACAATGCTTGAGCTAAATTGCGCGGAGATAAGCCAGGAGGGGGCAGATATGGCGATAAGCGAGATAAAGGATATTTTTGATAGGGCAAAAGATAGCAGCCCTGCGATAATATTACTTGATGAAATTGAGGAGATGCTTCTGAAAAGAGGAGACGCGTCAGAGCATTCATCGCACATAACTAGTGAAATGCTCAGGAATATTGATGGAATTAGTAAGCTGGAAAGCGTAGTATTGATAGGTACAACAAACAAGCCAGACGCAATAGATCCTGCTGCGTTGAGGCCGGGAAGGTTTGATAAGCTAATTTTCATAAAACCTCCAGGAAAAGCGCATCGTTCAGAGATGTTTAATGCAGATCTTAATGCGGTGCCTTTATCTGAAGATGTATCGTTTGCAAAACTAGCAGACATGACCCAAAACTTTACCGGGGCAGACATAGCCTACGTATGCAGGGAGGCGAAATCTGCAGCATTAGAAGCCTCGATCAAAAAGAATGCAGAGACAAAGATAACAATGGATATGCTGAATAGCATAATAGAAAAGACAAAGCCATCTGCCAACGAAGAAGTCCTTGCAAAATACTTATCTTTCTATTCTAAGTATGGAGAAAGATAAGGTTAACCTTTACGTACTATGTGAAGCACTTTGCCGACTATTGCAGGCCTACTAACATAGCCAAAACTTCTACTATCCTCGCTCTCCTTGAGATTGTCACCCATGACATAAAACATTCCGTTTCTTTCGTGCGATAGCCTCTTCACAATAAGCATTCCATTCATTGGGTGCCTAAGAACGACCATATCTCCCGGCTTTGGAGAGCTTAATAAATAGGAGATTCTATTCACTATTATATAGTCTCCGTCGTTGAGCGACGGGAGCATGCTTTTGTCTTTGACCCTGAATATCGATACGGGCATCAGATCTCTACACTATTACAATTTTGGCAGCACAATCTCCTTTTCTGTTGGATATGGAGCCTTAACTCTGCTGGTCTGGATGTTCTTGGTCTTCCAGAATATCTCTGCAAATTTGTTTACCTTATCGAGTAATGCTTCGCCGTCAGCAATGTTTGTGCTCTGCTTTGCTTTTGATGCAGCCTTCATTATATCCCAAACAAGCGCGTTAAGCTCGGGATTTGCCTGCGCATGTTCAGGCTTGAAGTAGTCACCCCAGATAATCCTGACCTCGTGTTTGCAAAGCTCTGCGTGCTGTTCCTTTATCATCGTGTACCTGATCATCTTGTTTCTTCCATCAGGGCTCATGTCATTGCTTTTGACAAGATCGGAAATTAGCATATCCATCCTGATAACCGTGTGCGCAGCCACTTCTGCCAGATGAGGGTCATATATACCACAGGGTATATCGCAGTGTGCACTAACCGTCTTGAAATGCATAATTTTGTCTATGGCTTCGAATATTCTATACATTATACCACCAGTCAAAATACGTAATTTTTATTTATAAGCTTTTGTTGCAGAGTCATGTAGTGGTAGTAATTGGCTCGAGCATTATCGAGCTAAAAAAGAAAAATAAATAAGATGGGCCTGCGGAGAGTCGAACTCCGGTCTCAAGCGTGTAAGGCTAGCGTCTTAACCGTTGGACTACAGGCCCGTTTTCATTTTGCAGCGCGCTCCTTGCAGAACGCATTTATCTTATTTATAGCATAGCCTAATATCTCTTTTGGAGCCAGTGAAACAATCCTAAAGTGCCCTGGGCTGCCAAATGCGCTTCCGCTTCTTGTCTGCACAAGTTTAGACTTAAGCAGCGACATTACAAAATCGTTGTCTGTTTTGAAGTTAAGCGATTTCAAGTCAACTTTTGGGAATATGTAGAATGCTCCATTCGGCTCTACCGATTCCATATACTGGGACTCATTAATCAGCTTGTTTGCATATTTTACCCTGTCTGCCATCTGCTTTGCCATAAACCTGACCGCTTTGTTATGCGCAGCCACATTATTCATGCCTATGGCTATGGCATGCTCTGCAGGAGTATTTACAGACAACCTGGCAAGAGCAAAGTCAGAAAGCGCGCTTTTAAGCGCTATTGACCTCTTATCATCTTCAGGTATTATCATAAAGCCAATCCTAAATCCTGTTGCATCAAAATTCTTAGATGCACCATTCCATATCATGTGTGGCATGCCTTTGGCTAGTTCCCCAAGGCTGGTAAATTTGGCATTTCCAAATGTTATCTCGTCATAAATCTCGTCGCTTACTAAGAAGATTTCATTATCATTAGCAACCTCAACAAGCTCCTTTAATGCATTTCTGCTTAGAACGGTACCCGTAGGGTTGTTTGGGTTTGTAACAAGCATGTATTTTATTCTTCTTTTATTATTGCGGATACGCGACTTGAGGTTATCTATGTCAATCTGCCATCCTGAAGATTCGTCATACCTGCCAGATATTTCGATACCTTCGCAGAGCTTGAGATATGTGTGGTAAGGAGGATAATAAGGCCTGAAAAGAATGCCAGCATCGCCCCTGTTTATGAGTGCATTGTTAAGGAATAAAAAGGCTTCAGAAAGGCCTGCAGTTATTATAATGTCATCATTTGAAAGGGAGATCCCGTATAGGCGCTTGTATCTTCTGGCAACTGCAGATACCAACTCCTCAGATCCTTCCGCTTTAGAGTAATTTGTCTCGCCAGAATCAAGCGCTTCTTTATAAGCATCGATCATGTATTTAGGCGTCTTAAAATAAACAGCAGGGTCTCCAGTGTCCAGCCTAAATACCTTCTTACCTGAACCGACAAGATTGTTAGCAAGTTTATGCACCTCCGCTATAGGGTTGGATACAAATCTTCTCCTGCTCGCTATGAAATTCTCCATTTGACCACTCTCTCTTTTGATTAAAACTTATTATATTGCCTATGCTTATTTATCAATAAGCTTAGCGTCTTCTATAACATAATCTCCAGAATCCCCATTCCATATTATATGCGCCTTATTCAGAACTATTCTCTTTTTAAATAAAGGCGCATCTAATACAAACGACTCGGCTTCTCCTCCTTCGAAAGAGATGTTTATTTTGCTCTTTTCTCTAAGCCTCAAAAGCTTTTCTATAACATCTTGCGTTATGGTTTTCCCAAGAAAGCTTTCGTCTAGTCCGGCTGCTGATACGCGCGTTATTATCGCATTGAAGTTGTCAGAAATATATTTGAGCTCTTCAAGAGCATCGAACCCCCATAAAGGCGAATGATGAACTATCTGAAGCTTTTTGCATATCCTGTCTATCCTCTCTTTTTGATATAAGCTGGCTAATGCTCCGGTAACCAACTCAGTTACTCCATTTTCTTTTAATGCATTTTCTATGTCTTTCAGTTCGCTCTCTTTTTCCCCGGGAGTGCTCCAAAAAACGTGTTTTATACCCATAGCTTCGGCTTGAAGTTTAGTCCATTCAACATTTACTTTCTGAAGCATATAGCTAAAGCTGTTGGTTGGCAGCATTGATATCAGCAATTCTACTTTCCGTTCGGAATAAAAGGTCTTATGTATTGCTAGAGTTGAATCTTTTCCTCCGCTGTATAAACATGCAATCACTCAATCACTCAAAACTGCTTGAAGGACAAATTTTCTTAAGTACGCATCTTTCACAGTATGCCTTCCTTGCAGTGCACACGTCCCTGCCGAGTGCTATGAATAGGTGAGTGGCATTTCCCCATTCCTTTCTTGGAATTATTTTCATTAGCTTCTCTTCTATTTTTGATGGATTTTGCGTATTGTAGATAAAAAGCCTGTTTGCAACCGTTATGCAATGAGTATCTATGGCAATGCCATTGTTCTTCCTAAATGCATTTGCCATTACAACATTTGCGGTTTTCCTCCCCACTCCGGGCAGTTTTATAAGTGAATCCATGGTATCCGGAACTTTTCCTCCAAACTCTTTCTCTATCATTCTTGCTGCTTTGATAATGTTTTTTGATTTGTTTCTATAGATATTGATGCTCTTAACGTATGGATAAAGTTGGGTTGGCCTTAATTTAGCAAGGTTGCTTGGTTTTGGGTATTTTTTAAAAAGCTTCGGGGTTGCCTTATCAACTTGGGCATCTGTAGCCTGTGCAGAAAGAATTGTTGCAACTAGCAGTTCCCACGGGTTTGAATAGCTAAGGGAGGTTTTCATTTCTTCAGGATACCTTGCCTTCAATTTGCTAAGTATCGCAGAGATCTTCTCTTCTGCCCCGCTCATTTTATCGCTAGATAAGGTATTGCTAAATATTTATAGCCATTTATACTTATCTCTTTTAGTATTTCTTAACGTAAGCACGAATTGAAAGATGCGCGTAACTGCAAGTGGATTTTAGTGATTCAATGAAAGTAATATCAGATTTACACATACATTCTCCCTATGCAATGGCATGCAGTCCTTCTATAAGCCTGGAGGGAATAGAGAAGACATGCATAGAGAAGGGAATAAACCTTGTGGGTACCGGGGATTTTACCCATCCAAAATGGCTTGCTGAGATTAAGTCCAAATTGGATCCCGCAGAACCCGGATTGTTCAAAATTAAAGGTTCGACTTCTGGTGTAAGATTTATACTGAGTTCAGAGGCATGCACCATATTTGAGGGCAAAGATAAGAAGGTCAGAAAAATACATAATTGTATGTTAATGCCTGATATTGATTCTGTTGATTCGCTCAATCATGTATTAAGCAAACATGGCGATCTCTCTTCAGACGGCCGTGTGATCTTGTCAATGAGTGCTGCGCATTTGGTAGAAGAGATTTTCAAAGTACACAAAGATGCTTTTGTTTTCCCTGCACATGCTTGGACTCCTTATTTTGGAGTGTTCGGAGCAATTTCCGGAGTAGATTCAATGAAGGAAGCATATGAAGATCAGGAAAAGCACATATATGCACTTGAAAGCGGGCTTAGCTCAGATCCTTCAATGAACTGGAGGATATCCAAACTAGATAAATATGCAATTATATCAACAAGCGATATGCATTCTTTACCTAAAATAGGCAGAGAGATGACTCTTTTGGATGTAAATTCTATCTCATATAATAGCATAATAAATGCAATAAAGGACAAAGATGCAAAGCAGCTAAGCGGAACGCTGGAATTCTTTCCTGAGGAAGGCAAATATCATTTTGATGGACACAGGCAGTGCAATGTATCTGTTGATCCTGACAAAGAAAAACTGGAAAAGTGCCCAGTATGCGGCAGGAAGTTGGTGATAGGAGTGCTTCACAGAATTAACCAACTAGCAGACAGAGAACCAGGATATGTGCCAAAAAACAGGCCTCCTTTTGTAAAGGCAGTCCCTTTGAGAGAGGTAATTGCTTATGTGCTGAACAAGCCGTTTGCTTCGCCGCATGTCACAAAAATGTATGAAGACATTATAAAAGAATTCGGGGTGGAATATGAGCTGCTTACAAAGACCGATACAAAATTGATATCGGAAAAAATTAATCCAGAGATAGGGGAGGCGATACAAAACATGAGGGATGGGAACATAACAATAAAGCCGGGCTATTCTGGCGTATTTGGAGAGGTAGATCTGCTTAACAGAGATAAGGGGAAAAAGCTCAGCTACTTTGAAAGACAAAAAAGGCTTTAGAGCGCTGATTTGCTTTTTTCAAATAAGAAAGACTTTGCAAATGTTGCCCTGATCCTTCTCCCAAACTGCTTCCTTATCTGTCTTTCTCTAAAAGCGAGCAGAGTGAATTTTTGTAGCATTTTCCCGTAGTGTTTAAGAGAGAAAATAGTTATGAATACTGCCACAATTACTATCATTTCAAGCAGTATTAATTCGCTCCCCACAGTTAGCATAAATTTAGAATATGGGGCATCTTTTATAACTAGAAATGAGGCGAGCGCCACAACGAAATCCAAGCCTACCGAGATGTAGGCGAGTTTCTCGAAAAGGTTCTCCATTTTTTTAATCTTCTTATAGTCATTATAATACAATTTTATCAACTGGTCGCAGAGTTAATCCAACAGCATAATTTATAAATAGTGCATAAGTAGATAGCTACTGGAAGTTTCAATTCTTCATTGCATGCGTGCAACGCTTGCCATGCAATACATTTAAAATGCTTCTTTAGCTAATATAAATCAGGAAAAGTAAAGCATTGGCGCATTCTTATGAAAGATGTTGAAAATAAAATAATAGCTGCAGTTAGAGTACGCGGCCGTGTTAATGTGAGATCTGACATAAATGAAACATTAGATAGATTAAGGCTCAGAAGAGTGAATAATTGCGTGATAATAAAAATGAATGACTCTTACTCAGGAATGATAAACGCCTGCCATGATTACATAGCATTTGGGGAGCCTGATGAGGAGACTATCAAAAGGCTTGTAAAAAAAGCAGGGATAGACATAAGCCCTTCTGATATAATTCAGGGCAAATACGATCAAAAAGCTCTAAAGGCAGCTTTGCCCATTAGGCTGCATCCACCAAGACACGGATACAAAAGCACAAAACTTAGCTTTAAGAGAGGAGGAAGCCTTGGCTATATGGGTAAAGAAATCAATAATTTGATACAGAGGATGGTGAAATAATGGTGGTCAGAAGGCAGAAAAAAGCAAGAAAATACCTTGGTACAAGGAGATGGGGAGTTGGTAACATAAAGAATGCCAGGGGTGCAGGGGATAGAGGAGGAGTAGGCAGGGCAGGGGTAAGAAAACATAACTTTACATACATGACATCTAAAGCAAGGGAAGAGATGCATAAAAAAGGATTTACTCCTTGGAATAGAAAAAAGCTTGATGAGATTACGCTTAGCAAGATAGAGTCAATTGCTGCTTTGATGGATAAGCCTGAAGAGGTCATAGTGCTAAGGAATTTCAAAGTGCTAAGCAACGGCACTTTAAACAAGCCACTGAAGATAAAAGCGAATAGTTTCTCTAAAGCGGCATTGGACAAGATAAAAAATGCTGGAGGAGAGGCAATAAAATTCGAGTAATTAACTCAAGGCTTAGATATGGGAGAATCTCTCAAAATCGTATTTTTTACCGACACATATGCTCCGAGTGTGGATGGGGTAGTAACATCTATAATAAACACAAAAACCGAGCTTGAACGCAGAGGTCATAAAGTCTATATTTTCACAAGCGGCAACATAGGAGTAAAGCCAATTGCCGAGATATCAAAGAATGTTTTCGCAATACATGGAATAAAATTCCCAAAGTACCCCCAATATAGGATTGCGCTTTTCACTCTTCCTCTCTCTACAAAGTTTAATTCAATAAAACCAGATATTGTCCATATTCACACACCCTTCACCATGGGCATATCTGGTCTCGCAATGGCTAAAATAAATAAACTTCCTACCGTATCTACATTCCATACTTTTTTCACGAGCAAAAAAGTAATGAAAGAATACGGAATGTCAAGCAAAATGGGCCAGAAAATAATGTCAAAATATTCTTGGCCGTATGCAAGGTTCTTCTTTAACAAGTGTGATGCAGTAATAGCGCCCACCAATGCCGCTAATGCGGTTTTAAGGAGAAACGGGATAAAGAACCTAATTGTCGTACCGAATGGAGTAGATACAAAAAGATTCAGGCCAAAGAGACCATCTTTAAAACTTAAGAAGGCTCTGCAGCAAAAACCTAAAGACAAAATTGTGCTTTATGTTGGGCGCCTTAGCAAAGAAAAAAGATTAGATGTGCTGATAAAAACTGCGGAGAAGTTAAAGAATAGCAATATTACTTTTGTGATAGGAGGAACGGGGCCGCATCAGCAGGCTCTAAGAAAGATGGTTTATTCCAAAAACCTGCATAATGTAAAATTCGTAGGTTTCATAAATGACAAAGACCTTCCTGACTATTATTCTGCAGCTGATATATTCTGCACGCCTTCTACATTCGAAACCCAGGGCATAACAGTGTTAGAGGCGCTAGCTTCTGGAAAGCCAGTGGTCGCAGCAAGATACTCTACCATGGAAGAGATAATAAAACCGGGAAAAAACGGCGAACTGTTCAAAGCTGGCAACCACATATTGTGTGCATATAAAATAGAGAAGGTTATAAATAACTTAGATTCTTACAACTATTCAGTAGATAGCATCAAAAACTACTCTGCTAATGCAACTACAGATACTTTATTAAATGTATATAGAGAAGTCATCGCGAATAGAAGCTAATTAAACAAATTACAATACGCTAATTATATAAAGGCGATTTACTGTCAGAAGAAAAGGATGAGAAACCAGATTCAAATAAAGTTAAAGATGGCGTTGCTTCAGCTGAGAAAGTGCAGCCTACAAATACACTAGGCAGCATGATTAAAAGCTCTACAGATCCAAAAGTTCAAGAACTCAGGGTTCAGATTGATGCATTAAATAAGAAAAGGAGAGAAGTATTCGGAAAAATGAAGGATGTCCAAAGAAGGCTTAATTATAAAACAGGGGAGCTAGATGCTATTTCGAAGCTTTCCGAAATGGAGAAAAAGCAGCTTAAAGAGATACCTGATATATCTAAACTCAAAAGGCAGAGGCATATGTTGGAGTTCAAAGTGTCTACAGAGGCTAACTCTCTACCTCAAGAAAAGCTATTAATAAGAAAGATCAATGAGGTAAATTCCCAAATAGAGGAAGCGCTAAAATCGGTAAGAAAAGAAAGGAAAATACTCCTTGTAAAAAAAGACATTGCAGAACTGCAGACAACACTCAATTCAATCATTACAGAGCTTACAGGATTGGACAAGAATTTGGATGATCTGTATCATTCTATAAGAAAAATACTTGGAGTTGAGAAAAGAAGGCCAAATATTCAGCAACAGCAGAAGCAGAAGCCAATTCACAGGCAACAGGAAATAAACCTGGAAGATATAGTGGTAATAAAGAAAAAGGACAATAAGAAGCCTCAACCTGATGGAAACCCTGATGGTGCTGGCTAAACAAATTTATAAAAAGTGTATATATGAAAATTTCTTTTTTTGGAGCAGCCGGAGAGGTAGGGAGGAGCTGCATAATGGTAAGTACAGACAATACAAACGTGCTTCTCGATACTGGGATAAAGCTGGGTGCACAGATAGAGTACCCTCAAATAAGCAATAGCCAATTAGAATCAGTAGATGGCATATTCATAAGTCATGCGCATCTAGACCATATAGGCTTCTTGCCACACATCTACTCGTCAGGATACAAAGGAAATTATTTCGCTACAAAACCAACCGTAGAGCTTGGCAATGTCCTGATAAGCGATTACCTTAGAATATCTAACCCCTTGGGAGTTAGTAAAAAAGGCATGGAAGATATGGTTAAGCATGCAAAGATGGTAGATTATGGTAAAGAATTCAAGTTCAGAGACCTTTCAATAAAGTTTATACCGGCAGGGCACATTCTCGGCAGCGCATTGATAGAGATAAGGGACCGAAAAAATGGCATAGTATATACGGGTGATATAAACCTGTCAAGGACCAGACTTCTAGAAGGTGCGGAGATACGAAACCTGAAAGGCGATACCCTAATAACTGAAAGCACTTATGCTTCAACTGCAGACGTATTCCCTGGAGAGAAAAAAGTAAGTCCAGAGATGATGAAAAGCATAAAGAGTACAATAACATCCGGTGGAAAGGTAATAGTGCCGAGTTTTGCAGTAGGCAGGGCGCAGGAGGTTTTATTCCTTCTGGATGATTACATGAACTCTGGAGTGCTTCCGAAGGTGCCAATATACGTTGACGGAATGATAAATAAGGCATTAAGGATATACAGGCACAATGTCATATACTGCAGAAAAGAGTTGCAGAGCAAGATACTTATGAGCGATTATGATCCATTTAAGAGCAAAAACTTCATAATAGTTGATAAAAAATCTATGAGAAACAAGATAGTCAATGACACAGATAGCTGCATAATAGTGACAACTAGCGGAATGCTTTCAGGAGGGCCGGTTATGTTCTATCTGTCAAAACTTGCATCAAGCTCTTCCAATAAGATGCTAATGGTGGGATATCAGGCAATAGGCACTCTTGGAAGGACTCTTCAGGAGGGGGCGAAGCACATCAATCTGAATGGTTCTGACATAAAAGTAGAGATGCATGTAGAAACGCATCATCTCTCTGCGCATGCAGACAGGCCCCAGCTTGAAAACCTTGTAAGCAAAGTAAAAGACCTCAGAAACATATTCATAGTGCATGGAGAAATAACAAAATCTAACGACTTTAAGGATTTTGTTGCTAAGAAATACAATGCAAAAGTTCCAGGATTAAAGGAAGAGCACTCCATATGAAAAATTAGACGGATATCAATTGAGACACAAGTAATAAATAGCTTCATTTGTAAGACAACGTCCTATATTAAGAAATGATAAAATGCCTAAGAAAAATCAAAAATACTCAGATGAGCTTGAGAAAATAAAGCTATTGAAGTCCATAAACTCTATGCTCAAGACAAGCGACATAGAGAATGTCCTGCTTTCTAATTCCTCAAAGGATTCTGAAATAGTTAGTGAGAGCACAATAGACAATCTCTTAAGCAAAGCAACATCTAATAAAGACACTTATAAGGACATAAATGTGTTTGAGAAGGAATCTATGCAATCTGGCACTTATAAACATGTTGGAAAAGCTACCGCAAAGAGTAGGGCAAAGCATCCTAAAAATGGCAATGTGCGAAGTGCTAAGAAAAAAAGACCTCAAAAAGCAAGGAAACCAATCAAAAGGAAAAAATAAGAAAACATAAAAACCACTATTTTTAATAGTACATAAAGGGCTCTTGGCTCAATGGTAGAGCGTCCGCTTTGCAAGCGGAAGGTTGCGGGTTCAATTCCCGCAGAGTCCACATTTTCTTTACGGAAATATGAAGAAGTAGGCAGGATATCAATTAAGTTGGCAATGCGATCGTGTATTGCTTAAGCATCTGTTCTGCTAAAAACACAGCAAAGTATTTTTGGTCACCCATATCTGCGTGCTCAATGCAGCTGTAGTATTTCTCTTTGTTTGTTACCTCTATTATCACTGCTGGGAAGCGATTTCTTTGCAAAATCCAATTCATCAGAAGCCTCGAAGCCCTTCCATTACCATCAGTGAATGGATGTATTTTGACTAGTTTATTATGTATTAATGTGGCAAGTTCTATGGGGTGCAAT
>JAKABJ010000021.1 GCA_021801905.1 Microcaldota archaeon | reverse complement strand
TCTGCTATTTAATGATGTACTGAGTGTATAGCAAATGCTAAAAGCCATACTATTTGATATTGGAGACACGATCGTAGACACTTCAGGATGGAAAAATGAGCTATACGATGCGCTATCCGAGCACATATCAGAAGCGCACGGAATAGATAAGACCAGGTTTAAATCTGCGTTTCGTGCGGCCACATCAGAAATGAGAACAGAAAGGAGCAGAGATAGGCATATAGATAAGATAGGTTTTATGAGTCACTGTCTGGCGGAGAAACTCGGGCTGGACGGCGGCGCGGAACAGGATATTGAATCATTTACAAAGGGTTTCAGGGAGCACAATAGGCGTCTCTTTGACAATTCAAAAGCACTCTTATCTAAGCTATCCAAAAATTATGAACTATACGCTGTGACAAATGCGCGAGTGGATAACATAAATGAGATTATGGACAGCTTCTCCCTGCGCGGGCTGTTCAAGAACATCATTATCTCCGAAAGTTCTGGGGCCACTAAGGACGATGGTGGCCTTTTCAGGGTTTTTCTCGAAAAAACCGGCCTAAACCCAAAGGACTGCCTGATGGTGGGGAACGACGCCAAAAGGGATGGAAAGTCGCTGCAGTCTGGCATACCTTTTTGTTTTGTTGACAGAAATGGCGATGGTTTGCATGAGTCCTATAGTTTCAGGATAGAAAATCTTGGCGAACTGGATAATGTATTAAGGTTCTTCAGCAAAGAGATAAGAAGGAGCTGCTACTTCTGCAAGGCCGAAATAACAAACAGGCTCATATGTGAAAACTGCGAAGATACTTATAGAAAAAAAATAATTTCGGATCCAAGATCTATGGAGATTGTTGGAGAGCTTGCTAGCTTTACAAACCTCCCGCATGAGCAGGTCATAGACAAACTGATGGTCGGCCCGCTCCTTGTTAGAGATGACTGGCTAAAGTCCTGGCCTACTACGGAACAGGAGATAGTTGATTTTTATTCAAAGAATTCGAATTACCTCTTTGACCTCACCACTGCCAATATGCAAGAGGACTGGATGTTGCAAAACAGCATAATTGTGGAGTATGCGAAATCCAAGGGATATATAGAAGTGCTCGATTTCGGATGCGGAACGGCGCAGCCATCGCTTCAGCTGGCTGAGGCTGGAAAAAGGGTATCATGCGTTGACTGCTCCGAAACCAACTTAAAGTATGTTAAATCCAGATTCTCTAGCAGGGGGCTTGTGGCATCTGTTTCGAGTGAAGTAGATGACAAGCAATACGATTTTGTAATATGCACCGATGTCATGGAACATCTAACAAAGCCTATCGAAACCATGCGGATGCTGCTCAGCCATGTAAAGGAAGGTGGCTCCATAGCATTTACAATAAGATTCTTTAACTGGGGAGATTATTTGCATCCGATGCACCTTGCAGCTAACGCCGCGTGCAATGGCGCCATTATCGAAGAGCTTAGGAAAAGCGGCTTTACGCGCAATGCTGCCGTTTCACCTCATAGAGGGTTAGAGATATGGGCAAAGAGCGCAGAGTAGCATTTATCCTAAGAGGTCTCCCTGGCCTGGGGCACGTCTCACCAGCATTTGCGATAGCTGAGGAATTGGCCGAGCGGCATATAGAGCCGCACTTCATAACATATTCAAACGGCGTTGCGTTTCTGGAAAAAAATAATCAGAAGCACATCCAACGGATAAGCACCCCTCATCATCAAGATGGTATAGTTCCATGGAAGGAAATGTTTGAAGTAACCACAGAGATACTGCCACTGATAAAAAAGATCATGCCAGAAACTGTGGTGGTTGACGGTGAATTTGATGCCTTCTTCTTGCTGAAGAGGCTAGGCATAAAGGTTGTAATGCTCACGACAAAACCTTATGTAGACCACAACTTCAGCAAATACACCAGATACTCGGATTACGCTGAATCTGCAATGCAGAATGCAAACCTGATAATAGTCCATGGGCTTGACAGGCCCAAGGCAAAGCATGATAACATGATATTTGTAGGACCGCTTGTAAGGAAAATTCCGGGCAGGCAGAATAGAAAAGAAAATGTAGTGCCGATATGCACAGGATTTGAGGTTAACAAGAGACTTACATCTTTTGCAAAGTTGCTTTGCAAGATCCTGAAGCGCGAACACCTAGTTCCGCGCCTGATTGGAGGCAACATCGCGGGTGCAGAGTTTGCGAGTGAGCCCCTCGAATACTTCCTCAATGCGCCTTTCATCGTCACCCACGGAGGTGCAGCAACCATAGAGGAGGCCGCAGTTTTGGGCAAACCCCTGATGCTGCTGTGCGATGATGATCTCGAAAAGAGGCTAAATGCATTGTCTGCCAAGCGCAATGGCTTCGGGTCAATTATCGATATAAGAGCAAAGCCCGATGAGAATGTGATTAGAATGATGATAAAGCATCTCGCAGCGCAGTCAAGGCTGCCTAAGCCGGTAGCCAACGGGACGCCAAAGGCGGTTGAAGCCATACTGGCGGATAACTAGGCTTCCAGCAAGATGCCTAGATTGGCGCCTGGCGTCTTAGCGTACTTTATCTAATATGATTCTTCATTCTTTGCAACATTTTGGCTATGCGCAGCCGGGCTCAAACATCGTGTCAATCACACTCAACATACAGAATTCAATAATGATAACCGCTTAAGCCAAGGTGAGCGAATCCCCTCAAATTCGCAAAGCAAAATCAGAGCTGTGCAGCCCAAGGAAAGATAAAACTACTATTATATGCTTTTCATCTAAAGAATGAATATTATGAGATAACCACAGAGGAAAAATAAGTGATAGAAAGGGAAATGGAAAAACGTTAAACCTTTTTGGAAAGGTTAATCGAAAACACCTGGTGCGGTTACGGCTATTATCTACTTGAAAACGCCATATATAAAGTATTTTAAGCTTTGCTATCTATGGAAATAAGGACTGAATCAGGGGTTATGTACATTGGTACAGGATAAAAATTCAGGAAAAGGTCTTAAAAGGTCTCTCACGTTAAGGGATGCAGCACTTATAGGGATCGGCGGTGCGATAGGCTCAGGAATACTTTTTGCAGCAGCAGGTGGAACTGCGTATGCCGGTCCTGCAGTAATTATATCATGGATAATAGCAGCAATAATGATTGCAATAATAACGATACCTTATGCGGAAATAGCAGCAATGGTGCCTAAAGGGGGCATAAGCGCAAGAATAGGCTATTATACATATGGCAGCTATGGAGGATTTCTGTCAGGATGGGCTTTATTCCTCTGGTCAGCAATCATACCTGCAATAGAGGGAGTTGCAGTTGCTCAATACGCATCATACTGGGTTCCAGGCCTTTATCACATTGTGTCAGGCGCCGGCCTTCTAACTCCTCTAGGAATACTTGTTGCAATACTAATAACGATATTCTTTGCAATACTCAATTTTATGGGAATATCAAAATTCGGAAAATTCAATTCTTGGCTTACATACCTTAAGATCGCAGCAGTTCTAATATTCATATTGCTTGTACCATTATTCCTTTTCCACGCAAGCAACTTTACAGCTAACGGATTCCTTCCATACGGCTGGGCCGGAGTGCTTATAGCAATCCCGGCAACAGGGATCCTCTTCTCTTTTGGAGGATACAGGCAGGTAGCAGACATGTCTGGAGAGATGAAGGACCCAAATAAGAACGTGCCCAAGGCGATAGGAACTACATTGGCCGTCCAGAGTGTATTCTATGTTCTCATGGCTATAGTGATAGTCGGAGCGGTGAGCTGGGCTGCTCTCGGAGTTTCACCCGGAACATGGAGCAGTGTTGCATCATTGAGTTCTCCTCTGGCAGATCTCATGCACCTTGGCGCAAGCACAGTTCCTGCTTTTGCAGGATCGGTTTTGGGCATACTCGTTATAATTGCACTACTTTTTGCAATATTCTCCCCCTTCGGAACTTTTGGAGTATATCTAACAGGCTCTGCCAGGATAATTTTTGGTTTCTCAAAAGAGAATGCGTTTCCAAAAATATTCGGAAAAATTAACAAGAACGGAGTTCCTATATGGTCCCTAGTGCTTGCAGCCGTGCTTGCAGTTGTGTTCATAATACCTCTGCCATCATGGTATTCCTTGGTTGATTTTGTTGTAGTGGCTGCGGTTATAAACTTCGCCCTAGTTTCAGCATCGCTCCCTGCGCTTAGGAAAATCTATCCTAATATGAAGAGGCCGTTCAAGATTCCATATGTTAAGGCATGGTCTCTTATCGCATTCGTTATGTCTGCTTTACTTATATACTGGGCAACATATCCTACAACATTGTATGCTCTCGGCGCAACTCTTCTTGGCAGCGTATTTTATCTCTACCAGGCAAACAATTCAAAATGGAAAGGAATCAATCTTAGATATTCATTATGGATACCAATATTCATAATTGGGATGATAATACTCTCTTACTTTGGAGGCACGCAGACAGGGGGTACAAACATGATACCATTCCCATATGACATGTTTGTTGCTGTTGTCTACGCTATTATTTTCTGGGGAATTGCGCAACTGATGGCTCCTAAGAAGCAGATATATAGCGCAGAGCAGTTGCTAGCTTCAGAGAGCGTAGGCTCATAGTTCTCATGCATATAAAAAGGTACGGAGCCTCTTTTATAAATGAAAGCAATTCCGGTGGCCTTATTGGGAATTATAGAAGAGATGCATAAAAGAATCAAAGAGCACAATGCGGTTTCGGCAATCAAAAGACTTCAATCTGAAACCAAGAAGGCAAAATCTGATATTGAAAGGGTAGAGAAAGAAATGAATTTTATAATACCCAACATTAAATCTGATAAATCTCTGGAATCCTACTTCAAGATTCTGGGAATAAAGTCTACAAAGGACAAATCTCTCATAAAGCAGGCATATAGAAAAAAGGCACTGCAGTATCATCCAGATCTTGGAAAAGTAAACAATTCAGAAGAGATGATGAAAAAGTTGAACAATGCATATTCTGCGCTCTCAAAAAACAGCCAGGGCAAGGAGAGCTCATTTTCTCGTGTAGATGCTGCAATAGAGATTGAGAAGAGGTTTATAAACACTTATATGAGCCTGAGGGAGTCGGATTATTCAACATTCATTGGCGCAGCAAGGTCTGCAGGGAACATGGATGAAGTAATTGGATTGGCGCAATCGGTTACAGACTGGAAAAGCAGGGCAGCAAGATCCCAAGTGCTTATGAAAGGGAAGATCGATTCGAGAATAAAGGCATTGAAAAAAAGAAGAGATAAACTAATCAAACTTCTCAAAAATGCGGATTCTAGCGGTTTGATATATGCTCATGCAAACGAGGTAAGTTTAGAAATTTCCCGCTGCCTGGAAAACGCCAAAGCATTTCAAGATGCGTATGCAAAAGCGATAGATTCTGCAATGGCGAGAATAATCCCGCTTGAAGAGGAGCAGAAGAAGAGGTTGTTCTCATCGCTGCATTGATTCTAAAGGCCATGAAACAGAAGAAGCTCTTGCCATTTGCAGGTTATGGTACGCTACAAAGAAATCAAGCGCTTTTATGATGCAGTTAACTAAAGGAGATTTTTCCTACAGTATAAATATTTTGATAACTAAATATAAAATGTGGTAAAAATGGCTAAAAAAACTGCAAAGGGCGCAAAAGCGGACAGCTGCTGCACAAAATGCTGCAGATGCTGCCAATGTGGCCATTGCTCAGAAAAGAAGACTAGTTGCGGATGCAGCTGCTGAGTATATTTAATTGAAAAATACGGATTTAATGGCAGTGAAAAATATCTCATCTAAAAAATACATATTGTCAAAAAAGAGCGATGAAACACCAAAAGACCTTTTTCTTTCATTTGCTCCTATGGATGGCAATAACATACAATTCCTGCCAGGAATGTTCATGATGATAGGCGGAATAGATGCTGCTGGCAGAACCTTCCCAAAAAGGGCATTTTCTGTTGCTTCTGAACCTTCATCAAACAATATAGAAATACTTGCTATAAAGGAGCCTCACAATAAGCAATCCCATTTTCTAGACGCCAAAATAGGCGATGTTTTTGTTATAGAAGGGCCGTATGGAAAGTTTACGCTTGATTCATTTAACAGCAAGCTGCTTTTTGTTGCTGGAGGTACGGGATATGCTCCATTTAGGTCGGCTCTAAGGGAAATATTAAGGAAAGGCAGTGGTGCAGAGACAGACATATGCCTGCTTTGGAGCCTCAAGCGCACAGAAGAGATAGCAATGAAGGAAGAGCTATCCAATCTGATAAATAACATAAAAGGGCTCTCTGCTACGATAACAATTACAAGAGCTGACGAAAGCACCAAACCCTTTGAAACAAAGCCATGGAAGTGGGAGAAAGGCAGGATTAATGGAGATATGCTTCGCAGAAGCATTCCGGATGCTTCGGAGAGGACTGCATATATATGCGGTTCGAATGATTTCGGCAAAGCCGTAGAATCCGCATTGCTATCTCTGAATACTCC
Source organism: Microcaldota archaeon (assembly GCA_021801905.1). Classification (GTDB taxonomy): domain Archaea; phylum Micrarchaeota; class Micrarchaeia; order Micrarchaeales; family Micrarchaeaceae; genus JAJZAB01. Next base: position 9,470 of record JAKABJ010000021.1, on the reverse strand, counting down.
TAAGGAAAGGATAAAGAAGGATATATGGGGCTGAGATTTATAAACAAGGTTATTAAGCTTTATATGAAAAGATTATTGTGATGATATGGATTCGGTAAAAACGAACTCTTCCGCAAAGCCTTACAATGTGGCTTTCGCTCTTGGAGTAGACATATTGATGTTTATAATTTTGGTTGTAGGCGGCTACTATCTTGCAAGTTATGCAGGCATAGTTGGAGGCTTTCTGCTATTCTTAATACTTGTTTTCTCTTTATCCATAAGAATACTGAGCCAATGGAACAGGAAGGCGGTATTGAGGCTTGGAAAATATGTGGGCATAATTGGTCCTGGGCTATATCTTATAGTTCCATTTATAGATTTAACCACATCGACAATAGACACCAGAGTAATAAGCACTGCATTCAAAGCGGAAAAGACCCTTACAAAGGATAATGTGCCGGTAGATGTAGACGCGATACTTTTCTGGCAAGTGAATAATCCAGAGAGAACCGTGCTTAATGTGCAGTCGTATTATGATTCTGTATTGCTCGCATCGCAGACCGCAATGCGTGACGTAATAGGTAAAACAGAGCTTTCTTCAATGCTGGCAGGCAGGGACATAATTGGAAAAGACATACAGGCTCTAATAGAGCAAAGGATAGAGAATTGGGGAACCACTGCAATATCTGTGGAGATACGAGATGTGACTATACCTCCAGAACTGCAGAATGCTATGGCAAGGGTTGCAACTTCTGACAGGGAGAAGCAAGCAAGGGTCATACTCGCTGAGAGTGAATCCTTAGCTGCTGACAAGATGCTAGAAGCGGCTAAAAAATACGAGACCGATCCGTATGCAATGCAGCTTCGTGCGCTAAACATGATGTATGAAATAAGCTTAACTGGAAAGAATGTCATGGTATTCATACCAACCGAGACAAAAGGCTTCAGCATACCTATGCCCTTTGGCATAAGGGGTCTTGAGGAATTCACCAAGAACAAGGAAAAGCAAGACGCTGCAAGCATGGACCAGTCCAAGAAGAAAAAGCCCAAGCAATGATGCCGGATTTTATCGGCAACCTTTAAATATCTGACTTTAGAAGGTTTAAATTGTGATGGGATGGTTTTATACTCTGCTGCCGTTGTTTCAAATAAAAGCCCAAAGCATCTGGAGACATTAAAAGAGGTCGAAACCGCAGTCGAAGAGGTTGCTGTGCTGCTGAACAGGGATGGCTTGCTTCTTAAGGAACCCTGGGATCAGAGCTGGGCCAAATTTTTCTACTCCTTTAAGCGTTCAAAATATAATAAAAAAGAAGAGACAGCGTATAGCTTCTTAAACGAGACCTTTTTCAATGATGGTTTTGAAGGAATTCAATCAGATGAACTATCAGAAGCTCTTCTTGAAATATATTCCAATTACGGTGAAAATATAAGTTCGAAAGGTGGAAGGGGATGGTCAATCTCCAAACCCCGCCAAGAAGAGGTATATTCGAGTTTCTTGTGCTCTGGTGAAAAGTATAAGTCTGCAATTCTTCTACTGGCTGAGCGGGCGGTAGGGCGTTTAACTACAAAGCGGGTTTCAGATTATCTCCCATTACGTAGAACTTAACTAAGTGAGTCAATAACAACATTCATATTTGTAAGGCATGGGGAGAGCCAGGCAAATGTAAAAGGAATCCTTAGCTCAGCTGCTACAAGGTATCCTCTTACAGAAAAGGGCAGGGATCAGGCGGCTTTCATAGCAAACGAGCTCAAGAAAATAAAGATCGCAAGCATTTACGCAAGCCCAATCCTGAGGGCGAAACAGACTGCGCGCATCATAGGAGAGATAACAGGAAATGGTGTAATAATAGACAACAGGCTCAGGGAAAGGAATTTTGGCATGCTTGAAAATCATTCAACAGAAAATGACTTATGGAAATTAAGGATGCTTTCCGGCAGGAATTTGAAGATAGAAAACTGGAACTCTATTGCAACAAGAATGCACGATTTCATGATGAGCAGGAATTCTTCAGGCCATGGCGCAATAGTAGCTGTAAGCCATGAATCAACAATACTTTCCATACTCTCTGCGCCATTTGGGCTGGATGAGTTTACCGGCTTCAGCCTAAAGCTCAGAAACGCCTCTGCAAGCATAGTAAAATACGGCAAAAAAATAAAGGTATTGGGCTTCGGCATGCCTGTATTGACTAAAGAGATATTAAAAGAAATATAAATAGAATCTGCGTTTTTTCATGACAATCAAAACGGAAATAATCAGCATAGACTCAATAAAACCACAGCCTGAGAGAATATCAAAAGCTGCCAAGTTTGTTCGTAATGGAGGCATAGTCGTATTTCCTACAGAGACTGTTTATGGGATTGGAGCAAATGCATTTGATGAGACATCGTGCAAGAAAATATTCGAGATAAAAGGCCGGCCTGCAGACAATCCTCTGATAGTACATGTATGCTCATTGGAAGAGGCTTCAAAGATTGCGCACATAGAAGACAAATACTTTAAAAAAATAAAAAAAATATGGCCATCTCCCATAACTTTTATAGCCCAGGCGAAGGCAGAGCTTCCAAAAAGCGTTACAGCAGGCCTTGATACCGTGGCGATAAGAATGCCCGCTCATCCCGTTGCCCTTAGTCTAATAAAGGAAGCACGCCAGCCTATAGCCGCACCTAGCGCCAATCCCTCGCAAAAGCCAACTGCCACAACAGGGTCGCAATGCATAAAGTACTTTGACGGAAGAGTCGATTGCATAATAGATTCAGGCAGCAGTTTCTTCGGCATAGAGTCTACTATCATAGACCTAAGGACATTTACACTATTAAGACCAGGGCCATTCACCCCGAAAGAGATAGAGAACGCATTTTCTATGGTGCCTCTGGTTGGCAAGATCGCTTCAGGAAAAGCATCCGCAGGGCAAAAAGTAATAAGCCCAGGAACAAAATACAGGCATTATGCCCCAGAAACCCCGTTGTTTATGTTTGAAGGGGCTGAGAATAAACTTACTAAGATAGTGGAAAGCATTGAAGTTCCGTTTGCGATAATAGGATCATCCGAGATCTGCAGCATTGCAGATAGGATTGGATGCTCGACCATATCGATGGGAAGCAGGAAGGATCCCTACAATATAGCAAAGAACCTGTACAGTTCTGTCATACTACTAGATTCTTTAAAGGTGAAGTTTGGAATAGTGGAAGCATTTGAAGAGCAAGGAGTCGGGCTTGCAATAATGAACAGGCTCAGGAAAGCATCTGCAAACAAAGCATTCTCCACAAAAAGGGAGCTTTTGAAATTAATGCAAATATTGAACTCAGGTTAATATAGGATGACATATAAATATAAAAAAGTTAGCTGCGCAGATTATAAAAGGTATTTCTATGGATAAAAAAATCAAGATAGTCGGAATAGCCGGAAGTCTAAGAAAAGAGGCATACAGCAAGGCTGTGCTTAATGCTGCAAAGGAGCTTACACCCGAAGGCACAGAATTCGAGATATGCGGCATTGAAGAGATCCCTCCGTTCAACCAGGATAATGAGAATAATCTGCCAATTTCAGTTAAAGAAATAAAGGCAAAGCTAATGGCTGCAGATGCGATAGTGATCGTTACTCCGGAGTATAACTTTTCATTTCCAGGAGTTCTCAAAAATGCCATAGATGCACTCTCTAGAAACGAAGAAGGCAGGCCAGCCAATCCTTTTGATAGCAAGCCCATCGCAATAATGTCAAATTCGCCTTATATGCTTGGCGGGTCGCGCGCTTATTATCAACTAAGGCAGGTCTTCGTATACCTTAATGCCAACGTTCTGAACAGGCCAGAGGTAATAATACCTTTTGTAAAAGACAAGCTTGACAAAAACGGAAGATTATCTGATGAAGAGACAAGGGGGCACATAAAAAAGCAGCTCGAAGCTCTTCTCCAAGCCGCCATGAAGAAAAGCGCCTAGGTTGTCAACAAAGCATTTCTCAGGCGCAGATTTCCGTGTAATCTATGCCTCAAGGCTAATTTTCTAAGTCTAATTAGGCTGTTTCGTTTCATCAGTGCAAAGGCTAATATTATTTGGCTTCGTAAAGCAATTGTGTCTCTCGAAAAACCGGAATGGCTTGTAATACGCCCCGCCTCCACAGAAAAATACTCCAAGATAAAGCAGAGAGTAAAGGAGCTTGGCATACATACCGTATGCGTTGAGGCGCATTGCCCAAACATAACCGAATGCTGGAGTTCTGGCACTGCAACTTTTATGGTCTTGGGAGATGCGTGCACAAGGGGCTGCAGGTTCTGTGCTGTTGCAAAAGCATCAAAAGGGATAGCAGTAGATAATGAAGAGCCCAAAAAGCTTGCAAAGGCTGTTGAAGAGTGGGGCCTTGATTACGTTGTTATAACTTCGGTATGCAGGGATGATCTTCCTGACCAGGGGGCATCACATTTTGCAGACTGCATAAGGGAAATAAAAAAGGGAGGAGGTAAAACTCTGGTTGAGGTGCTGATACCTGACTTTACAGGAAATAAGGAATATTTGGACGCAATAATCAAAGCCGGGCCTGATGTGATAGGTCATAATATAGAAACTGTAGAAAGGCTTAGCCCCTCAATAAGGGATAGGCGGGCATCATACTGGCAATCTATTAAAGTCCTAAAATCTGTAAAGGAGATTGACCCGTCAAGATATACCAAATCAGCGATTATGCTTGGCATGGGCGAAACCGAAGAGGAAGTCTTATCTGCAATGCGCGACCTGAGGGCTGCCAACGTTGATTTTCTTGCAATAGGACAATACCTGAGGCCCGCATCTACAGGATTTTATGCTGAAGTAAAAGAATACATCGAGCCAAAAAAGTTTGAATACTTTAAAGATGCCGGAGCAAAGATGGGCTTCAAGTATGTGGCAGCAGGCCCATTCGTAAGAAGCTCTTACAAGGCCGGAGAGCACTTTATCAAGGCTATAATTTCGCACAAATAGTATTATCGGCTAAAATTCCATTCATATGTTGAGTATATCCTCTTTTCCAAATCCGCTGCTTCATCCTCTTCCTCCTTAGACAAAGAAGCATAAAAGAAATCCTTTCCTTCTACAAATCCGGCAAGCAGAGCGGCGTACAGTTCTTCAAGTTTTGCATCAGAATGCTCGGATACGCTCGTTACCCTTTCCCCTGCACTTTTTATCATCTTGTCGGATATTTTTTCTTTTGAAACATTGAGGAGGCTAAACATCTTTTCAAAATCCACTTTGTAGAGTATTGTTCCGTGCTGAAGCAGTATTCCCTCCCTTCTTGTCTGCGCGTTTCCTGAAATTTTTTTTCCAGAGGTAACGATATCATTTATAGGCGCAAACTCTGCTTTGATTCCAAGCCTCAAAAGGCCGTTTATTATCCAACTGCATATCGTCTTATAGCTCTCTATTATGTTCTTGGGAAAGATGTTCTCATTCCCTATAACGCTGTATGTTATCTCCCCATCCATATCGTGATAGACCGCGCCTCCTCCGGTGCGCCTACGGACATATGACACTCCGGCCGCATTGCATTTATCGATATTGACCTCGTCATTCATGCCCTGGAAGCATCCTATAGACACTGCGCTTGGCTTCCACCTATAGAACCTTATTGTTGGCTGCTGGTTTCCTGCCCTGATCGAATCCATTATTGCGTGGTCTATGGCCATATTTCTTGCCGCATTGTTCATTTCTAATTTAATCACTCGCCATTCCATCATTTATCGCCTTTTCTATGGCAGAAGAGATGATCCCGGCATCAGCCCCTATAAGGCTAGCTTTCTCTTCTTTTAGTGCATTTGCAATAATCATCTCAAAAGCATTTTTTCCAGATTCCGTATCTATCCCTTTCAGACGTTCCTCAATCTTATTTATCGCGCTTTCGGGGTGCAGGAAGAAATCTCCAAGTATGCTTACCCTCTCAATTTTTTTACCATAGTCTACTTTGACCGAAACCATTTTTCCTCCAGGCACTTTGATCTTGCATTTGCCATGCATTACTGCACCAATTAAATTCCTTGTTATTATATCCTTACTATAGGGTGCTTAAATAAATTTCGAAAATATATACAAGAAGATTTTTGGCTGGAAGATACTCCTTGAGATAAAAGAAAGCAATATAGTGGTGGCAGAAAGAAAGAATGACCGCATATTAATGTCAGACAATATAATCTATTCAAGGCTCATGAACGATAGCATATACACAAGAAGTTATTGGGATTATTTCCTTCCATTGCCGTCATTATTTGAGAAGCCACGAATACTCTTAATAGGGCTTGGAGGCGGCACAATTCCGTTTCAATTAGGCAAGATATACGGCACCAGCAGAAATGTGGATGCTGTTGAGATAGATGAAAACATGATAAAGGCGTCAAAGTCCTTTCTCAAGGAGAGCATAGATGCAAACATAATCGTTGGTGATGGCGCTTCTTACATAAAAGGAAAAAAAGGCGAATATGATGTAATAATAATGGACTCCTTCAAGAAGGATAACATACCAGAGCAGTTCATATCGGATGAGTTTGTGCAAAACGCGCATTCGGCATTAAGCAAGGATGGAATATTGGCAATAAATTACACGTTCAGCATTGTGGGGCTTGCACGGGAAGCATTATACAGGAGGAGATTAAAGAGACTATTTAATTTATATGCGATAGATCTTTCTCCCACACTGCGCAACCAGATATTCATAGCATCAAAGAGCATGTTGAAAGAGGAAATAAATAAAAGAATAGGGCATAGTTTTCCAAAATCCAAAGAAAACGAGTTTATAGCTGAAGGATATAAGAGGATGAAATCTTAATTGCAAAAATTGTTGGCATAAGAGCAAACAAAACCAATATATTATTTTGTTACAATAGATTAATGTGATGAGTCTTGATAAAAAAGATTTTTGATGCAACCATAAATTACATGCAGATAATGGATGAGAACGGCAATATCGACCAGCAGCTCTTTCCCAAGAATCTTTCAGACGAGCAGATTATAGAGATGTACAAATACATGTCTCTTGCACGGGCTGTTGACGCAAAAAACCTAAGTTTGCAGAGGCAGGGCCGTGCAGTAACATATGCCCCCTTACTTGGAGAGGAGGCTACCCAGGTTGGCAGCGCATATGCCATGAGGGAAAATGACCTATTTGTTCCAGCATTCAGGCAGCATGCTTTATACATGGTTAAGGGTCTGCCTCTATACAAATTATTCTTGGTCCTCAAAGGATACGAGGACGGATTCGATGCGGTAGACAAGCCTTCAAAGCTCAATGTCCTGCCTGAGATAGTCCCGGTAGCTACTCAGTTGCCGCATGCTGCAGGGCTTGCATATGCTAAGAAATACAGCAAAGATGGATCTGCAGTTATAACTTATGTAGGGGATGGAGGCACATCGGAAGGGGATTTCTACGAAGCGATCAACTTTGCAGGAGTATTTAAGCTGCCCCTTATTATAATAATAGAGAACAACGGCTGGGCGATATCTATACCAAGAAAGAAGCAAACAGCAGCTGGCACTCTTGCCCAAAAAGCTATAGCTGCTGGCATACCGTCGATTCAGGTAGACGGCAATGACGTAATCGGAGTATACAAGGCTGTCAGCGATGCTGTTATGAATTCAAAGAACGGCCCTACTGTAATAGAGTGCATTACATATAGGATGGGAATACATACCACTGCAGACGATCCTACAAAATACAGGCCTGATGCTGATGTTGAAGCTTGGAAACCAAAAGACCCCATATTAAGATTGAGAAAATACTTGGAGGCGAAGGGGCTCTGGAACCAGTCAAAAGAGCAGCAGATGGCAGACCAGAATTCAAAGCTAATAGATGCAGCCGTAGATAAAGCGGAAGCTTTTGTTGTTAATCCAAAAAGCATGTTTGAAAATATATACAGCTACATGCCTGATGTCTTAAAAGAGGAAGAGGATGAAGCAGAGGCATCTGGTTTCTGGCAAGAAGGAAGCGTAGAATAAGAGTGATAATATGCAGATGAATATCGTATCGGCGCTTAACAATGCACTTGATCTCGCCATGACAGAAAATGAGAAAATGGTGCTTCTAGGAGAGGATATAGGCACTGACGGGGGAGTTTTCAGAGTTACAGACGGCCTGCTTTCCAAATATGGCGAATCCAGGGTAATAGATACCCCTCTCGCAGAATCTAGCATAGTTGGCACTGCTATAGGAATGGCGATTGGCGGCCTGTTTCCTGTGCCAGAATTACAATTTGCAGGTTTCATGTACCTATCATTTTCGCAGATAGTTAATCATGTGGCAAGATACAGAGCCAGAACGAGGTCGGCTATAACTCTTCCCATGATAATAAGAACTCCTGTGAGCGGAGGAGTGCGCACTCTTGAGCATCATTCCGAAAGCCCAGAAGTTGAATACGCCCACATCGGAGGCCTGATTGTAGTTGAGCCATCAAATCCTTATGATGCCAAGGGGCTTATGCTTGCAGCTGCCCATGGAAAGGATCCAGTAATATTCCTTGAGCCTACAAAACTTTACAGGCTTTTCAAGCAGGACATACCAGAAAATGCATATGAGGTTCCGATAGGTAAAGCTAATGTCATCAAGCAGGGAGATGATCTTACAATAATAACATACGGGACCATGGTTGAAGTAGTGAAGAACGTTGTTGAGAAAAGGAAACTTTCTGCAGAGGTGGTTGACCTTAGGACTATCAACCCCATTGACGAAAAAACGATTATAGAATCTGCAAAGAAGACCGGAAGGGTCATGATAGTGCATGAAGCCCCTCTGAGTTTTGGCGTTGGTGCGGAAATATCTGCGAGAATAGCCGAGAAGGCGATCTTTGAGCTTGATGCTCCAATAATCAGGGTTGCCGCGCCAAGCCTTCCATATCCTCTGCCAGGAGACGAGAAGTTTTATGTGCCGAACGAGTTGAAGGTTTCCAAGGCTATAGACAAGCTGCTATCTGAGTGACGTTATGAAAGAGATAAAATTCGTAGATGTTGGGGAGGGGATAACAGAAGGAAAAATACAGAAATGGCTTGTAAAGGATGGGGACCAAGTCAAAGAAGACCAATCTGTAGTCCAGGTTGAGACAGACAAGGCTATTGTAAACGTTCCCGCCCCCATAAGCGGCATAATAAAGATAAATATACAAGAAGGCTCAACTCTGCATTTGGGAGATTCCCTGGCAAGCATAGGCACGCAGGACGAATTAAAAATCCAGAAGCAGGAGCCGCCCAAGCAACCAGAGCAGAAGGTGTCTCAGCAGAAGCCCAAGGCAGAACCGAAAGCAGTGCAGCAGCCGCCACCCGCCCAAATAATAGCCACCCCTTCAGTAAGGAAGCTAGCTCATGAACTTAATGTTGATTTATCAAAGATTGCAGGCACAGGCCCTAATGGAAGAATATTAGAGAATGATGTGAGATCAGCAACCCAGAAAGCGCAGCAGCCATCGGCAGTCCAGCAAAAGTATTCCGAAGTTCTTGAGGAATCCCATAAGGAAGAGATTGAGCGCGTGCCGATGTCTATGACAAGA
>JAKABJ010000020.1 GCA_021801905.1 Microcaldota archaeon | reverse complement strand
GCACAAAGATGTTCAGAATAGGAGGTTGACTTTAAGACGCAGCACCATTATGGTCTGCTGCAGTACTCATCAGCTATATGAGATTAGATAGCGGAAAGTAGTGACTTGTTTGATGATGAAACCCATTATGGTCTCTTCTATTAATAAACCACGTGATAATGTGAGACCGCTTCTCATAAGAACTTGGACCAAACCTGCTTCTGTTATTGATATGTTGTAGCTTGGACTTAGGACCTGATTTCTATCTTTTTGCTTGAATTGAATAGCTCACAGTGTATTTGCCCATAATTTTTAAGCGCCAAATGCACAAGATGCGCGCTAGGCGCATCTCTGACAAGAAGGATTTGAATAGGTCGTCATTTAGCCCTGATAAATTCTGCAGAACATTTAGGTCAGTCGATTTACAGAAGCAAATAGATTACATTATGAATCAATCTGGACATCAGAAGGCGGAGCTGTTATAAACTATGGTTCACTAAATAAACAACTAAGGTGTCCTCTATATAACATCGCTTTTGATAGAATAAGATTATTTTGGCGTCCATAAAAGCCATGTATAATTTTTAGTATATTTAAATCCTAATTTCTTGTAAAATTCCATCGCTTCTTCAGTAATAACAAAGACAACTTCTGCACCGAGCTCTTTTTCCCAGGATAATATTCTCTTAACTAGTTTGCTGCCAATTTGTTTTCCTCTTGCTTTTTCATCTACAATTAGTTCTTCTATATATCCGAATTTAGATTTTCCATATGATACAAATGTAGCTAATATGAATCCATCTACTCTTTTGGATTCTTTGGCAACTAAAACCTTGCTCTTAACTATAGGACTTCTTACAGCAGTTAATTTTGCTGTTTTTCGATTGGGATAGAGCTTATAATAAAGATCAGTGATTCTATTGAAATCCACTTGCCTTGCCTCTGTTATTTTCATGTTTTATATATGGCAGAACAACTTAAAATATATTAGTATGGAGCAAGACCCAGTATATTAACACCTATACAGGGCGTGCAAATCAAGCATTCTTTTTCTGCGGCAAACTAAGCAAAAAATAAGCCATTATCGCCCGAAGCACAAGATGTGCGTCAGGCACATCTCCGGCAAGAAAGTTTTAAATAACTTCAAATTTATGGTTAAATCGTGAGTTATATGCCTGGTCAAGACTATACTACTACGATTTTAGTAAATAAGAGTCCGAAGGAGGTCTTTGACGCAGTGAACAATGTCCGTGGGTGGTGGTCTGGAGAGATCACTGGGAGGACAGACAAGATAGGCGCCATATGGGAGTACCGCTACAAGAACATGCATCGCTCAAAGCAAAAGATAACGAAGCTAGTCCCTGGGAAGAAAATAGTTTGGCACGTAGTGGACAGTTACCTTAGCTTCATAAAAGACAAGGAAGAATGGAACGGCACAGATATCGTATTTGAGATAGCTAAAAAGGGCAAAAAGACAGAGCTTCGCTTTACTCACGTCGGTTTGGCCCCTAAAATTGAGTGCTACGATGCCTGCACTGATGGATGGGGTTTCTATATAAAAACTAGCCTGCGCAACTTTATCATGAAGGGTAAAGGGCAGCCAAATCCTAAAGAACAGAAGAAGAAATGAGCGGGAGCAAAACCTGAAGCGCATCGCCCGAAGCAGGGATTGAACCTGCGACCTATTGGTTAACAGCCAATCGCTCTACCACTGAGCTATTCGGGCTTATGTTGCTTTGCTAGATTGTAGATTACTTTTTTATAGCTAACGTACTAAAATTCTTTCTATAAGGTACATTATTGCATAGAGAGGCTCATATGTTATCGGGAATGCATCTATGCCATTACCTATTGCTGCATAATCATTCGCTATTGTTGCCTTTGCGGTAAGAGTTATATTTGCATCCTTATATACAAGAAGCGGGCTTGCCGTGGACCTTACAAGTATGTTTAGGTCGTATACCCCTGGCTCATTCACTAGTATAGGGTACTTGAAAGTTCTTTTTGTTCCGTGCAGTGCTATTACTGTGCTAGTTATGTTCTTTGCAGGCAGGCCGCTTATGGTTATGGCAAAAAGGCTATCAGATACTCCGGTATTGTTTATAGAAACAGAGATGTTGTCCCCCTGACCTGCATTCTGTGAGATTGAAGATGGTAAAACTACAAGCTTGAACACATTTGGAGTTATATTGATGTTTGCTTTTACCCTTACAGATCCAAGGCCAGAATAGTTGCCTATATTTACAGCGGTTATATTGAAGGAGTATGTGCCGTTCTGGGCATTTGGTGAAGGAGTTATCTTTGCGGACAGGGTAGGGTTATATAATGAAGAATTCTGCGCAATCCATCCCTGGGGCAGACCAGATACAACAAGCTTGTTCCATCCATACTTATCTACGACCCCTGCCCCATTTGAAGTAGAAGCAGATATTGTAACATAGAATGTCTGCCCTGGACCGTCTTTTCCAAGATATACAGTGCTATTCTGCGTTGCGGTATAATTAAACGGCTGCATTATTGAAACGTATGAGGCATGAGACTGCTGGACTAAGAAGCTTGCAGCTACAAGAAGAGCGATGCTTAACACAATTGCAAAGTATTTCAAATGAACACCTGCCTCTCCATAATAATTCAAACGAATCTATTTATAGATTGTTTTTTGGGCAATTTCGAAAGATGGATGCGAAAACCAGAATTTTGAGCCAGGGAAAATAAATTAAAAATTAATAATTTAAATTTAACCAACCATAATATAGTTGTGAGAATATGGCAAAACAGATAAGCGACTGCGAATATAACGTGCACAAACAGATGGTAAAGAGGCTGCAGTTTCTGCATCATGCGGAAAGATACGTGAAAGAATCTGAAAAGGAGGGGCATTCCCAATGCGCGGCAATGTGGAAGAAAATGATAGAGGAGGAAAGAAAACAGGTAAACGAGTTGCAGGAAGCTCTGAAGCGTGATTCAGGAAATTAATCCATAATTTAGTCATCGTCTTCGGTGTTTGCGCTTCTTGTTGGTATTACCACTGTTGGATTTTTGCCACCTTTAGAACCAACATATTTTATTGCTGTGCCTATTGCGGTTATCTCCATCCACTCGTTGTTATGAAGATACTGGACTTTTAGCTTAACACCAATCACACCATCTGCTCCAAGCTTATCTGCTTCAGCCTGCATTCTGCCCAAAGCCATCTCTCTTGCATTGTACATCAACTCTGTTATCTGGGTTAGCTCTCCCTTTGCTATGCCTTTTATCCCTGTAGCTATTCCGCCAGCTATACCCATACTATAGACAGAGTTACCTAACACCAGAGCTACGGGCATATATCCAGCATCCTTAAGCAGCCAGAAATCGCTTGTAGAGATATCACTTGTAAATGCCATAATATCACGTATTTGTATATGAACATTGCTTTTTATATGTTTTCTACCAGTTAGCTATCTATGACTATGTTAAGAAAAAGATGGAAAAAGCAATTTGTAAGGATTAAGCTTTCTGTAAGAACAAAACTAATTCCGGCTTTATTCACAGCGATAAGCCTTGCGATTCTAATATTCATTTTGCATGAATTCAGCATAGGAATAGAGACAGGCTTAGGGTCTTCTATAGTTATATTTGCATCTTTCGCAGCTAGCGCATTCATACTTTTTATGGCGCCCCATACAAGGGCCGCTAAACCAATCAAGTTCATAAAAAGTTACATTATAGGAGGATTGGCAGGATATGCTGGCTTTCTCATTTCGGGTTTAATAGGCATATATTTTGCGGTCCTCATAGTCATGTTCTTTTTAGCCCTATTGCTTGTAATCCTTAATGCCGAACATCCTCCAGCCGCAGGAATAACTCTGGCTTTCCTACTATATGGAGTTGGTTATTTAGGAATTTTTGTAGTGATAATTGCGGCTTTAATTATGTTGCTGATAAGACTCTTTCTTGAAAAGCTTGTCTATAGGATAAAAGAAGACTTTATAAAGCAGGAAAAACGATAGGTAACTTCTATGATGCGGCTTTCTAAAAATAATCCTGTTGCAGGAGTTATAAAGCAGTCCCCTGAAGACTTCGTAGTGGAAGAGATTACAAAAACCGGGAAGGTATTGGAAGTTAATCGTACATTTACTCCTCAAGACATAGGCATGGTTGAAGAGCAAACTGGCAAGTTTGTTACATTTATATTGCAGAAAAAAGATTGGAACACTTTGCAGGCACTCAACGAGATTGCAAGGCGGGCGCATAGGGGAATGAAGTCGGTTTCTTTTGCAGGCACTAAGGATAGAACTGCAGTGTCGACCCAATTGTGCAGCATATTTGGAGCTGACAAGAATAGATTGGCATCCATGCACATAAAGGATATTCAGATAAACGCTGCGTGGCAGAGCTCTGAAGGAATAAGGATGGGGGATCTTTCCGGCAACAGGTTTACTATTGCCGCAAACAATATCAAAGGGAATGTTTCCTCACTTATTGATATAGCTGACGGACTTAATGGCGTTTTTCCAAATTATTTTGGAGAGCAGAGATTTGGAATAAGATCTAACAACTTTGAGATAGGGCTTTCTATATTAAAAGGGGACTTTGAATCTTGCGCCATGAGTTTTCTAACAGACACGACAAATGAAAGGAATTTGGATTCCATAGAGGCGCGGGAAAGGCTTGCTAAGGAAAGGGATTTTGCATCTGCGGCAGATTATTTCCCCGAATATCTGAAGTATGAGAGGTCTGTGATACATTATTTATCCAAGTATCCAACTGACTTTGCAAATGCGATGAGAAGCCTGCCAAGGCAGCTTATGCTGATGTTTGTCCATTCTGTGGAATCAATGATATTCAATATGGAAATTGAAGAGAGGATTAAGAATAATGGCACTGAACCGATTGAGGGGGACACTTTTTGTGGCCGCAATGCTTTGGGCTTTCCGGATTTTTCAATAAGTGCAGATAATAACAATGGCTTTATTTTAGGCAATATCATAGGATATCAAAGCGAAAAATTAAATGAAATAGAAAAGGAGATATTGGAACGGCTGGGGATAAGCAAAGAATCATTCAAAGTGATTAATATGCCAGAGCTTAATTGCAAGGGGAACAAAAGAGTAATTTTCGCGCCTTTTACAGGCTTTTCTGCATATGATGAAGAAGATAGAGTAAAATTTGCCTTCTCATTGCCATCCGGATCATATGCAACAATACTTCTTAATGAATTCATAAATTCAAATACTACAAAAGAGTAGAACGCGCGGACAAGGAGGCAAAGAAGTGCAATTATCTGGTAATTACGGGTCTCAAGTTATTCAAACCTAGTTTTGCCAGAACCGCCTCAGGGTTATCATAATATTCCCTTACCATTTGGCTTATGCTCTTGATATCACGTATCCCCTGGTTGTTCATAGCAAGCAATACTGCCGCACGGACGCTTTCCTCTACAAGTATGTCTTGAGGGACTATTCCAATTATCTTTGATAAAGCATCCCGATAAGTGACGCTTGGAAGTATGTTCATTGATGAAAATGTTTTGTAATCGAATTTATATAAGTCTGAAAGCAGGACCTGGGTCTCAAGCCCAGATATCTCGGAAATTTGGATGACCTTTCTAATCGGTTTCCTTGCTTTAAACACCTGCGAGGTTACTATTATTGCATCTATTGCAGACAGCGTCTCAACTGGAACGTTCATAGGTGCATACTGCAGCCTGTTAATAGTATCTCTGGCGCTGGAAGAGTGCACTGTGCACATTCCAATTTTTCCTATATTCATTGCTGTCAGCATGTCTTTTGCCTCGGCACCCCTCACTTCACCGACTATTATTCTGTCCGGCCTCATTCTAAGCGCATTTTTTACAAGCGATTCCATATCTGTATCTTCGCTGGTTTCAAGCCTGACGCAATTATCCTGCGTCTCAGTATTCAATTCGTAAGTCTCTTCGATAGTGATTACTCTTTCCTCAGGACGTATGAAAGAGAACATTGCATTCAGCAAGGTAGTCTTACCGGAAGCCGGCATGCCTCCAATTAGGATATTTGCAGGCCTAACCGCAAACCCATCCGCGTATATCCAAAGCCTTGCTGCAATCTGGTAATCTAATTCCCCTAAATTAATTAAGTCGAGTATGCTGAGCGCTTTCTTCTTGAAGTTTCTTATTGTTATATCGTAGCCTAAAGGTGAAGAGACAATATTAGTCCTGCTTCCGCTTGGCATATGGATGTCCAATATGTTGCCCTTAGAGCTTTCATTGGTCGCGTATAATTTAAGTTTCTTTACGAGGAGTTCCAGGGAATCTCTGTCTGCTATTTTCTCTCCTGTATTCCTGCCTCCAGATTTGGAGTCATATAAAAAAATATCTTTGGTATTATTTACCATTATGTCCTCTATAAATTCATCGTAAAGATATTTTCCTATCGGATTTAGATCATCTATGTCTGCAATTATCTGTTTTATTTTATCTTCGCTTACGCTTGGTTCAATCGTTTGCGCTGTTAATCTGATAAGATCCGCACGCCTTTCTGGGTCTGCAATTCCTACGAATCTGCCGACAAGTTTATCTAGAATCTTCCTCTCTATCTCAAGCAAATCCGCGTCCATATGATAACCGAATTGATTATATGTTATTGAAAGGAAGTTATAAAATATATGCAGGGGTGCTAGTTGTTCGGCAGTATTGCATCAAGTACAAAATCGTCGCTGTAGCGCCTTAATGAATCATAACCCTCTCCAATTCCGAAAAATAGTATAGGTATGCCGGTAGTGTAGGATATTGAAAGCGTATTGCCGCCTTTCGCATCGCAGTCAAGCTTGGTTAGGATTATTCCGTCTATTTTCATGTGCTTTGAAAACTCTGATATCTGCGAGGAGAGGGCATTGCCTGCTGTGCTCTCACCTATGAATACAGTTATATCCGGGGCGGCGACTTTCACCATTTTAAGCATTTCATTTATCAGGTTTTTATTTGTCTCTTGCCTGCCTGCGGTGTCTATCAGAACTACAGGAAAAGAATGCGCTTTTGCATAAGCGATAGCATCAAAAGCTATGCTTGCAGGATCCGCCCCATATCTGCTTTTTATAACAGGCATGCCCAAAGCTTTTGCATGGTGCTCTGTCTGCTCTATTGCCGCAGCCCTGAACGTATCGCTTGCGGAGAATACAGATTGAATCCCATCTTTCTTTAGCATCGCCGCCAGTTTACCGATCGTGGTAGTTTTTCCAGTTCCATTTGGCCCTATAAAGAGGATTTTTACAGGAAGATCATTTGCAGCAATGCGCTTTTTTATAAAGCCCTCAATATCAATGCCCTCTTTGGACCTGCGGAGTATCTCCAAAAAAGACTGCCTGACAGATTCTATGACTTCCTGATTTATTGTTTTGGACTTGAATCTGGCTGCGGAGAGTTTTTCTCTGAGAGTCGTCAATATCTCCTCTGTTGCATTGTAAGAAACATCTGCCTGCAGCATTGCTGTTTCTATATCTGATATAAAGCTTTCAATGTCGGATTCGCTAAGGCTGATTTCGCCCAGAAATGCCCCTTTTATTTTTGTACTTACTGAGAGATTCAGTTCCAAAGGCTTCTCTTCTTTTGAGCCGGTTTCAACGCTATTCGGTTGGATGTCTGCCCTTTCAGGAGTAGATGCTGGTGCTTCCTTTTCTTCCTTCTTTATTAAACCCTTTACAGCATTTGAAACCTTCTTTCTTAGTTCATCAAACATGGCCGCTCATCTGCCCAATCTTCCAAGGCGCTGAGATACTTCCATAAGCGCGTTTTCTAATTCTTTCCTATCCTTTGATAACCTGTTGAATAATGCCGTCATCTTCTCTATTCTTTTGCTAACATAGAGCTTTGAATCGTCAATGCTCTTTTCTACCATCCACCCTCCGCCTACGCCAACCAGCATAGTCTCTGACTTGCTCGCGTTAGCATTTAGGTATACGTTTGCACCTATATGCATGAGAGTATTCTTTCCATTTACAATGTTATAGTTTTCAGCGGTCTTCAAGGCAGCCTCAAGCTCTCCGATATGCCCCAAAAGCTGGTTCATCTCGTTGCTTATTCCAGAATACTGCCCTTGATAGAGTTGCTGCAAATACCTTAACGTATACAGCTCCTCTTCTTTTGACCTGAATCCTTGGGGTATTTCCATAGAACCATCATATTTTCTTTATTTCGTTTATGAGTATCATGTTCTTCTTAAGGCCATGTTTGCTGCCTAGCACAGAGAGAGCCACGTTTCTGGCGTGGCTTTCGCTCTTTGCCTTTATTTCAATGCTGAAAACCGTATCTCCGTATATTTTTCCAGTTACCGCATAATTTTCATTGTTTTTCATTAGATTACCTCTTTCTCCAAAGCTTCAATGAGTCTATTCATCTCAAAACCTGTAGTTTCATATCCAGTAAGTATTCCATTGGAATTGGCAACAGCAGCTATACCTATGCTAAGGCCTCCCCTATTCGCTGTTGTGCGAACAGATTCAAATCCGGTAAGCTTATCGATTATGTTTTTCTCAGCATCTGTTGCATGGTTGTTTATTGCCATTCCATTAATTGTAATTATATTATTGGCGCCAACAGTTTTATAACCTCCCGCTTCATTAACAAAAACCTTTGTACCAAATATCTGCTCAAATTTTTCTATATCCTTTTGATCGTAATCGGGGCTTACAAAGCATACTTTGTCATTGACAAGTGTGCCGTTTCCTATGGCATTTATATTGCTATCGACTATTTCTACCTTTATGTCTGGACATGCCTCTCTTATTTTCATGATCTCTTCTTCTGATGCAAGGTTAGACACAGCAATGCCTTTTGAGTTGCCCCTGCAGAGTATCCCTATAAGACTGCATCCGCCTATGAGGATTTCCACAACATCTGTCTGAAGGGTTTCTTTTATAAGCTCTTTTGTCTTTTTAAGAATCCCGACAGGGCAGAAGGTGTAATTTTCCGTAGTAGTGATAAAGGCCCCGATATAATCGCTGCCTTCTATCTGGCATTTAGCAGCATGCATGAGAAACATCTTTTTCTACTACTTCTTTGCAGGCTCTTTCTTTTCAGTCTCCTGCTTTTTATCCTTGCTTTTTACCGAGTCCGCAGTCTGCTGAACCTCTTGCTTAAAAGGCTCTGCAGTGGCTTTTCCTCCTTCTATTTTTACGCTCATTCTTACTGGGGCCATTGTCTTTGAGTATTTTTTGACTATCATATTGTTGAGATCCTGGCCTATTCTGACGTTTTCTATATCAGTCTTGGTAAAATGGGCTATCCTTCCCCTTAAGTAGATTACCGCTTTTCTTGCCCTTTTTGTCCTGGGCTGCCCTACAAGATATTTTCTTATATTTATTGTCAAAAACATTCTTCCTGCTGCCACATCATCAATCCTCTATATTGAGCTTGCTCTTCCTCCAGTTTCTTGCAAACAGATTTGTCTGCACCCTCCTATGCGTCCTTACAACTGCGAGAAGGGGCATTCGCCTTGACTTTTTAAGAGCCTTTCCCAATTTTGCTTTTTTAATCTGCGATTTTTTTGACATTAACTCACTTTTCATTTATGCTCAAAATGTATTGTTGTTTCCTTCTTAAAGGTTATCCTATTTATTAATGACATAAGCTGTTTTTCTCCTAATTTCCCTTGAATTCGGTTTGATTGCGCAAGAGAGATTATTATTCCAGTTACCTGTGCATAAAGTTCATGATTTGCAATTCTTATATTCATAAGCCTATCATATGCAGGTCCGTCGAGGAGCTGCTTCATTATCTCTTTTCTCTCCTGCTCTATCTGCATGTTCTTTAATGCATTTGCGACCTTTTTTTTGAGTTTCTTGCTTTGTTCCTCTTCATCTTCTTCATATGGCATAAGGTACACCTTACTGCACGACCTTCATGTCCTCAGATAATAGCTCCTTGGAGATTTTATCCATGAATGCCCTGCCTTTTGGGGTCAGTACCCTGCCTGCAGGAGTCTTCTTTATAAGATCCACCCCTTCAAGGCTCTGGAAAAGGTCTCTTATTATACTGCCGCCAGCCATTACATGATGTTTTCTGTGCATGCTGTGCTCCTTTCTTGCCCCGTACCTTGTCCTTAATTTTGATACACCTACTGGACCGTTTATATAGACCTGCCTCAATATTGACGCCCCTCTTATATACCAGAAATCCGGGTCTGATGGTATTCTTTCCCTATGAGCCCCTGACTTGACATAGTTTATATAATCAGGTTTTTTTATCATCTCCTTTAGCTTTGCTGCTGTGACTGCTACTAACTTCGATGCTTTAACATCATATACATTTGGCATAACTATACCTCATATGCAGAAAAGGACGAGCCTTTCAATTATCATTTCCCTAAAAATTATTAAATACATATGTATTTTGAGGTGAATGGCCATGTCATTCATATGCGGGAGCATGTCAGAGCTGCACTTCTGAGATTGCCTGTTCAAGTATGTCGAGCCCTTTCTCTATGTTCTCCTTCTTCATTGTGAGAGGAGGTATTATCCTTATGGTAGACGTCCCGCACGGAAGCATTATCAAGCCATTGTAGAAGCATTTCTCTATTACCTTCGCCCTCTCTCTTACAGCTGGCTCTTTTGTGCTCTTGTTCTTGACAAGCTCTATAGCAGTCATCATTCCGAGCCCCCTAACGTCTCCTACAATTTCATATTTTTCAAGCATCTCGCCAAGCCTTTTCATGATAAGCCTGCTTTTTTCTTTTGACATGGACTCAAGCTTTGCCTTATTTCTCTTTATGTACTTAAGATAAGCGTTTGCCGCAGCAACCGATACAAGGTTTCCGCCGAAAGTACCAGCATGCGATCCTTGAGGAGTGTCTCCGAGATCTGTTTTGGCAATAGTAAGCCCGATAGGCATTCCTCCTCCTATAGATTTTCCGAGCGTATATATGTCTGCATTTACTCCGAAATGCTCCATTGCAAGGAATTTGCCTGTGCGCATACTGCCTGACTGAATCTCATCGGCAACAAGCAATATGCCGTTTTCGCTTGCAACGCGCCTGAGCTCCTTTACAAAAAGCTTAGGCGGAACTATGTACCCGCCCTCCCCCTGGACAGGCTCAAAGAATATTGCAGCTACTTCTTTCGGAGAATACTCCTTTGAGAGTATATTCTTCTCAATGTGGTCTATGCATGCAATTGCGCAATCGTCAGGGTCGCTTGTATTAAACTGGGATCTGTATGGATTGGGGTATATAGCGTGCACAACGTTCGGAAATGGGCCAAGCCCCTCTCTTACAGCGGTCCTGCTGGCGGTAAGTCCGAGAGAGCCCATGCTTCTTCCATGGAACGCCCCGTAGAAGCTTATCATTATCTTTTTTTTAGTAAATATTTTTGACAGCTTTATTGCATCCTCTATAGCCTCGGTTCCGGAATTGGAATAAAAAATCCTTCCGAACCCCTTCGGAAACATCGTGAGCAGGTTCTCAGCAAATCTTACAGGAGACTCAGAATAGTAATCAAGAAATGCTGGATGCGTCAGCTTGTCAACCTGCGCCTTTATCGCCCTCCTTATCTCCCCATTTCCATTTACTCCGATATTGTACACTCCTATAAAACTAGAAAAATCTATGAACCTGTTTCCTGCGATATCATACGCATAATCTCCTTCGCCTTTTTCTACAACAAAGGGAAAGTCTTCCCTTGTAGTTGTAAACAATACCTTCTTGTCCCTCTTTATTACCTCTTTTATTTTATTGTTTATTTTTATCATTTGATTACTCCCTTATATTTTGAATATTTGACAAGAGCGGATATCGCCTTTGCTGCTGCATCTGGAGACTCGTATACAGGGACTCCTGATGCCTCTATTATCGAAGTGTGCGATTTCGTATAGGTGCTGCCTGTACTCACCACAACAATTGGCTTTTCTTTTCTGCTTGCAGCATCGATTATTGCAGAGGCCACCGATTCATCAGCCCCTGGCGTCTGGAAAAGGGTAATCGTCATTATAACATCTATGTTTGGATCAGAAGAGAGTGCGGAGAGTGCTGCGGAGAACCTATCGGCTCCGGCATCGCCCCCTATGTCCAAAGGAAGCCTTATGTTTACAATTGAAGGCATTATTTTCCTCAGATTTTTTGCAATATTTGCGCTAAGTTCTGGCAGTATTAGCCCATTCTGATAGAGGGCGTCTGCAGCAAGCACTCCGTGACCGCCTCCGTTTGTTATTACCCCGACTCTATTGCCTTTGCATAGAGGCTGGGTTTCAAATATCTTGCCATACCAGAGCAGCTCCTCAAGGCCTTCCGCCTCTATGAAACCAAATTGGCTGAAAAATGCGTGATATGCATTATTGCTTCCAGCTAAAGATGCAGTGTGGGAGTGTGCGGCTTTTGATCCTGATTCGGTTCTGCCCCCTTTTAGAACAACTATCGGCTTTGCTTTAGTTATCTTTTTAGCTATTAGCGTAAGTTCCTTTGCCCTTCTGGCACCTTCCATATACAATACGATTACATTTGTATCCTTGTCTTTTGATAAGTAATCTAGTATATCAACTTCATCAACAACAGCCGCATTGCCATATGATATGAACTTTGAAAGCCCAAAGCCTTCGCCGCTTATCAAATCCAATATCGAACTGCCAACAGATCCGCTCTGCGAAACAAAACTTACTCCGCCTATCTTAGGCCTGTCTATCTTTGCTGTTGGAAGGAAAAGCGTATCATTTCTAGACCGAGTATCCATCACTCCAAGGCAATTTGGCCCTATAATTGGCATTTTATATGCATTGGATATGCGTATTAATTCATCCTGAAGATCTTTCCTCCCCACCTCTGAAAATCCGCTTGTGACTATCACTGCGCCCTTTGCCTTAGCCTTGCCTGCTTCATTCAAAACTTTTGAAGTTGCATCTGCAGGAACGCATATTACTGCCAGGTCAATAGGTTCCTTGACATCAAGTATGCTTTTGTAGGCTTTTTTCCCCATAATAGAAGGCTGTCCTGAAATATTTATTGGGTATAATTTCCCTTGGAAGCCCACATCGACATAATTCTGCATTATTGCAGTGCCCACCTTGCCATGTTTATCAGAGGCTCCAATCACTGCTACTGAGCCAGGCTTTACAATCTTTTCTATATTATTTATTTTAACTGGCAATTCATTACCCCTTATCAGACATAAGTCTCAGATCAACAGCATCGTAAGTTTCATCGTGCAAAATTATAGGGTTTAGATCCATCTCAACAAAGTCGTTTTCAGAAAACATTTTTGACACTTTCAATAAAAGGGAGGCAATAAGTTCTCTGGATTTTGCATCGTGCGCTATAATATTGGAAGATTTCAGTTGATCGATCATTGAGAATGCCTCGTTCTTGCTTATTGGGCATAATCTCAACGCGAAATCTTTGAACGTCTCTACATAAATGCCTCCTAACCCCAGAAGTATCATTTTTCCGAATTGCTGGTCAATGTTTCCCCCTATTATTATTTCAGTGCCTCCGAGAATCATCCTCTGCACGACTATCTTATATTTTCCTAATTTAAGCTTCAAAGCACGTTTTTTCAAAATTAAAAATGCATCTTGTATCTGTTTGGGATTGGAAAGGTAGAGGGACACCAATCCATTTTTGGATTTGTGCAGTGCCTTATCCGAAATGACCTTCATGGTTATCATTCCTTTGCCATTCCAGAATTTTACCGCATCATCATAAGTTGAGACTATGGCTGATTCGACGTTTCTTATCTTATATTTATTAAGAATTTTTATTGCGGAATTGTAATTCAATAACAAATACCCACCGAACTTATACTGTGAAGCACGTCATATTATTCGCGCAAACAGTAAAAGTACCACTATTATTATGATTATAACTGCGATGATTACCAAATTTGTACTTTTCATTTTCTTATTTGAAGCAATTTTATTCTCGATATCGGTGAGAGCCTTGCCTTCTTGAATATCGCTTGCTTCTTCAGATTTTGGGAGCATTTGGGTGACTGGAGGAGGGGATTGCTGCGTTCCTGCCGAAGGCATGGTAGCCTCTTGCCCATTGCCAGCGGTTCCAGCCTGCGTTTGTGGCTGCTGGAAGCCTGCTTTAGCCTGAAGCAGCCCTTTTTCGGTCAGCATAATGTCTATGCTTCCGTTCTTTATATCGTAAACAAGGTATTGCTGCTTTCCCATCCTGTAAAGATGCATTGCTAGGTCACGTGGCCTTAGGTTTACTGCCCCACCCACATCCACATAAGAACGCTTTCCTCCTTGCAGCTGCACCACTATTGCGTAATCTATAGTATCAAATGGGGCTTTTGCCTTTTCTTCAGCTTCAGTCAGGATGCTTTTTCCAGTCTCTGTTACAGATATTATGCTTTGCCCTGGAAAATTAGCAGTAAAGTCTACAAGTCCTTTAATCCTCAGAGTACCGAGTATATTTGATCCATCAAAAAACGAGGAATTTATCTTTCCGCCAAATTTTTCTACTACAAGACCAGGGGTTATATTAGAAAGTGCAACCAAATCAAGAAAGTTAAGTTCATCTGTCATAATATCACATTAATATGTATGCCAATATTTAAATAGATTCAGAGCATTCCCTCATAATCAGAACTAATCCTGATGATTTCATGGAATTAAAATTCTTTGGGGGCGCTCAAGAGGTAGGAAGGTCTGCCATATTATTAAAGGATGATAGGAACCTTATGCTGGATTTTGGAATAAAACTTGACCATAAGACCGAATACCCAACATCAATTCCTAAAATAGATGCGCTAGTGATAAGCCATGCGCATCTTGACCATAGCGGCTTCTCCCCAGGAATATACAACGAGGTAAGCGTTCCCGCGTTCGGAACAATGCCAACGCTCAGCCTCTCGAAGCTGCTTTTGGATGATGCATTGAACATAGCAAAGAAACAGCACACTCAACCAAAATTTCATAAAAGGCAGATCGGCGCATTTGCAAACAAATACACAAGTTTAGAATACGGAGCTACCACCGGCTTTGGAGATTTTGACATAACACTTTATGATGCAGGCCATATAACTGGCAGCGCCATAACGTTAGTGGAGAAGCAGCATTCAAAAGGCAATAGGAGAGTATTGTATACTGGAGATTTCAAGCTTTCGCAACAGACATTGCATAAGGGTGCGCAGATTGTAGAAAGCGATGTGATGATAACAGAGTCTACATATGCGTTAAAGAAACACCCTGATAGAAATTCTGTTATATCCAATCTTGTTGCGGGAATAAAAGAGACGCTCAGCGAGGGCGGAACTGCTCTGCTGCCAGTTTTTGCAGTTGGAAGAAGCCAGGAGATATTATCCATCCTGTACAAAAACGGTTTAACAGGATCTACTTTTGTTGATGGAATGGCAAAAAAGGCAACCACAATAACCCTTAATTATCCAAGATTTATTTCAGACCCTAAGCTCCTGGAAAATGCAACAAACGAAACAACATGGATCGGTGAAAAAAACGAAAGAAGAAATGCATTAGATGGACCTTCAATAATTGTTACAACCTCTGGCATGCTTAATGGGGGACCTGTATTAGATTACATAACAAAAATAAATAAAAACTCAAAAATTTTCCTGACAGGGTATCAGGTGGAAGGAACAAATGGGAGAACCTTGATAGAAAAAGGCTATATCACGATTGATGGGGAAAAGAGAAAGATAAGTACACCAGTAAGCATCCATGACCTTTCTGCGCATGCTGACATGGATGATATACTTAATTATGTAAAAAAGAGCTCCCCAAATAAGGTGATATGTGTTCATGGAGATTCAAACAGCGCGATCTCGCTTGCTGATAGACTAACTGTAGAAGGGTTTGAGGCATTCGCTCCAAAAATAGGAGATACGATAAACATAGATTGAAGACGCCTTGGCCGGGATTCGAACCTGGGTCGCAACACTGTTGCTCTCGAAAATTTGCTAGCCGAATTTTTCACCTTACAGGCCCCTACTTTTGTAGAAATCTAACCTAGTTGAAAGATCGATGACTGCGTAAGCAAAATGGTCTTGAAACTTAAAAATGATATCGTTTAACAATTAATTTAGCCACACTCTTAGGTTCTAAATTCGTATTGTCTATGCTTATATTGGGTTTAAATGGCACATCTTTAAAAGTATTAAACTCGCTCAAAATCGATTTTAAACCTTCTTGATCTTTTACTTT
>JAKABJ010000019.1 GCA_021801905.1 Microcaldota archaeon | reverse complement strand
CCGCATCGTTGTGTTTTTCCCCGCACATCCAGCAGTCATATACCCTGTCCTCTATTTTACCAAATATATTCATAACCACACCCAATTAATCGTTAGAGTTATAGAGCGCATGCAATGAAAGCAATAACAGGGATGGAATAAAACCTTCAGTTATTCTATTGAAAAATACTTTTGCTTCTGCCCACATTACCCTAACACCCCAATTATAATAAGTGAAGATGCTTATATTTAAATAATGTGAAAAATACCTATTTTAACGTATTTTTTGGTTATTTTGTATTAGAGTCTCTCTGTATCAGCAGTCCAGTCTATCAAGCTGTAATCAGTTTTTGTTTCTATACTCCTAAAAGGCAACCTTCCAACCAATACTTTGTCTATCTCATTAAATATATCATTTGATATATGCCTCCCAGCGACCTGTTTTATATATGAAAGGCAGTGCTCGTGCCCCAATTTATAATTGTCAAATACTCCCATGCCGAAATAATCCCAACTTCCTATTAATGGTGCTGTGAATATGTATCTACTTATAAGAGAGTATTTGTCATCTGATTTCAGCGCAAGCCTAGTTTTTGCCGCATCCTTCTCGAAATCCTTTTTGGGTACGTACTTAAGCAGGAAAGCAACAGGTGATGTTTTTTCTTGCCTGTCCATGGTCAAAGTAAACCGTTTTATGTATCCGCTCTGCTGAAGCTGATGGAAAGTATATGTGACTGTATTGAAGTGCTTACCGATGGACCTAGATAGCTCCTGAATTGATGCCCTGCTGTTCTCATTGAGCAGCTTAAGCAGTTCTTTAATTCTAATATCTATGTTTAATTTTTCTATTAGTTCTGTCCTTAGTGGGACAAAGCCCATCTGCTTGTGGATAATCTCAGATGAGTACCAGTCAACGCCATAGTCTGAAAGCAAAACAGACATGGTATTGTCCCAATACACATAATCTTTTCTTGAGGCAGAGACTGCATAGATATATACAAGATTCTTTCCTTTGACAGAAAATGCGAGTTGTGGTATGTATGACTTTTTCAGAAGCTTTGCAAGGTAATCGTAGTCAGGCTTTTTCTCAAATTCAAGCACCGCTATGTGTGGCACAGAAGCACCTAGCAGCTCCTCGTTCAACTCTAGCGTATAATGAATCCCTAACGCCGTCTCTATTTTGTCTATCCTCTCCTTCACGTTGCGTCTGGAAAGTTCAAGAGCTGAAGAGATCTGAGTAAGCGAAGTTCTAGAGTTCTCGGACAGCATCCTCACTATCCTTCTGGTTGGTGTGGTATAGTTATCATTGAATGCGCTGTGAAACTCGTAATCTATCCCTGGCATAAAATCCCAAAATAACGAATATTTACCTATAAATCGTTATTTCTCAATCTATTTAAATTGATTGGCAGAAAAGGCGAAATGATGAATATAAGAAAGCTGGCCAATGGATACCTTGTAGTAGGGGTAATAATAGCTGCGCTTTGGCCCGTGATGCTAAGCCTTGCAAAGAATGTGAATGTCTACGAGTTTCTATTTCTCGAGAACGTCATAGCGGTTGCAGCTGCTTTACTGCTCATAGTAATAACAAGGAAATTAACCGCATTGAGGGGAATTATTAAAGATAAGAGGAATCTTGGCATTATCATACTTGTTGCTATGCTAAGCTATGTGACTCCTGATTTCGGAATGCTTTACGCAGAACATTTCATAAGCGCTTCCCTCGCCTCGATAATATTTAGAACATACCCTATATTGATGCTTATATTCCTACCATTGATACTTAACGAAAGAATTACAAAATTCCAGATCTTGGCGCTTGTGCTAGGATTTGCAGGTTTATTCATAGCAATCTATCCTACGGCAGGTATAACACTTTCAGGAAACGCTTTAATAGGAGTTGCGCTCACTTTGGTTGTCGCGCTGGCTACTGCTGCTTCTTTCGCAATAATAAAACGTTATATACATGAAACTGAAAGCGCGCTTTTCATATACAACCTGACCGGTTTTGTTGTCTATTCTGTGCTGTTCATTGCAAATGGAATGCCTATGCAGACCATAAGCAGCCCTGGGTGGGCTGCCATACTATACACTGCAGTAATATACAGTGTAGCTTCTGCATATGGGCTATACTACGTGCTAAAGCTTGTCAAGACCACATACCTAACCAACCTTTTTTACTTTGCTCCATTCCTAACGTTCATTTTTGCAGATCTTATACTTGGAAAATCAATAAGCCTGTACTACGTTGTCTCAGCAGGGCTGATAGCATTTGGAGTGTTGATGCAAAAGTTTGATAAGGTTGGAGGATCCTATGCCTCAAGCAGCAAAACTCTGAGCGTTGTTCAAATATTTGATATGACTAGCTCATTTGTAAATTCCAAGGAAAAAGATATGGCCGACCTCATAAGGAACAACGGTAGAGTGCTAGCTACAAAAATCGGCAGATCTCATGAAAGTGCAATAAATGAAATCTCCAAGATGTCAATAGCCCCAAAACTGATGACTAACCTAGAGTACAGGTTCGCAAACGAAATGGAAATAATTTCGGAGCTGTTGGGAAAAAAGGAAAATGAACTCATTCTTTTGGCAGCTGGAGAGGAAACGGAATGCGAAAAGGCTCTCGAGTCTGTTTTTAAGAGACTAAATGGATAACGGCTACAGCTTTCTTGACATAAAGTTTGCGTTCTTCTCGAAGCCCATTCTTTTGAATTTCTTTACATCGAGATCCTCAGTATCCAATCCGACTGAGGCGCGATGCACGGCCAGGATTACCGGACCGGGTACTTTGGGGCTTAGGCTTAGAGCCAAGGCGTGGACCTCACTTTACAGATATGCTCTTTTTAGGAATAGACCGATATATGTTGTTTATAAACTTTGCTTGCTTGGCGCTCCACTCTTTGTTGCTTTTGCCCTTCATGTACCTAACATAGAAGTCTATGAATTCTAGATTGCTCTTAAGGTTCTGCCTTTTCGCCTTCCGCTCTACGGCCAAGTTGATCTTACGCATTTAAATTACCCAAAACTTTCTTTACTATCTTATTGTTTATCTTTAGCTTGGCTATTAACTCTTTTAGCTCTTTCCTGTCCAAATGCGCCCCGAGGTTCATATACAGAAATCTTGCATCTTCAAAATCTTTATCGCTTCCCAGATACAATTTATAGGCAATCTGCAGATCTATTGGCGATATGAAGAGCGATGTAGTGCCAAAAATCAATTTCTTCCTTCTTTCCATGGCAATCTTTGCTGTATCGCTTGCAGGCCGTTTTACCTCAAAGTTGGGGAACACCGTTCCTTCCCTTGCAATCCGGAGCGGCAGCCCTTCTTCAAACTGTTCATAGAGCTCTTCTGCGCTTCCATTGCTCATGCAGTAATATCTGTTTTTTACAAGCGTTTTATAAAATTTGTCGAACTCACCAAAGTTTTTTATTTCTGCAAATATATCCACGTCTTCTGTTGTTCTCGGCCTGCCAAAAAGTATTGCAATATAGCCGCTGATTATTACGTATTTTCCTCTTAGCATGCGAACAAAATCTATGACCTCCTTGTCAAGGTCGTTCAATACCTTGCCGTCTAAAATTATCTCATTCCCTTTTACCTTTATCTCCATGCTATATACTCTCACCAAAGCCTTAAAACCTTATTTACAATCCTCCACCAACTCCTTCCAATTCAGTATGTCAACCTGCTATAGCTGGTGTGGTAGAGGATACAAACCAATGGCACTGGCTTTTGGAATGCTTGGAATGAGAAGGTCTCCTATTCTTTCAATATAGTCAACATTTTTGTTTAAATTATTGTTGTAGAACATATTAGACAATCTTCATTTTCGGCTACTATGAACTCAGATAAGGCACTCCCTTTATCAATGTACTACAACAGCACACCTGCAGTCCTCTCCCGTTTCAATCTGTACTTCTTAATGAGGTCCTTTACACTTTCCATGTTTATTTTTGCGTAGAACAGAAGAGATACAACGTCTATTATATCCTTGTTTTTATGGGATCCTCGTTGAAATACCCCATAGCTTAAGGATTAGTAAACTTGTCTGCATCAACATGTAGTTTTGGTTCTATCAGATAGAACCTGTACAGCGCCGCAATTTGGACAGCGCACCTATTCACGCCTATTGCTTTGTTAATATCGGCTGTGCCTTCATCTTGCATGTGTTTATGTGCAAAAGGTATTGTGCCGCATTGTTGTGTTTTTCCCCGCACATCCAGCAGTCATATACCTTGTCCTCTATTTTACCAAATATATTCATAACCACACCCAATTAATCGTTAGAGTTATAGAGCGCATGCAATGGAAGCAATAATGGGAATTGGATAAAACCTTCAGTTATTCTATTGAAAAATACTTTTGCTTCTGCCCACATGACCCTAACACCCGCATATCTTAGTGGATTTTATCATTTATATATAAAACGTTTTTCTTAATTTTATTAACTAAAAGTCTGGATTTTGCAAGTTTCAAAGTCCAGAAAAATGCTTGCCTTTTTGTCCGATTTAGTAATCTTTTTAAAGTGTAATAGAAAAGTGTGATTGATGAACAATATAAGCGTTTATGGATATGTATTATTGGCATTCTCAATACTTGTGGGATCGCTTATGCCTATAGCGTTCAGCCTTGGCAGTGCAATATCCTTTACTACATTGCTTCTCTATGTTTCAATAGTTGGAACGATTACCTCTTTCTTAATGATGATTGCAAAAGGCACAACTTCGCACCTTAAGGCATTCTTGCGCGACAAGACATACATATTTGCAATAGTATCGCTTGCAATACTAGAATATGCAATAGAGCCATTGGGATTAAGCTATGCAACACATTATGTGACTGCAGATCTCGCAGCCGTGGTCTTTAGGGCATGGCCAATACTCCTGGTACTTATAGCACCATTTGTGATAAAGGAAAAGATTACAAAATGGGATATTGCTGGAGTAGTAATAGGGTTCTCCGCCCTTGCAGTGACGATGATCGGAGGTACGATATTTAGCATTCCTGGTTCAGACCTGCCCTATGTTGCCATATTACTTATAGTGGCATTCGGAGACGCCCTTGCAAATGCAATTTCGAAACGTTACAATTATGAGTTAATGAGTTCATTGTTTGGTTATAACCTTATAGCTTTGGCGATATTTGCACCCCTTGCAATATTGACAAATACATGGCAGCTTACAGTTACAACCCCAAGCGTAATTTTTTCAATAGTGTTTATAGGAGCGGTGTTCTATGCAATCTTCGGATATACTTTCTATGAGTCACTCAGGCTTATTAAAACCTCATTCTTTAGCACAGCTTACATGGTTGTGCCATTCATAACAATGCTAATTAGCGCGGCGTTCCTTAATGTCCCTGCCCAGCCGTCTTACGTGTTAATAGGACTTGGAGTTGTTGGTGGCGGATTGATCCAAAAGCTTGCGCCAAAAAATAAAGGAAATTTTGTTATGTCAAAAAGCAGGAAGAAGAATATGCCACTCTATGATATCACAGCTGCGTTCATCAACACAAAAAACCAGGAAATATATAACACAATGAAGGGCGGGGGGCGTGTCCTAGCATTCTATTCGACGGAAAAA
The DNA here is from genome assembly GCA_021801905.1 of Microcaldota archaeon. Lineage (GTDB taxonomy): Archaea > Micrarchaeota > Micrarchaeia > Micrarchaeales > Micrarchaeaceae > JAJZAB01. The sequence continues at coordinate 10,929 of JAKABJ010000019.1, read as the reverse complement.
AACGTACCGGAAGCGCAGATAAGATCCATGAGTACCGAAAGATGCATAATATTCACTGACAAACATGAAGGTTTTGCAAGTTTTGATGAATTGGAGTTCATTAGAGAGATAACAGGCGCAGCAAAAGAACAAATTTTGATAATGGGCAGCGGCGATCCGGATAAAGTCACTGATAGACTTACGGAAATAAACAATTTGCTTGTTCAGTCACCAGTATAATTCTGTCCTGGAAGCCATTCTGTCTTCCTATAGACTTCCTTTATATTTACATTTCGAATTGCAAGCACCCCCTTAAGCGTATTCTCTACTATTCCAAGTTTAACTACTGGAGAATCTTGTTTGAACAAACGTTCATGGATTTTTACACGCTCATCTATTGCCTGCTTTTGATTTTCTGCTATAGCCCATTCAAATTCATCGCCGCTGCCGCTTATCGATGACACCATTTGCCATTCGTTGTATAATGGTATTTCTGATTCCTTTTTGAAATAAATTTTACGTTTTTCATGGATCCTTTCTATAGCGCCCGGTCTATATGTATATTTCACGAAGAACATTACGTTTGTGCAATGCTCTAGTTTTGTTATAATAGTTGTGAATCTTCTTATGACATTCATCTTGACAAGTTTGCTTAGATAATATCGCAGCATTTCCTCATGCACTTTGAGTTTTTTGGCCAATTCTCTTACATTGGCCCTTGAATTATTATTTAGCTCAATTAACAGTCTCTTGTAAATGTCATCTACCTTTGTAGTTTCTATAATTTTTTCGCTAAACGGCACAAAACCGTGATGTATTATATCCATATCTGATTTGTTGACCGATATGCCATAATCAGAGAAATCCAGCCCTATATTCAGGTTCCATTTTGCGAATTCCTCATCGTTGCTTGCAAGGACAAAGATTACAAGGTCGAAATCGCCCCTTGTCTTCAAGGCAAGCTGAATCATGTTGCTCTTCTTCAGCCATAGCTCTATAACAGGTTCTGGAGGTTTCTTTGCAAATGATATATAGTAAACCGTCATTCCTCCGAGCCCGAGCTCCCTATAATTGAGATCTATAGTGTATTTCAGTCCAAACTCACGCTCAAGGCTTTGTATGTGTTTAGTTATTATCGGCCTAGAAACGCCAAGATTCTTTGAAAGCTCAGTTACAGTAACTCTTGAATTCATGCATAGCTCTCTCAGTATCTTCCTTGAAAGCGAACTGACTCCTGCCATTCTATTTACTCACAAGAATTCTTTTTATTACTTTGGTGGATAAGCCTCTGCCTCCTGCCTTTTGAAATTGTTGAAAAAGGCTAGCATCAGTGTTTGAATAAATAGCCCCATATCCTCCTTTCCATCGAACATTTCACATATCTTAGTTCTTTCCTTATCAAGAAACCCCTTTACATCACCGTAATGGTTCTGTATTAAGTTCTTTATGTCATTACCATCCTTATTTCCTCTGCTTCCTCTGCCATTTTCATTTGAAAGGAAGGTATTGTACTTCATCATAATCATATGGAAAGGCGATGCAACCCTTATTTTTGCAGATGTACCGCCCACCTGCATGGTCATTTCGACAGAATCCTTTATTATGTTGCTTATAGGAATTCCGCTAACATCCCTGCTGAAGTATACATCTACGCATATCCCACTCTCCCTGTCAACAATGCTAGAGAGCGGGCCTTTGGAACTATCAATCAAGAAGCCAGAGTCAATAATTCTGTTCGTAATATCATTGTAGGCAGAGGGCTGCCTTAGAAGGTTTTTTGTAAATACTGAAGGATCTATGACTATGTCTATATCGTTGGTATCCCTTTTACTATGGAAACATAGTAAGTTTACAGCTCTGCCACCTATTATTGTGGTTGATTCTCCGAATACAGAGCTCAGCCTTTTGTATATGTCAGTAAGCTGCCTTATAGGTATGTCTACTTTTCTGCGTGCCTCTAATTCCATACTAAATATTACATTCTTATGATATTTATACCTTTTTTATATATATTTTCATTCTTTTCAGCCATCGGGACATGCAAAAGAATAAATTCAGGGTCTAATTGCAATTAATTAAAGGAAATTATCGCTTATCTTTTTTGCAGCCATGCTTGCTGGATTGATTATATTCTTTATTCCTATCTCTTTTAGATGCTCTTCAAGGTCCTGCGTTGTTGCAACAACTATAATTTTTTCTGGATCGGCAAATCTTTTCGCGACTATTGCCGTATACATTGCCCTTGACGTGTCGTTTAAATCTATAATTATTTTCTGGGAGAGGTTCAGATTGAATTCCTTCATGTCGTGCTCGGATGTTGAGTCGGCGACATATGATTGATAGCCCCTGTCCTTAAACTCGTCAGATTTTATTTTGTCTGACATTATTATGACAAACCTACTGCCCTTCTCCTTGAGATGCTCTGCTATAGTGATGTTGGTAAGGTGGGCCCCTATAAGAACAACATGGTTCCTTAGAAATCTTTTCTCAATCCTGCTTATCCTTCCTGTCAATTTTTCAACTCTAGAACTCACAAAATCACTCGATATTATTGTTATTGCGCTTAGGAAAACACCCAGACCTCCCAATATAAGTATAATGTCAAAAATCTTTGCAATAGGTGTTATAGGCACTATATCTCCGTACCCTACAGTACTCAAAGTCGTTACCGTAAAGTAGAGCGCAGTAATAAATGAGCCTATATTCTCGCTAAAATTTGGCTGATTGTGCCCTAAAAAGTAAGTAACTCCGGCCCCTCCTAATATGATTATAAGTATGGCTATACCGTAAGCGCTTACTATATGAGAATTTACCATTAATTCAATCCTGTTTTTGTTAATTAAATACTTAGGCTTTCTGCTCTTAGCAAATTGAGCTGGAGATCCAATGCTGTTTTAATTTGAGAGCGAACTGCGGATAATTAGCGGCAGCGGCTTTATCTGCCATCAAAACCACACTCAAATTGGCTTTTAGCAACCAATTTTCATTGAAGGTTGATAGCACCATTTGATCTTGCATTTGATATGCACTCGGTTCAATTAGGCACTTTTTGAATGCATACTGTATGTTAGAGACTATCTCTTTGTACGCGTGGGTTTCCACATGTCCCGCCATATATTGTGCTTCTGTCGCAAACATATATATTCCTTTTTATATATATTTTTATAGTCATTTTAAATTTGGTAATCCATGCCTTTTGCTGGCTGGAAATATCATGCATTTATTGTTATTTTACATTTAATATGACAATAACAGTAAGAAAAGATAGAAAGTACCACGTGAACGGAATAGTAGACATGGGTCTATATCCGCACAACGTATCTGCTCTTAGTTTTGAAAGAGAAATACATCTGGCTTTTAGGAATTCAGGAAGCATACCTGTAAAGATATGCGCACCTGCACTTTATGAAATGGTTATGGACTTATCCAGCGGTAATGTGGAGAAGATGGGATTTTTGCTGGGTTACTCGCATTGCAATTCATTTATTTTTACCAGATATGATAGTGCAGAATGGATAACAAGCAATGAAGGGGGCATAATCTACAGCAAAAAAAACTACATAAAATATTTAAGAAAAGCGAGTTCATTGGGTTTTGACGTGCAGGCTGACGTTCATAGCCATCTATACGAAAAGCTATACCAGTTGGATGTTGGCGATGAAGAGCGCACCATTTTTGTTGGAGATCTGCTTAGGAAGGGGGTATTCTTCTCTTTGGAGAAATCGGCCGGGTTTACAAAATTCGATATACTAGATTCAAGGGAAAAACACAGCATGCTAAAGAGGATGGGGCTATTTTTACACTCATTTTCCGGAGTATTCGAGCGTTTCAGCTTGGGAGCTGGTAACATGAAAATAGTCACATTCCGTCTTGCTTCAGGCCCCAGAATGGAAAACCATCACGGGATACATATATCAGAACTAGGTGAATGAACAGGCGTTGGCCTACATTTCACGCCAATGCCTCAATTACAACCCCTCCTGCAAAGATTCTTGGGGAATCGTTGCGGACGAGAAGGAATTTTTCTCCAGGCTCTATTGTGAGCTTTGAGAGCAAGCTTATGCTTCCTTTAGTTCCATCAAAATTTGAAATTTTACATAAACACGATCTAAAACCGCTCACAAACCACATCTCCTTATAGTCTAGATTAGTGCGATCGGCAAGCTTGCTTATCTTTATGGAAGCATTGATACTAGAAACTCTCCTCACTGTCTGTTTTGCGAGTATGTCTCCTTTCTCTATTGCGCGCTCATCAACTCCCTTAACCGCAAGCCCGACTCTTGCGCCTTCTAAAGCAAATTCCACATCATCATCCTGTACTTGTATTGATCTAACTAAAACGTCAACCCCTTCTGGAGTCTTCAATGTATCGTGTTTTTGAACCTTTCCGGAGGTAACTAAGCCAAGAAGCACAGTCCCTATTCCTTTTACGTTAAATGACTTGTCTATCTGAATCCTTGTCTGGCTTTCATTTTCCTTTATTTCTATAGATTTTAGCGTCTCCAGTATATTTTCCTTTTTTACCTGTTTATACGAAATGCCAGCTTTTTCTAGCATTTTAGCTGCATCCAAACTTTCTGTTATCAGAAGGAGGTTTTCCATAAGCCCTGCGCCTATTACTGCTTCTCCAAAAACCTTGTCTATATTTCCTGTATCTACCAGGTTTATTTTAGATGCGGAAATTACCTCAGCAAGGTATATTGCCTTGTTTTCAGGGTCAGAAGGCGCAATTGCAACCAATATGAAATCATCACTCTTCCTGTTGTAAAAGGTTACCCCGTTCTTTGAGCTTATTTTGCCTATTGTAGCTGCAAGCTCATGATTGTTTGCTATTCCTATAAGTACGTGCTTCAAGAAAAAGCCTATTTTGTTTTTGTTGTTGGTAGAAGAGATAGGCTCTGCTTGGCGTCAAACACCAAAGTAACGCCTCCGTATTTTTTAACAATGTAGTTTATATGCGCCTTGTAAAACCGTATAGCATCAAGGTCGCCTTTTGCCGCCTCTCTCTTATAAGCCTGGCATAGATTGCAGTTGTGCGCTCTCTTCTCACCGCTTACTTTTTTATCAAATATTTTTAGCACAACTTTATCCGAGTCTCTCATCGAATTACCAGATACTTATTACTCCATGAAGATATTTATATAGTATGCAGGCTCCCACCAAATCTAAAATTTCTGTTTTAACATGCGCCTCTGTAATAAATCAGAATGGGTTTTTTAAGGGATATGTCCTGCCCCGCCAAAATATGCTTTTCATACCTGACGCCTTTACCAGATTCCATAAAAATATAAAATTTATAATTAAAGATATTGGCAGAAGCCATTTGAATTTTTTCCTGGCCCTCTTGAACGTTTTCCACACATTTAACGCAAACGGGAGCAGAAGTATTAGATAATAAGGGGATACTGCGAGAGCAAGAAGTATGCCTAGGGCCAGAAGGATTATCTGCGCCAAATAGAGCGACAGCCCCATATACAGGAGTCTCCTGTTGCCAAGAACGGAGAGAGCAGTCTGTCTTGTAGACCATTCAAAAAAGCTCCTTCTGCTCTCTTTTATGTTTACCTGTATTTTTCCATTGTCAACGTATGCAATCCCAAGATTTTTCTCCTTCGCCATGTGAACAAGGGCCATGTCGTCAGAGATAGCTTTCGAAAGAAGCACCATCTCTTTCTTACCGATTAAATCCTTTCTGAAAGCTATAGAGCCACCCCACCCAAAGCGCGTTGTTTTGGATTCCATCATTCCATTACCTACAAAACCCCATGCCATTTTAACATGCGACCAAAAATTATTGGCTGGATTAAAATAAGGGTAGGCTGTAGATATTCCGATATTGGGGTCTGATAACGGTGCAAGAAGATCTTTTACATGGCCTTCAAAGCACTGCACATCAGAATCTATTATTACATAAGCGGAGTAATCCTTGAACTTTTCAATTGCAGTGCATATTGCAGCAACCTTTCCGCTGCAGTCTTTATAATGATTAGATGAAACTATGAAATTAAAGCCAGTTTTATTTATTATGCTGACGGATTCATCATCCACATCATCTACAACCGCAACGGCTTTTATTTTATCATTTTCTTCTTTTTTTATTGCGCGCAGGTTTTTTTGCAGAGTAAGGTCGATGCCTTTGCACGGGACTATGATGATGGCTTTTTTATTAAAGCTTCCGTATTTCTTTTGCCTTTCCTTGAAAACAATGCCTGCTATTGCAATGCAGATCATTCCAGCCCATATAAGAGATAGGAATGCTGTAAGTAGCAGTAAAAAGATTCCCACGCATACACCTACAAGTTGGAATTCAAGAACATTATATTTGCATCTATGCTCTCTAGGGCTATCTTGATGTCACGCTCTATGTCTCCGCGGACATTTTTGGGTTCTGAGAAAAATTTGTTTACAATATCTCTCTCCTTTTTATCTGAAATAATAGATAGGGCAAGAGTGAGATTGCTTAGCATGTTTGTGGATGGATCGTACATCCCCATAAGCTTATTCCAATTTGCCATTTCCCATCTGAGGAAAATGCGCCTTCCAAGATCTGTCTTGAGAATTTGGAGAGGTATGAAAATTGAGTCCTGAAGCCTGACCATGCTTGACATTGAGAAATCAAGAGACGCTTTTATCAAAGATTTGTCTTTGAAATTACCTAATGCAGCGAGCAATATTCTTTTTTCCTCTGGATTTGATGATGCTATATATCTTTTTTTTATCTCTTCGAACTCGTTTCTGCCTCCATTCGAAGCCACAGAAACGTAAACGGCTCTCTTTATATCCGGATCTATCCTCTTGCTATTGAACAGCTCTACCAGCCTTTTTAGAGTGCTGTGCTCTCCTGCTGCTCCAAGCCAGGTTATGGCTAATGACCTCATCGTAGTATCATATGTTTTCTCTGCTGGCTTTCTGTTCCATCCCAATCTCTTGAGCAGTTCAAGGTGATATGCCATCCCTGCTTTCTTTATTTTTTCATTAAGATGAGTTCCGTCAGTTATGAAATAAAGCCATAAAAGATGCGATGATATGTTTGCATTGGAGGGATATCCGGACTGCATCATGTATTTTGTTATGTAATTAAAGTAGATATTGATATGGAGGCGCCCAGATCTAAGTAAAAAGAAAAGGTCGTTTTCAATCCCCCATGCATCTCTTCCTGAAAGCTTTTTCTCTTTTACAAGATTTCCAACATAATCCATGAGCTTATCAGAATATTCAACTTTGTAAAAACCGGATTGCCCATAATTCAATTTTGCATTTGGTTTCCCGTTTAAGCGGGTTTTCTTCTTATCAAACATAAGTAGTTGGGATGAGCCGTTCCCAGAAGAATACCTGATAGGAATTGGCCATGGTTTCTCATTTAGGGTTTTTGATACGGTCAACCTCTTTTGTGAGATAGTTATGCCATTTTTGTGCTGCTCCGCAAATATTGTTGGATGCCCCGGCCTTTCTATCCATTCTGATGCAACATCAGCAAGTATCGTGTGTTTTCCGTGTGAAGATCCAAACTCATCTATTGCTCTCCATAGATCTTCTTTTGCTGCATTTGAGTAAGCGTGCTTTTTCAGGTATTTCTTGAGCCCTCCCCTAAAAACGCTTTCACCCACATAATCATTAAACATCAGTAGAAGCGCTCCCCCTTTTCTATAGCTTATGTCATCAAACATAGATGCGGCATGGGACGCATCTCCTACATGCATATTTACCGGGTGTGACGCTGCAAAATTATCGCTTGAAAAACCTCGTGAAACCTCTTGATCCAGATATTTCGAACCCGCATCCCATTCGGGTAAGACGTTTTCCATTGCTTTATAGCTCATGAATGTCGCAAAGCTCTCATTAAGCCATGTGTCATCCCACCATGATAAGGTTACAAGGTCTCCAAACCATTGGTGTGCAAGCTCGTGTGCAACCACCTCTGCAATTCTTTGCTTTGTTGCTGTTGATGTTCCTTTCGGGTCTGCAATCAGTTCAACTTCTCTAAAAGTTATAGCTCCCCAGTTTTCCATAGCTCCCGCAGCAAAATCGGGAATGGCTAAAAGGTCCAGTTTTGGCAGCTGGTATTTTATTCCGAAATAAGATTCGTAAAATCGGATGAATTTTTTGGCATATTGAAACGCGATGCGGCCAAATTCAGCCTTGCCTTGAGTTGTAATCAAGCTTAACTTTGTGCTGCCCACCTTGCCGCTAATTCTATTAAAATTGCCCACCCCTAAATACACAAGGTATGTGGACATCTTCGGAGTAGGCATGAAAGTAACCAGCTTCTTTTTTCCTTTCATGGTTTCTGATTTTATTGGCATGTTCGAAATTGCCTCAAAGCCAGGTTCTATCAGCAACGCAATCTCGAATACCGCTTTCATGGCTGGCTCGTCAAAACAAGGGAATGCAAGCCTTGCACCAGTGGGCTCGAATTGGGTTGTAAGGATGCTTCTTTTTTTGCCTTTTTCAGTGTAATTGCTCCTGTAGAAACCAAATAAGTTCTCATTATGGATGCCGGAGAATCCAATCTTTATGGCAATGTTGCCGCTCACCTCTTTGTTTACTTTAAGAACGGCCTCCTCCCTCTCTGCAAAGTATGATATTTTTGCTGCCTGATCTGATTTGTCGGATCTAATACTCGCGTTTTTAATAATTATATTTTTGCAATTCAGCCTTATGGATTTGGTTGGCTCCGCTGAATTGACATATATCATCTCGCTGCCTTCGTATTCCTTGCCGTTCATGTTTGGTTCAATTAGAAGCTCATATCTGGACGGGGTGATATAACTTTTTAACCTAATATCTTTCTTGGATTCCATCTGATGCAACCCTAATCCGCATTTTGCTTTCCATCAAAAGATAGCTCATACCTTAACTCTTCCGCATATCCTCCATAATGGCTTACCACAGATCTGTACATTGGATTTTCCCTAAATCCAAGGCCAGCTAGCAGATTAATTGATTTTAAATTAAAGTTAAAAACATCGGCGCATATTTTATCAACACCAACCTTCTTGAATGCAAACTCTATTAGAGATATTAGAGCCTCCCTTGCATACCCCTTCCCCCAATGCTCCCTTCTTAGCCAGTAGCCTATCTTGCATGTTCTGCTTTCTTTATCTATGTTGAATATTGTTGCCGCTCCGACAAGTTCGTTGCTGTTATTTAAATGTATTCCAAAATGAAGTTCTGCTCCGAAAGATTCGCTCGCCTTTGCATTTTCAATAAATCTCAGCGCGTCTTCCTGCGTATATGGATATGGAAATTCTGCGGCTGGCGCCACATTATAAGCAATTTCATAATCATTTGCAGAATCAGCGATAACTTCAGCATCATCTTCAGATATGCTGCTAAGGTAAACATTAAAATTTGGCTTATTTATTATTATTTACTCACCAGCGCTTCCCCTGTGGCAAGTGCAATACATTATATTGAATCAAAAGGTGTTTATATCTTGCGCCTTTAGGGGCTTCTAAGAGATTAAATTAAACCTTTTCGGCCCCATATAATGGCTGTGTAATTTTGCTGCAAAATGAGGGATGCCTTGCTTTTCTGCAGATTTTATTTATATTCTAAGCAAGGGTATTTAAGAATTCAATCCTCTAGGTATCACTATGAATTTACTTAATTCGATGCCTGAATACAACCTATTCGGTATAGAGGATCAGGATTTCAAAAAAGCCAAAGTGGTAGTTATACCGATACCGTATGATTCTACATCAACATACAAAGTGGGATCCAGGGAAGGGCCGCGTTCAATAATAGAAGCTAGCAGAAGCCTTGAGCCTTATGATGATGAAATTGGGGGCTATGTAAAAGATATAGGGATATACACTACAGAAGAATTGCAGCCTGATTTTGACTCGCCTAAAAAAATGGTTGACAGAATCTCAAAAGAGGTATCGATATTGCTTGATGAAAATAAGGTTCCGATTCTTTTGGGAGGCGAGCACACCATAGCTGTAGGTGCTGTTAAGGCATTCTCAGAGAGATCTGATGATTTCAGCGTTCTTCATTTTGATGCGCACGCTGATTCGCGCGATGAGCTTTTTGGGACAAAATACTGCCACGCATGCATAATGGCAAGGATAAGGGAGATGTGCAGCAGCTGTTATAGCGTAGGGGTAAGGAGCATAGACGAGAATAGCGCAAAGAAGTATTCTAAAAGCATACTTTACATGAAGGACATGAATAAGATGTCTGCAAAAGAAATTGCCGATACCATAATTAAGAACACAAGGAAAAAAATATACTTAACAGTTGATCTAGATGTAATAGATCCATCAGAGATGCCCAGTACTGGCACGCCCGAACCTGGAGGAATGAGTTTTAAGGAAATTAAGGAGATCATAATGCTTGTAATGAAAAAAAGGGAGCTAATAGGTGCAGATTTCAATGAACTGTGCCCTATACAACAGGTGAATGCGCCCAATGTGCTGGCTGCCAAGCTTATCTACTTCACTCTTGCAAGCGCCTTCCGCAGATAAATTTATATATTTGTAAGCCTGATTGATTAATATCGTGTTTTTATGGAGGTTAGGAAAAATCCAGAGAAAGTAGCCAGAATGGATGAATTATGGCGATCATGGAGCGAAAATAGATTAGAAGAGCTCACTAAATTTAGAAGCTTATTGAGAGAGTACCGGATTGTCTCTAGTGAAATTTCCTCATTAAATGGCGCCAGAGCAAAACTTGGGCAAGAAATCGCAAGTTCTTTGCAAAAGCCAAGCCTGCAGAATGCGATAAAGAATAATGGAGGGTCTGTATTATCTTTAGGAACTGATGGAGAGCTAAATCGTCGCATATCTGTATCTTATGATGAGCATAGTGTAAATGTATCTAATGGCCTTCGCTTAAACTCGAGAGGAATTAGTGAGATTGAGCAATTGCTAAAAAATCTAGGCATAGGAATAGAAAACTTTACCCGTTTATCTGTAGATGATATTAGCAAATTCCTTGTTAATGAGTCTG
>JAKABJ010000018.1 GCA_021801905.1 Microcaldota archaeon | reverse complement strand
AAAAGGAAGCAGCGTAGCGGATATATCAAAAGAAACCGGAATAGATGAGGAAGGCGTCAGGGCCGTTCTTTATATGCTTGCAGAAGCCGGAGATATGGCAGAGATAAAGAAAGACATTTTCAAAGAAGTGTAGTCAGAAATTAATAAAATGATTGGCTATAAGTATCACTACAGCAAACGCTATTATAAGTATTATTATTATTCTGGGATCAATCTTTGGGCCTTTGGTTGGCGCATCATAAAAACTCATTACGCCTGCCTGAGATTGCGGTGATTGAAGCAAAGCCATAGTAACAGCTTAATTATATACTAAATCCTTTAAAATGTTTCCTTATAGTAATCTTTTTATTACTGAATAAGCCCATATAATGGATACAATGGCAATAAAACCAGAGCCATATAATCTTGAAAAGGACAAGATAGAAAGGGCAAGGATAGCTAAATTTTTCCCAGGAGATAGCCATACGGTTTCTGAGATTGTAATTACCGGGCCCATGACTTTCTGGATATTAATGCTGTGCATAAGTCTGCTGCTTTCTTTTTTAATTGCCCCGGTTTTAGGCATAAAAACTAAGCTTGGGAGTGATGCATTGCTGATATCGCAATACATACTTTACCTGCCAGGGTCTCTCATACTTCCGCTCATAGTCTCTTTATGGGCAGGTTCTAGGATTGGCTCTTCTGGAAGGCAAATTAAAGTATCTATAAAAGCCGGCATCTTGAACGGAGTATATATGGCCGTAGTTTATGGAATAGCAATAAGTGCGATAATAATTTCGATATATTATATAAATCCAACAGCATTGCCGAGCGGCCTTGGATTGGAGACTTTTGCGATAAGATCCATGGGCATTCCTGCAGTTATTGTGATAGTTCTAACTACGCTTATATCCTTTCTTTCGGCAGCCAGACATATTGCTAGATGATAACAGGATTTCAAATCGACTTTGCTGAGCTGACAATCTTTATAATGTCATTATCTTTAAGCACGTAATCTTTTGAAAGCCGCATTTTTGTTCTGGCATCTACAGCATATAGCATTTTTTCAGCGATATCCGTATGTATATGCGCAGCTAGATCTTTGGCTGAAGATCCTCTTTTAATAAGTATGGCATCAGGCAGCACATTTCCGAAATGATCGCAAAGTTTATTCTCATCTTCAACAGGGTATACTATTAAATTATCCAGGACTTTTAGGTATACTGTATTGATGAGCTCTTGGACTCCTGTTCCATGCTCCTTTACAAATTTCCCCATGAAATCTAAAGCTTTTGACTGCTCAGGAGAAATATCCTTTTTCTGCACGGATATTCCTTTTACAGGATCATACGAGATTATGCCGGAGTGCACCGCTTTGCTCAACGCAAGCTCCGTGGCAGCAGAGCAGGCGATTACCCTCTCTTTTCCATATTTTTCTTGAAGTATCTTAATTGAGCCCTCTGCGCCGGAAATGTCCGATTTATTAGCAGCTATTACGAAAGGCTTGGATTTTTTCAATAACTCTTTTGAAATTTCGTATATTCCCTTTTCTGTACTAAGATCGCCTCGAAGTCCCGCAGATTCGATCGCCATGCTTATTTGCAAATCTGAGATGTTCAACCCCGACAAGGCATTATGAAGCATTGCACTAATATCAACTCTTCTTGCATCATTCATATGCCTCTTTATTATTTGTGCTATCCATTCTGACATCTCAGAAAGCACCATTTCTACATCTTCTGAAGGATTTGATCCGGTGGATTTGTTTCCTGATAAATCGGTTCTCCCTGAGGCATCAACAACAATTATTAGTGCATCTGCTGCAGCAATATCATTAAGGAATTGATTGCCCATCCCTTTTCCCATGTGCGCGCCTTCAATAAGCCCAGCAACGTCAATAATTTTAACAGGTATCTTCCTAGTTCCATTAATGCAGGCAGAGTTTTTTGGATTGCATGCGGCAAAGCCTAAAGAGGTGTGAGGGCATCTTTCGGTCACATATGCTATCCCGGTATTTGGTTTTATTGTTGTAAAGGGGTAATCCGCAATCTGAACATCAACAGAAGTCATAGATGAGAAAAGTGTGCTTTTACCTTTATTTGGTGCGCCAACTATTCCTACTAACATAAATTCACTTGAAGATTTTTTAATTATAAACCTCTCTTTTGCTTCTCAACGAGCGCGGCAGATGGTTATGCGGATAGCATAATTATAATCTTTATTGCTAGATGTCTTATATAAATTCTTCATATTCCCTATCTAAAGGGAGCAAATCCATTTATATGAAAAAGCCGATAGAGAATTTCTGCAGGATGGGAAATGAAACAGCATCTTTGAAGCCGCTTTGCTTCTTAAAAGCCTTTGGCGAATGAAATCTGTAATCTCAGGATCTGAGCTGATTCTGCGACATTACCGACCGAACCTACCTTTAAATATCTGATCGGAGAAATTTAATTATGTCATCAAAGAAGAGATTTGCTAGCTTGGCTCTTACAGCATTGAAATCCAACATAACCAGGCTTGACAGGCCTTTCAAGCTAAACTTTTCCATAACTTATAATTGCCAAAGCAGGTGCCTTACCTGCAATATCTGGCAGATTAGGCCGAAGAATGAGCTTACGATAGATGAGATAAGGGAATTTGCTAGAAAGAACAATTACTTTAAGTGGATAACTATAACAGGAGGCGAGCCGTTCTTAAGGAGCGATATAGTAGAGATAGCAAGGGCGTTCAAAGATAACTGCAAAGACATATACTTAATGACAATGCCTACAAATTCTCTCTGCAATTCATCTACTGTAGAAGCCAGGCTCAGGCAGATACTCTCGCTCGGCATACCTAGAGTCGCAATAACACTTAGCCTCGACGGTTATAGGGAGCTTCATGACAGGATAAGAGGAGTGCAGGGTAATTTTGACAGGGTGATGGAGAACTGCAGGATGATAAAGAGGCTTCAAAAAGAATACGATAATCTTGATTTTGTATTTGGATACACTATGAGCAGACTCAATCAAGGGCAGTTTGAGAAGACCTTCCAGGCAGTCAAGGCGATATTTCCAGAGGTCACATACAACGACTTCCACATAAACCTTGCGCAAGTTTCTGAGAACTACTACCAGAATGGCGCTTTAGACATAAAGCCTGATGGTGCAGCTGCAGCAGCCGAGCTGTCAGAGATTCTTAGTAAGAGAAAGTCCTCTCTTGATCCAATGATGTTTATAGAGAACGCGTTCTTGAAGAAGCTGATAGAGTTTGCTAAGACAGGAAAGAGCCCTATGAAATGCAGGAGCCTTGAAGCATCCGTCTTCATGGACGGCTGGGGCAATGTATATCCTTCAATTATGTGGAACAAAAAAGTTGGAAATGTGAGGGAGTCAGGCTATGATCTTGTTCCTGTGCTAAATAGCCAAACTGCAAACGAAGTCAGGAAGGATATAATAGAAGACAGGGAACCGCCGGAATGGACTTCGTGCGAGGCGTATCAGATATTGACTGGAAACATAATGTCCCTCCTTTAACCTCTTTACGAAGTTACAAATAGCCTGCAATGCCTAATATTCATAGAGAGGAGGAGGTCATATATGAGTATATCTTGTTTGACAGATGTAAAAATGGCTTGCCCTCTCTATCCCTTGGCCTGCCTAGTTCTACCTTAACTATGTCTTTTACAATAGATGGTTTATCCGATAGCACAACAATCCTGTCTGAAAGCTCGACAGCCTCTTCAACATTATGCGTAACCATGATTACAGAGTCTATAGGGCTTTTCTTGCTTTTTAGAAGCCCTATCACCTCGCTTCTCAGGGACTTTGCTGTCAGCTCGTCCAGGGCGCTGAATGGCTCGTCCATCAGCAGCAGCTTTGGATTTGACGCTACAGCTCTGGCAATCCCCACCCTCTGTTTCATGCCTCCGCTAAGCACATTTGGGTAAGATTCCTCGAATCCGGATAATCCGAAGTTTTCCAGGAGTCCAAGCGCGATCTTCTCCTTTTCTTTTTCAGAGATCCTCTTCATTGCAAGGCCGAGCTTGACGTTCTCCAGGTTTGTAAGCCACGGCATGAGAGCAAAATCCTGAAATACAAATGAGATTCCCTCTACAGGATGGGTGACTTTTCTCCCAGAAAAAACCACCTTGCCATGCGCTGGGCTGACTAGGCCTGCTATTATCCTGAGCAGGGTGCTCTTCCCGCATCCGGAAGGTCCAATTATAGATATGAATTCCCGAGAATTGCAGTGGAATGATACGTCGTCTATCACATCCAGGGCGTCACTGTATTTGAACCCTATATTTTCCACATCCAATATGTGCATTCTTACACCGAAGTCTTTTCCACCCTTCTATAAAACCTTTTCCACACGAATGTATTTATTATTAATATCATCGCAGTAAGATTTACTAATGCGGTAATGAGCAGTATAATGTTGCCGTTTGCCAGAGAGAGATCAAGAAGCTTCCCTATTCCTATCCCTACAGAGCTTACCACATTACTACCTGAGATTCCGCTTGTTGTGAAATACTCTGCAACTATGCTGGCATTCCATTCTCCAGCTATTGCTGTAACTGCTCCTGTTATAAGACCGGGCATTATCGCCCCGATGTAGAGCTTCCTCCATGCAAGAGACCCGTTTATGCCAAAAACTTTTTTAACTTCGAGCACAGATGCGCTTATCGCTTTTGAATTGGATATTATTCCAAATATGACGTACCATATGCCGCTCAAGAAGAATATCAGAAATGCGGTTATCTCACCATGCCCAGGATAGCCTGAGAGCGAGAGCGCTATAATCGGCAGCAGTATCGTTGCTGGCACAGATGCTATTACTTGAAATAGAAGTATGTACCTGCTTGTTCTTTTTGCCATGAATACTAAATAAACAGATATGGGTATTGCAACAGCGAGTATTGCAGCAAAAGCCACCCACACTCTTACTAATGATGCTCCAAGGGCTAGAGCGGTCTGGCTTTCATAGCCTATAAGGAATTTGTAGTTATATACCAGAAATGCAATGACTGCAGCTAAAGCCGCAGCTGCGAATATATATGCGTAAGTCATTAAGAGCGGCCTGCTCTTTTTTGCATAAACCTTTTTTGCTGGATGCTCTTTGTACGCATGCTGGGAGAAGAGGTGCAGCCTTGGAGTATGCAGATGATATCCCTTTTCATGGGAAGCCTGCTTCAGGTTTTGGAAGCTAATCGTCCACCTTCTCGCTTTTTTCTTCTCCTCAGTATACCTTGTAGAATAGTGCTCGAAGGGCACAAAGAGCAGGAAACGCGTAGCAACAACAAATCCTATGAATACAGATATCCCTATGGCATAGTAGAGGAGGTTGCCTGAGAATGCCAGCTTTGTTATTTCAACCCCTATCCCATATTTCACAGCATAATTCGCATTTCCTGTAGAGAATATCTCGCTCGTAACTAGATAAAATAATCCTATCGCCCATGAGAGCACGGATTGCTCTGCGACCCTCGGCATGCATGCAGGTATGAATATTTTTTTAAGACGTGCAATCCTTGATATTCCATATATGCGGGCTACCTCTATGAATTCTGCAGGCAGGGTTACTATAGACTCGTATACTCCGAATGCAATGTTCCAAATCATGCTTGTGACTATCAGAAATATCACAGCTGCATTTATCCCTATGTAGCCTGGAAGGGTTGCAACCACTACGTATATCACAAAAGGGAAGAATGCGAGTATTGGGAGGGTTTGAAAGACATCCAAAACCGGTATTATTATTCTTCCAGCGAGTCTTGATCTTGCAGCCAGTATTCCTATGGCGATGCTCGCTATTATAGATAGGAAAAGTGCGATCAGCATCCTTATCCATGAGAACGATGTATCTATGACAAGCTTGGCAAGGAGCTCTAAAATGCCTATCATGATAAAGAATATGAGCGATTATATAAAATGTTTTTGGCTTCCCGCAAAATAGCATTTTAGCCAGTTTAACATGAACAAATTATACTCTGCGTCCTCTCCTTCCGCCTGGCCTTTTGGTTGTGTCTGTCGGTATTGGAGTGACATCCTCTATCCTGTTTATAACAAGGCCGCTTCTTGCAAGAACCCTTACTACAGCCTGGGCACCGGGACCTGGAGTCTTTGAGCCATGCCCTCCGACAGCCCTTATCTCTATATTTACGTTTGTTATTCCTTTCTCTTTTGCTGCAGCAGCAACTTTATATGCGGCTTGCATTGCTGCGTATGGTGATCCTTCCTGCGAATCTGCGGTAACCACCATTCCGCCGCTCCCTACCGCTATTGTCTCTGCGCCGCTCATATCTGTCAAAGTTATTATAGTGTCATTCTTTGAAGAGAAAACATGTGCAACAGCTGGCCTTTCCGCTTTTGGCTTTACCTTAACCTCTTCCATAGCCTTTGCTTCGTATGATACCTCTTTCTGCTTCTTCTGCTCTGTTTGGACCTGCTTTTTATTTGCATCCGTTTTCTTTGCCATATTAACACGCTCATGCGGCTTTCGCTTCTTCTCCGCTTCCTTCTGAAAGCTGCTCTGCATTTTGCTGGGCTGCCTGCTGGGCCACAGGCTCTATCTTTATCGGTTTATAGTAGCCAATCAGCTTTTCTTCATCAAGGCTTACAATATATCCAGGCCTGTTCACTTTCCTTCCATTTATTGAAATGAAACCATGTACAATAAGCTGCCTGGATTGCTTCATTGTCCTTGCCAGCCCTTTTCTCATAACTACTGACTGGAGCCTTCTCTCCAGCATGGCTTTCTCGTCAAGGTCAAGCAGGTCGTCAAAAGTCGCATCGGATTTTGTTATCCCGAACTTTGATAGCCTCTTTATCATTCCTTTCTCTTCCTGATTTCCGCTTTTAAGGCTGGACAGAAATATCCTGGCATTCCTTCTTACTCTGCTTATCCTGGTCTGAGCTATCCATAGCTCTTTCATGTTTTTTAAACCGTATTCTTCTATAAGCTGGTTGTCAGAGGCTATTCTACTCGAATCCCAGATTTCCTTTGGCTTATCGTATTTCTTTCTGTTTCTTTTTGAAGCTCCCATTTAATCCCTTCTTAGTCCAATAGCCGAAAGTCCAGCCATAGGTTTATGAACAGACAATGAATATGCTGCATGTTCTTCCATGTGATCACTTCTTTGCTGCAGGGGTTCCTGATTGCGATGATGCAGGCTTGCCTTTTTCCTGTGCAGCCGCAGCCATCTGCTGCTTTGCTGATTTCTTCATAACTCCGACTGTTGCTCCTGTTCTTCCGGTGGATTTGGTCCTCTGGCCCCTTACTTTCTGCCCGTGCTGGTGCCTATAGCCCCTCCACACTCTCAATGCAACATCCCTGTTTACATCCTGCCTTACTGAGAATGTAAGATCATTGCCGATCAAATGCATGTCTTTTCCAGATTCCATATCCTTCCTTCTATTTAAAAGGTATACAGGTATGCCATACTTTATAGGATCTTTTATTACGCTCTCGACAGATTCTATTTGCTCTTCTCCGAGAGCTCCAAGCTTGGTTGATTTTGCTATTCCAAGCTTGTTTTCTATTACATATGCCAATGAATGTGAAAGGTTTATACCTACGCCTTTTATCTCAGCGAGGGATCTCTCTATGCTCAAATCTCCGTCTATGTCTGCGCCTCCCAGCCTTATTATAGAAACGGCCTTCTGCTGTTTTTGCACATTTTTCTGTTCGTGCTTTGATTGCGATTTTTGATTTTGCTCTCGCTCCTTGTGAGGCTGCTCCTGCTTCTTATCTTGTTTCTCCTCTTCATCTGCCATAATATCACGACGCCAGGGCTGGGATATTCAGCTCTATGGCATTTGAACCCAGACGGCTCCGAAGAGCCATACGCTGACAGGAAATTTTCCAGGCGTACGCGTTACCGGTTTCTGCCACCCTGGCATCTCTACATATTGAACCAGACTGTTATTTAGATTTTATGATTCAGCATGAACGCTTAGATGGTATTTAATTTAGGTTTAATGCTTAAATATGTATCTGTTGGTCTTTTTTTGGCAGGCCAATCTCCCTATTCAGGATTTTCTTCATTTTTTCCATATTGCTGGGGTCGCAGGCCACAAGAAGGCGTTCTGTGTCCTTTATCATATTTATCAATGTTCTGACCAATGGAGAGTGCTCGGTTAGCTTTACAGGAGACGCATCCTCTTTAGGAATAATGTAGACTTCATCATTATCCCCTTTGTACTTGAATGCGGAGCACACATATTCTTCCCTTCCGAATCCTGCCTTCTCTATCTCTTCTCGTAGATCCTTTACGTTTATGTGGTTTTGTATTCTTCCGAAGAATGCCCTTTTGAAGAGTAGCCTGTTTGAAAGCCGTTCTCCCATGGCTTTTGATTCTTTTATATTATGAAGCATTGCGAGCATCTTCCAGTCATTCAGAGTTTTCAAATCTGAAGGCAGCATCTCACCAGAACTTATTGCAGATTCAACAGCATTCTCGTACATGCCTTGTGCTATCAGTATTGTATGGTGGTGGTATATGGAATTGAACATCAGATATCTTGCGATTAGCATGTATTCAGCATTGCCGACAGCCGCCTCCTCTATAACAGGCTTTCCTTTAATTATCCTTATCTTATTCCTTAGATGCCCATAGTCCACTATTCCGTAACCAACGCCAGTATAGTGGGCATCTCTTGCAAGATAATCAAACCTGTCAGACCCTAAAGATCCTGTTATTATCTCCCCTTTTCCTTCTCCTTTCATGTAATTTTTTATTTTGCTCAGTGACAGCCCTGCATCTTCTATTCTTTCTTTTATAGTTCCCTCTGATACTTTTTCTATTCCTATGGTTTCATGATCCGTATGAAGATATTTCTTAAGAAGTGCATCGCTGAAATGTGAATATGCCGCATGTCCTATATCGTGCAGAAGCGCAGCGCATTCCAGCTCCTCTATTTTTTCGTCTTCTGCGTTTAACAATATCTCTCTTGTTATGCTCATGGTGCCAAGAGAATGCTCCATCCTTGTGTGGTTTGCGCCAGGATAAACAAAATATGCAAAACCTAGCTGCTTTATCTGATTGAGGCGCTGAACTGCTGGATCATTTAGTATAGACACCTCATTGTCTGTTACTCTTATGTCTCCTATAACAGCGTCACGTATATGCATCAATCCAAAGCCCACATTGAGATTTAAACCTCATCTGATAATGGTGTAATCATAATAAATAGCTTTTTGGTTGTATGAAGATTTGCGACTATCCATATTATTTTGTACAGATAGGAGTAAGCAGAAGGGATTTAAGTTCATGATTTATAAGCTGAAAGCTGATTATCATAGCACTCTGTTACCGAAATTAGAACGCAGCTCCTGTCTGGAGGGACCAGAACCTTGACGTAAGCATGCCGAAGGCTTGCCTCCTCGCTTGCTGTGGGTTCATCACAATGCTTGTTTTCGTTTCCATGCAATCACGCTTTGGCGAGCCAGAGGGGTCGTATTTTAGGTGTTCTCAATAAAGAGGCTTGGAGGCTTGTAATAGCTTTGGTTCTTGTGATCAGGCATAGTATCGAGAGAAAAGTGATTGGAAAGTATTTAAAGGATTAGGGTTCAGATTGTGAGTATTGATAAATGTTTGGATTAAATATCTATACAGGGGATTTAATGATTGGCTACATTATTTTGGCTGTAGGCATAATCTTGATTATCGTAGGAGTGATCGTTATAACAAGCCCAGCTGCGCAAGCAACGAGCCAGACATCAAACACTTTACCGAACTATATTTCTAATGCATTTGGGAGCGCTGTAGCAGGAACAATAATATTGATTATTGGGTTTGGTGTAGCGGCTTTAGGAGGCTGGATTCTTTCGCACCCTTAATTAATAATTTTATTCAGATATACGAACAAACGATTCCTTCACTAATTATTTATGCACCAATAATAGTTTTTAAGTCAATCATAGAGTTTACGCCAACATATCAAAGTCAGTGCTAACTAAGACTGGAAATATGCTTAAATTATTTAAATTAAGAGGGTTTAGATTTGCGGAACTAGGAGATTAAAATTTAAACACTCTTATAGTTGCTTTGCACCTTTAAATCACTAGTATAAACAATAAAAGTGAGGGTTACTATTAAAGGTGGGCTATCTCTTTTCAAATCTCCCTCTTTTAAACCACCAACTATTAACAATAGTTAAAAACACATAAACAGCTAATAAGAGCATTATAGACCAGAATACAAGATTTAATTTTGCTCCATAAATGATACCTGCAGTGATAATCACTATTGAGCCTAATATTGTTAGGGAAAGTGGATATTCTGCAAAGGCTCTAATATCAAAATTGGGCATTTTAATCTATCACTTCATTCAGCTTTATAGTTTAATTGTTTTTCTATAGTTTTATTATAGATAGGGTTTGTATAAGTAGAATAGGCAAACATTATGAGCTAACGGCACAAGGAAAGAAATGGATAGAACCTAAAACGATTATTAAGGATGCGCCAAACTTGGGCTCTGACCTGCATCAGCAATTACTGATAAAAACGATTGATAAATTACACGAAGACAATATACTTGTGATTGCACCTGACGAAAGCAATTCGTTTGATCTAATAGCGTACCTGCCTGATAGAAAGAAGAAATATCTGTGGGATGATAAGAATACGAGGGGTTATGAAATACAAACCTCAGCAAGGAAAGATTCCATTATGGCTAATGTCGCGAAGAAGGAAAAATACGGAAGACCTATAACATAGGTAACCTACGATGATGAGGTAATGGAGGAAATAAAGAAGATAACTGAAAATAAAGATGACTACCTAATGATAAAAGTGTGATTTGATGGTAAGTGGAGGGCAAGAGGCGTGGTCAAAACTCTTGGAGGATATAAAAAGTGTGAACGGGTGGCCTTATCCTGGACCATTTCACGAAACAATGGAACTCTATAGGCAAACGACAATATGCTATGATAATAATTTGTTAGACGCCACTGTTGTCTTAGGAAGGGCAATAATTGACGGTGCATTATTCGATGCGGTTACCAATCCGCCATTTTCAACAGAGGGCAGCTATGTATGCATACATTGTGGAAAGGAGGTGGTTGGAGGACTGAATGGACTGCAAGCACATGAGCAAAAGGATCACAACGAAGCAAAGCAGTGGTGGGATGAAAGGAGGAACTTCTTAGAAACAACGCTAACTAAAAAACTAGAAGCGTTTAGTAAACATAAGAAATACTCTGATTATACCGATAGTTGGGATGATTATGACAAAGGAGGGAAGATTGGTCTAGCTAATTTAGCTACTTTGAGTGGATTGTTGGAATGCGAGGAATTAGAGGAGATAAGTAGAGAAATTAGGAAGAAGGCTGCGGTAAGGTTACATAGAATTGCCAGGAGTAAAGCATACGAAGATTGGAGGGGGACTAATGCAGAGAAAATGAAACTTTTGATTGATAAGAGGATAAGTGTTAAAGAAATTGAATGGTTTAGTTGGAGTTCTGCTGATAAGCTGGAGGCAAAGAAAGTTTTGAATATGGTCGGCAAGTATCTGGGAACTATCGTAAGAAGGTATGAAGGAATATGGAGATAATAAATCTCATAGAAGAAATAGCTAAAGGTGTTAATCCAAAGATCGAACATAATGATACTGTAAAGCAGATAGAACAGATATTTCAGAGGTATGGTTTCTATACGACAAAAGAATATCCTATTTATAAAATTAAGGATAAATCTGGGAGAGCAAGAAGAATAGATTTAGTGGCACGTAAAGGTAAATTTCGTGCAGCTATAGAATACGACCATAAATATAATGTGAAATACAAGAGTTTTCAGAAGATTGTACAGATAAAACCTGATGTTGCTATTGGGATAACTGGTCTTGGTTTTCTAAGCAACAGCCTTACAAGAGCAGAGAAATACATAGGAGGAGTACCGATATATGTCGTATCACTAAAGCAGCATAAGTATAAACTTCTTGAAGAAAAACAAAGCGCGTTTTATATAGTTTAGTATGCATAAAGATGTGAGATAACATGAAAGCAACTATCCAAATTTTACGAAAAAAGAATTCAAATTGCTATCGAAGATGTTAAATGTACTAGAACTACATTACAATGTGAATTCGGTAGTAAGTTTCTTTAAACAATATGACATCAGCGCAGACCGATATGAAAGACTAGTTTGTAAGCTAGCGCTGGCATCAGAGTAAAGGATGAACCAAATATGAATGCAGAAAGAGAGATATGTAACGAGTGTGGACGCAGCGTGAAAGTTGGGAGTGAATTGTTCATAAATAGAGTTATATCACTAGATGGCAGCAAGATGCAGAAATTAATGGGGGAACCTTTCCCAAATGGAAAGTTCATGTGCATGGAATACGATAACAAACTTAGAGATAACCCGAAAGTGTTATAAATTCTAAATTCCACTTACTATTAGTTGGGAGCATGCAGGAAGAAAGTGAAATAGCTGCTGTAAAATTTGGAGTAGATACACCTCTAATAGAAAAAACAGTAAATATTAAAAAAAATATAGAGCGATTCGGTAGCGACCTGACTTTTCTAGGAATTAGAGAGTACGAGAGGACTAAACATGTTCACAGATTACACCCATATTTGGGCAAATTTATACCTCAACTCGTAGAAGTATTTCTGAAAGAGTATTTTGAAGCTGGAGAGACAGTAATTGACCCCTTTTCTGGCTCAGGAACAACGCTTATTGAGGCGAATGTGTTAGGAATAAACTCTATAGGAATTGAACTGTCGCCATTCAATGCACTAATTCAGAAAGTAAAGACTGCTAGTTACGATATGCCCGTAGTAGAAAGTGAAATTAAAGATGCTCTTAGGAAAGCAAAAATTTTTAGTGGAGGACTTAAAAATAACGGCACGTTGTTGGATAAGAATAGTAATTCTGTGGAAACAGACAGTGAATATCTGAGCACGTGGTTTTCTGAAAGGGCGCTAAAGGAATTGTTATTCTACAAAAATAATATACCTAATTATAAAAATGGAGATGTTCTCGAAATTATACTTTCTAGAGCAGCTAGATCGGCAAGGCTAATCCCACATTACGATTTGGCTAGGCCTAAGAAACCAGTAAGTGAACGTTATTGGTGCATAAAACACAAGAGATATTGTGAACCTACAAACGAGGCATATAAGTTCATAGAAAGATATAGCTTAGATACGATAGAAAGACTGAAGGAGTTTAATTTCATTAAAACAAGTGCCAACATGACGATTATACAGGGGGATTCAAGAATAGTTAAATTGCCGACAGGAACTAAGGCTGATGGTATATTTACTTCACCACCGTATGTAGGGGTTATAGATTATCATGAACAACACAAATACGCATATGAGCTATTTGATTTTCCAAGACAAGATGAAGCTGAAATAGGGCCTGCGAAAAGAGGTTCAGGCGCAGTTGCGAGAGGCACCTACTCAGAGGCTATAGAACAAGTATTTAGAAACATGAACAAATATCTGAAAGCTGGTGCTAAGATATTTATTGTTGCTAATGATAAATATAATCTATATCAAGAAATTGGAAGTAGATGTGGCTATAGCCTGATTGATATTTTTGATAGACCTGTATTGATGAGAACAGAAAGAACAGGAAAAACTTACTTTGAATCAATCTTCTATTTCAAGAAGAACTAAAGTGCATCTATTTTCTTGCGCAACTCTGTACCTACTTCTTTGCATATATCAATTAATTCTTTAAATGTGTCTTTACCTCCTATAAAATTCCAAAATTCTTCTTGCACAAGGAATTGTGATTTATCGAAAAGCGTGGCTGAACCAAATCTCTCGTATGGTTCGGGATAGTATGGATTATATGGTAGAACTGTTGCAACGTGGATTTTTGCTTTATTATTCTGACTTAGTCTGAGCGCAATCCAATTTAGCAACTTCCTTTTATGGGTTTCAAAGCCTTCCTTATTTGGCTTAACTGTGGTTATGCCAAAATAATACTCTTGGTTATCTGGTGCTTTTACATATAAATCTACTACACTGTCTGGATGCCTTTCTGGTTTACCTGGTTTTATCGATGCTCTTATGGTTTCAGTTTCCTTTTTAGCATCGCCTTTAATTTTTCCAGCTCTTAGGTCAACATCCATTTTATCTATCAAAGAGTTAGTTTTGGGATCAATCTGGCCTAGCAATTTATACTGACGTTCTGCATGTTTGCCTTGGCCATTTGCTAAAGCAACTGCAATCTGCTCATAGATTGACATTCCGAAGGAGGTGTAAAATGATTGAATAAGTGATGCGAGCATTATCTGTTTCTTATTAAAGATTGCATCGAAGAATGGTTTATATTCAGACTCTGGTGCATGGGATTCCAGTTTTCCTAAAAGTTTGCTTAATAATATTGCTTTTATCTCGTCTCTAACTTTTCTGTCCATAACTAATTTATTGCATAAGAATGTTTAAAAGGGCCTTGATTTCTGGTTTAATAATTGCTTGATGTCATACATTTTATCTGAGAATGCAAAGTCTATCTCTTTATACAACGCTTCATTGTCTCTTGCAATGTAGCGCATGGTGGTCTCAGGTTTTGCGTGCCTGGCGAATCTACTCGCTTGCACCAAATTGCCATTTGTTGACTTAGCGAAACGCGTTATAGCGTAATGGCGTAGGCTGTGTGTTGTAAGCCTGTAAAGAGGCCTGCTTTTATGACCAGGTATGGTTTCTTCTGAATGGTCATATACCTGGTCTAAGTCGGCCGAACTTACCGCTTCCCGGAAGACCTTTCTCACGTAGTTGAGGTCTATATAAGGCACGTTATTGTGATTGTTGTCGTTTTCTTTGAAGAATACATAGCCGCTTGAAGCCTTTATTCTGGCCTCATTTTTGGCTATGTATTCAATCGTTTCTTTGAATAGTTCTACCGGTATCAGCAAGCAATCTAGCCTGCCTGACTTCTCGCTCTTCAAAGTCAGTTCCCTTTTGTCGAAGTCGATGTTGCTTACGTGCAACTTTGAGACTTCGCCAACCCGAAGGCCGAGACATGCCTGATACCTGAAAAGAAGCTTGAACTTTTCTGACTTTACATTCCTGAGGAAATGCTGCAATTCTCGTTCCGAGAATGCCTTGCTTATGGAGCCGTACTTCGGCTCTTTTGGTTTTCTGAAGCGTTTTTCGAACCCGATTTTAGCGTTGCCCTGAGTTGTTCCAGCTGATGCTTGGAAAGCCTCTTCGAGGCACTGTCTATTATTGCACGGATTTGCTCATATTCGAACCCGATTTTGTCGTAGTAAATTTTACTCGGGTCTGGTGGGATTTGAACCCACGACTTACAGGTTAAAAGCCTGCCACTCTAGCCAAACTGAGTTACAGACCCATAGATAATTTATTTGCAATATCTTTTGAGAAGAATTATAAATACTTATATTATTGTGCTTTGCTTTCAAATTTATATAAAACAATAAAACTTAAACTTGTCCTATTTTAGAAGAATACGCCAGTTTTATCTTCCTGCCGCCTTCTCTTCTTCAAAAATATCTCTAAAAGATCTGCAGAAATAGCTTATTGCACGATCCAAAGAGCTTCTGCCTTCTCTTGTCAAAGAGTATACTATTAGTTTTCCGGATTTCCTACTCGATATAAGATTGGAGGCTTTCAACTCTTTAAGAGCAGGGTAGAGAGTACTTGCTTTGGGCTTTTCTCCCCTTCTTTTTTCTATTTCTATTGCGATGGCCTCGCCATACATCTCCTTTTTAGAAAGAAGCCAGAGTATCTGGAATGAGAGCATTCCACGCATGTCGCACCCGTATTTTTTTGGCATAGTGTAAATATATGACATCATATATATTTAAATATTTTGCCTAACATTATATGATGTCCTATATTGGACATGGTGAAAAAAATGAATGGAGATAGAATGTGCGGAGCAGGGGCGTATGAAGGCATAAGGAATTTCCTGACAAAACAGGAAAAGATAGATATCCTAAAGGAATACAAAGAGTCTCTTGAAAAAGAGGCCAAAGGAATAGAGGAAAGGATAAATGAATTACAGAAGAACAACTAACTTCTTTGGGCGGCAAAACCGCCCTTATTATATTTTATTTTTTGCGTACATTTAACCTATGATATTATGATAGTTTTAGACTGCAGCTGTGAAGTAACAGAGAATGGAGAATTCGTAGTAGGAATAGCGTGCCAAGGCTGCACGGAATGCAATATAATAGCGCAACTGCATCCTTTTGGAACAAGAAGAATAGGGAATATAGTTTTAGATTAAAAAACACTATTATTGGCATTTTTCTTGCTGACATAGGTATTTTTATAATATAGAGTTGCATATAAATTGGCGATAGCATGGTTGAAGCGTATTGCGTAAAATGCAAGCAGAAGAGAGAGATGAAAGATGTAAAGGAAGTCTCCATGAAGAATGGCAAGAAAGCCAGGACAGGGGCCTGCCCTGTATGCGGCACAAAGATGTTCAGAATAGGAGGCTGACTTTAAGACGCAGCACCATTATGGTCTGCTGCAGTACTCATCAGCTATATGAGATTAGATAGCGGAAAGTAGTGACTTGTTTGATGATGAAACCCATTATGGTCTCTTCCATTAATAAACCACGTGATAATGTGAGACCGCTTCTCATAAGAACTTGGACCAAACCTGCTTCTGTTATTGATATGTTGTAGCTTGGACTTAGGACCTGATTTCTATCTTTTTTGCTTGAATTGAATAACTCACAGTGTATTTGCCCATAATTTTTAAGCGCCAAATGCACAAGATGCGCGCTAGGCGCATCTCTGACAAGAAGGATTTGAA
>JAKABJ010000017.1 GCA_021801905.1 Microcaldota archaeon | reverse complement strand
TGGAGGGGTCGCTTTTACTACCAACCAACCAAGCATCCAGATAGGGTGGCAAACAGAATTTTCACCTACTGGGACTTCGGATTGGTTAGTATCCAATGTCTCAGCACAGGGAGGTATTTGGTCTTTTATGGCAGTAAAAGAGACGGTTGGTAAGTCAGCATCTATATATTTGAATGGTGATCTTACAGCATATACCACTAATTCAGCGATGGTCTCATCTACTCAAACTGCTACTACATACCTTATTGGCACGTATGTTACTTGCTGCCAGTACAAAGGTTCACTTGCTAACATCCAAATCTACAACGCATCTCTCTCTAATTCTTCAATACAGGCACTCTATAAAGAAGGCATTGGAGGTGCGCCAATCAATGTCAACAACCTTATGGGATGGTGGCCTCTTAATGGAAATGCAAATGACTATTCCGGTTATGGAAATGATGGTACAGCTGCAAATGTGACATACACAAGTTCATGGACATCTGGTTATAGCGCGCCTTGAAATAGAATTAGATTCCGTGGAACCAGAAGCCTTTTTCGCCTTTCTTGGCCTTTGGAGTCTTCCTTCCAAATAGCCTTTCTTTCATTGTGAGTTTTGCATCTGGAGCCTGTGTTCCACTTTCTTGTATGCTTTCCATATAGCTCTTCTGCCACTCTCT
The DNA here is from genome assembly GCA_021801905.1 of Microcaldota archaeon. Lineage (GTDB taxonomy): Archaea > Micrarchaeota > Micrarchaeia > Micrarchaeales > Micrarchaeaceae > JAJZAB01. The sequence goes on along the minus strand of JAKABJ010000017.1, from coordinate 16,495 downwards.
GAACTTTCCCAATTTCTCAGAGTTTACTTTCTGCATCTTTTCCTCCCAGCCTTCCCTCATCTCCGCCCACTCCTCCTTAGTATACCCATATGGCGGGTGTTCTCTTATGGTTGGGGAGAAATATGCATAGTTGTAGAATTCTTTTATATAATCATAATCCCTCTCATCTATCTGGGAAAGGTCGACATTGACTCCCTCTTTTGCCAAGAAATCTATTATTTCCTGCTGGCTTATCTGCTCCCTCCTGTTCTTTGCGCCTTTGGGATTATATATTAAGGTTATTCTTGACTTAGCAAAGTTAACACTGGCCTTTATTATTGGCTCAAGCAATGACAGCCTGTACTGAAGACGTGCCGCATGCTGCGGGTCGATCATCTCCTGCTGGCTTATATTCCTGAATATTACGCATTTTATTATCTTGTACGGCATCCTGTACTTATTGCCATTCTCATCAGTAAGCCAATCGTCCTCCACATGGCCTTGCTGCAGCTCCCTTTGGAGGTCTTCCTTGTATTTGCTTAATGAAGGTCCTGTATCTCTTCTGTCCATTTTTAAAACCTAGAAGTTCAGCAATCGCATTTCCCGCCGCAACCGCATCCTGAGCCTTCGTTTTCTGATGCGGATTTCTCTTCATTTTCGCATCCGCATGAGCCGCCATTTCCGCATCCGCATGAATCTTCGCTTTTGGATTCTGCGATTACGTATGTGCTTTTAGGCATATCCGATGTTTTCCCGCTGGTATTCTGTGCCACTACCTGCTGGATTGCGGTCTTCTGTTTTATATTAGCGAAGTTTGCAAGCCCCTTTCCGCTATTTACAGGGAGGGCAAAGTAATCCTTCATGCTGCCATAAGTCATTATGTATGCAGGACTTGCCTCTATTTCCTTGATATTCCTGGTATATTTGTCCTTTGAATAATTCCATCCAGGATGTGTCTTCTCCCACTCCAATGCGGGCATGCTATACTGTCTCTGCACCTTGTCCCTATACATCTCAGGAAATACGTTGAACGAGCAGAATGGCAGCACTTCGCCGTTAGGCTGCGCGTAGTGGATGTCGCATTTTTCTACCCTATGTATGTCATAGGTGTATTCGTCCTGGAAGTGCATCATACCTATGAACAATGTCTTCATCTGTAGTTTGCCCATAGATGCAAAGTCGTGCTTCAAGAACAATGAAAGCAGCATCTTGCTGAAATTTACAGACTTAGGCTGGTTTTTCTTGTTTATGAACCTTCCTATCTGTGTCAACGCCCTGAGCGCTATAAGCCTTCTCTGCAGCTTGGATTTTCCTTGCATCTTATCCACTGTCTTCTGCAGATGCTCCAAAAGACCTTGGGCATCAACGAACTTTGTCAATGGTATTATCTTGTTGTCGCTGTCTATGAAAAGGTATGCCCCTGCTCCACATGCAAAGTGTATGGAAAGATCATACTTGTATTCTCCAGTAAGGGCTTCTATGAATTTGTTTATTCCTCCTACATAAGGCACAGAGAACCATGCATCCTTCCCTATTACTCCGTTTGTCTGCTCCTCTATGAGCTTTATGGCCCCAGGTATTGTAATTCTCTGCTTCTCCCTGAGTTTCGAAGGCATCCTTCCCACCAGAGAAACCGGCTGGAAGTTTACTGCTCTGACTATGTCTGAGTTGTTTATTGCGAAGTTTATTATTGCACCTAACTCATGGTCATTTATTGTTCTTATTACGGTAGGCACTAAGACTACTCCTATGCCTGCTTTTCTTGCAGCATTAAGAGCCATTGGTGTCTCCCAGTGATTCTTTGGATTCGCTCTAGCGCTTACCCCGTCAAAGCTCATATATAATGTGCTTACACCAGCATGCCTTAACTTTATTGCCAGCTCAGGGTTTAGACCGAGGTTTATTCCTGTTGTATTTAGCTGTATTTGATCGAAGCCGGATTCCTTTGCCTTCTCAACTATTTTTATTATCTCTGGCGCCATTGTTGGCTCTCCTCCGGTTATCTGCAATGCGTTTGCAGGTATTGGCTTCTGTGCTCTTAAGTTCCTGAAGATCTTATCAAGTTCAGCAACGCTTGGCTCATATATAGCCTCCCCCTCCTTTGCATAGAAGAAGCAATACCAGCATGAGAGGTGGCATCTGTTTGTTACCACTACGTTTGCAAGTCCAGTATGGGACTTGTGCCTTTCACACATTCCGCAGTCAAAGGGGCAGTTTGCTCCCTTAGTATCGCTTATGTAGTTAGGATTGTCGAATCCTCTTCCATAATAATTGTATCTCTTCATTTTCATGTACATGTCATAGTCTTCCCAATATTTCTCTACCGTCCACTTGTGCTCAGGGCAGTATTTTCTTATCATTACGTTGTCTCCGTCTTTGTACAGAGTTCCGTTTATTATCAATTTGCATTCTGGGCATACCGTCATGGTCTTGTCTATTACAGGCATCCTTTCTATTTCCTCCATTGTCCTGTGATATACTGCAAGAACAGGGTTCAAGCTATCTTTCTGCGGATCGAAGTTGGCATCTGGTCTCTTGTTGTTTATGTTATTTACTATGTTCTGCTCTATCTGAACCTCAACCTCTGAGGGTTTTGGAGCGCCTGGGTTACCTTGATTTGGCATATATTCACCATTAATAAGTAAAAAGGGGATTCGAAAGTATTTAAAGCCTTTCCGCTTACAGTTTTACCTTATTTCAAAAATTGTCAGTGGCAATTTCTAATAATATTTTAGCAGCAGAAGCCATCTGGCCGAATGCTGCAAGCGCCTGCTCAGTAATAAGAATATTAGAAGCTTGAATGCAGAAAGGGATTCATGAAAATGCATTCGGAGAAACAATAGCATGCGACAGGTGCCTACTTCAATAATTGCCCTGGAACCTTTTGAGTCAGGCAAACCTGATTCAATCTCTATGCCTTCTCTCTCTTCTGAAACTGTTGTTTCCATCTCGCCTGCCGTGAAAGCCGCGGAATTTCCTATTCCTATCCCTTCCGAAATTCCCCCCAGCATCTTCCCTCTTAGGAGTTATGGGCTTCTCCTTTATTCTCTTTATGCTCTCATTTAAATTTTTCTTCAGCCCTTCAGCAATGAAATTTTTAGAGAAATAATCAGCTTTTAGTGCGATGCATATTTTTGTAGCGTATGCCCTGGCTATCTTGCCTTTTATCTCCTTCTGCGCGTTGGTTACATCTGCCAACTTAAATAATATGCCGTATTTTGGTGGCCTGCTTCCGAATTTGATATGCTTGAATAACGCTTTCTCTGCCCCGAGCAGCTGTATAGTGCCAGCAGGCATTGTTGCAAGCCTTTCAAGTGAACCCGCCCTGCTCAAGAGCTCTGCAGCTATCATGTGATCTGTAAGGTATGAAGTATTTGGAAGTATCCTGTTTGCAGCTGATTTTATGTACTTGTCTAGCATGTCAAGAGAATCTGCCATTGAAAGGATCTGGGATGCGAAGCCAGCAACAACAGCCGCTTCTTCATCCTCCATCTTCCTCCCCATAGTTGATGAAATATTGCTTATAACGTTATCGGGATTGCCTCCTTCTCCCAAAGCCTCGCTTATAGATTCTCTGTCGGTTTTTCCATTGCATAAGTTTATTACAAGCTTTGCCAGGGATTTGGGATTGCCTATCTTTATCTCTGGAAGATATAGTCCCTGCCACTCGCTAAGCCTTTCAAATGCCAAATTATAAGATCTGGAGGTCTCTATCTGGGCATTAACAGCCTGCATAAGGGCATATTCCTCACTCTGGTATGCCTTGCTTATTCCAGCCTTGGCACTCTTAAGCATCTTCTCTCTTAATTCTTCAAATCCTCTGCCTGCCAAAATAGCACCTATGTTAGTAAATGGAAGCTAAGCGTTTTAACTCTTTTTGAAATTATCTCCCAAATCATATTGGGATATTTTTATTGAAAAACGCCAGATTATTAGAAGAATGGCTTTTATTGTGCCGTCTTGAAACCATCCTTAATGGTTATTTGCTTTTACGTTCAACTTTCTCCAAAACAATTGTCCTTTCCTGCTCACAGTTATAAATAAGTTTGCTAAAGAAAAACTTTATGCGTGCAAAAACTGAGACCCTAGACAACGGATTAAATGTAATCGCAGCTTCTCTTCCAATGCTTGAGACAGTAGGCATATCCATTGGAGTAAAATACGGCTTTGTTGACGACCCAAAAGGAAAGGAAGGGATCTCTCATTACCTTGAACATATGATTTTCAAGGGAACGAAGAAGAGGAGCTGGAAGGATATAGATGGCACTTTTAAGATGCTCGGGGCTGCTCATAATGCATTCACAGAATATGAAGCCACAGTATTTATTGCGCAAGTGCACAAGAGCATGTTCGGAAGATGCATGGAGCTTATGTCAGATATCATAACAAATTCCACTTTGTTGCAAAAGGAATTCCTGACGGAGCGCGGCCCCATCTTAAACGAGGTGATGATAGAGCATGACATGCCGATGGAGCTGTCGAAAGACTATATGCTAAAAGTTCTATTCAAAAAACACCCTGCGAGGAATATGGCATATTCTAATGAGAAGGAGATAAATGCGATAAACAGGAATGATATAGAGAAGATATATAGAAAATATTATTTTCCTGGCAACATGGTCCTTTCAATGTACGGCGGCTTGTCAGAAAGCAGAATGATATCTGAGGCCAAAAAACATTTTCGCGGCTTTCACAAAGAGGGCACACCTCCGTTAAGAGAAGTATGTTTTGAAAAGCAGGAAAGGGCGGATATTGTGACTTCAAGAAAGGGGATAAAGCAGACAAGGATAGGGATAGGATTCAAGACTTCCAATATCACAAAGCAGGGATTGGAAGAAAACGCAGCGTCAATAATCGCGAGCGAGATGCTTGACTACAGGCTTTTCCAAGAGTTGAGGGAAAAGCGCGGGCTTTCGTACGAATCCTCCTGCAATGTAACTAACAGGTCTACCTTCGGATTCATAGGTGCGGATGCCGGAGTAAAAGCAAATAATTTGGAACTAACTAAGAAAATAATGCTCAAAGAATTTGAAAGGGCTCAGAATGGGGAAATAGAGCAGAAAGACTTCCTTCGCATAAAGGCAGGGGCGATAATAGAGTATACCACAATCAGGGAGAGAAGCCTTGACATGTCGATAGGAACCGCAATGTCATCGCTTATATACGATAAACCAAGCCTTCCGCTAGACATTCCAAAAATGCTTGCAGCCGTCACTATTGACGATGTGCGCGCATATTATTCTAAATACATAGATGTTGACAGATATGGCATGTTTATATTAAAGCCAAAATAACTACATTTTATAATAGCTATTGCTAATCTTAAATGGATGATAAAGTGAAGATTGATGAGCTCCTCTCGTATGCTAAAAGCAAAGGATTCTTTTGGCCTAGTGCAGAGATATATGGAGGCGCGTCAGGTTTATTTGATTACGGCCATCTTGGAGCATTGATGAAAAGGAGGTTTGAGACCCTGTGGCTCTCTTATTTCGTTGATCAGAACGAGAATTACCATTTAATAGATGGATCAACCCTTCTCCCAGAAAAGCCGCTTGTGGCGTCAGGCCATGCATCTAGATTCAATGACATTCTTGTGGGCTGCACAAAATGCCATTCATACTACAGGGCGGATGTTCTGATCTCTGAGAAGGGGATAGGGGTATCTGAGGGGGACGGTGCAGCGGAGATGGGAAAGATACTAAAAGAAAATAAAATAAAATGCCAAAAGTGCGGAGGGGAACTCGGTGAACCCAGGTCATTCAATATGATGATAGACGTAGGATTAGGACCTGAAAAATCAGACAAAGGATATTTAAGGCCGGAGACTGCGCAATCAACATTCCTGAATTTCTTCCAAGAATATAATACATTAAGGAAGACGCTGCCTTTTGGTCTTGCAATAATAGGCAGGGCATACCGCAATGAGATCTCACCCAGGCAAGGATTATACAGGATGAGGGAGCTGATACAGGCAGAGCTTCAGATATTTTTTGATCAAAATAAATGGAAACCGCAATCTGAAGAGCTATCGGACAGGATGCTAAACGTAGTTACATATAGCGACAAAAAAGAGCAAAGGATATCTGCAAAAGAGCTATCGGCTTCGTATGGCATACCTGATTTTTACGCTTATCACATGGCTTTGATAGACAGGTTCTATGTGGATTTAATAGGAGTGCCGCAGGAGAGGTTCAGGTTCTTTGAAAAAGGAGGCGGAGAGAAGGCATTCTACAACAAGGTTCATATGGATCTTGAAGTCAAAGTTGAGAGCTGGGGCGGGTTCAGGGAAATAGGAGGGCTTCATTACAGAGGAGACTATGACCTCACTTCGCACTCGAAAGGATCAGGAAAGGATCTGTCCGTACTGCAAGATGGGAACAAAATAATTCCAAATGTGCTTGAACTAAGTTTTGGCGTGGATAGAAATATCTGGACGCTTATTGACCTTTTTTATGTTAATGACGGGGAAAGAACAATATTGAAAATACCGAAAGCTCTCAGCCCTTATCATGCTGCAGTTTTTCCACTCCAGAAAGATGAAAGATTGCAGGCCATGGCAGAATCTATAAGGCAGGACCTGGCCAGGAATTTTAAAATAGTCTCGGATTCTGCGGGGTCTATAGGCAGAAGATATGCAAGAATGGACGACATAGGAACACCTTACTGCATTACAATAGATTTTGATAGCGTAGATAAATCTTCAGACAGCTATAACACCGTGACTATAAGGGATAGAAACGATAAATCACAGAAGCGCGTCACAACCAGCGAGCTTCATGAAATCCTTCTAAAAGCATTTACTCCAGAATATCGTTTACAATGAATTAGATGCGATAAATTGCAGGATGGCGCCATGATCAAACAGATTGATGTCTCTTTATTCAGCCTCAGGCACACTTTTGAAAGCGCTCAGCCTTTAAGCTTCTACGCGGATTACAATGAGAATGGCAGTGTACTGTCATATGCGGAACGGGGAGAAATAGTCAAAATAACGCATAAGGGGAGCGTGGAAAAAGGGATGCTAGAAATACTGAGCAGAGACAATTCCGCCGCCCATGATGCTTTTACAAGATTTAGGCTTAAAGACAGAATGCCAACCATATACAAAAACATATCCACAGATGAGCATATATCCAATTCGATCTCCCTTTACAATGGGATGCGGCTCACAATGAATGACCCTTGGGAAACTGTGCTTACATTTATAATCTCGCAGTTTAATAATGTAAAAAGAATTAGGCTGATAACCAAGAATATAGTTAATAAGTTCGGGAGGCCGGTCTTTGGCAGCAATGGTGAGATAATAGGGAGGGAATTTCCGGAAAGCAAAGCTCTTCTCAAGGCTACTGAAAAGGATTTCATGGCCCTCGGAGCGGGATTTAGATCAAAATACATAGTGGAGGCTGCGGAATACTGCACGCACAATATAGACCTCTACAAATTTTCAGGATCGAATTATTATAAGCTCAAGGAAGATCTTATGTTAATAAAAGGGGTTGGGGAAAAGGTTGCAGACTGTATAATATTAATGGGATACGGCAACCTCAAGGCATTTCCCATAGATGTGCATGTAAAACGCACTGTAGAAAGGCTTTATTTCAAAGGGAGGAAAAAGAAACTGAGGGAGATTCAAGAATTTGCAGAGGAGAGATGGGGAAGATACCGAGGGTATGCTCAGCTATATCTCTTTCACAATGCAAGAACAGGCAGCAGGTAATATTATGGAGAACATGGAAAAAGAGATAGAAAAGATATCGGATCTTTTATCGAAAAAACAGTCAGAATTCGATAAGGTAATGCAATTGTCAAGAGACATAATAAGGGCCTCGGGGCAAGCCATCACGACGCTCCACAATGGGCATATAGAGAAAGCCGAAAGGATGGTTTTGGATATCAAAAGCAAGATTTCTGAGCTCGGCACGTTTGACATGCAGTTCAAATATAATTCCTTCCAGGCATATCAGGAATATGCAGAGGCAGCGGTCTCGCTTTCTATAAAAAAGGATGGCAGAATTCCTTCAATTAAAGAGGTGGGCGTTGATGCAGAAGCTTATTTAATGGGCCTCATGGACTCGGTAGGAGAGCTAAAAAGGGAGGTTTTGGAGTCTCTTCGCGGCGGAAAGATCAAGGAGGCGGAAAAATACTTCGAGTTTATGGAAGAGATATATGATTCTACGAGAAGGATGAGATTTGCGGAAGCCGTGCTTAACGGTTTTAGAAAAAAGCAGGATACTGCAAGAATCCAAATAGAAAATGCTGGAAGCGAAATTCTGATGTTCAAAAGCAGGGAGGCTCCTTCAACGAAGCGATAGCGACACGTATTCGTTTCGATGCAAAAACGTCGATCTTTTTTGATATGTCGGAAGTGCATTTGCCCGCTTCTACATAATGCACCAATTCTCTTATTTCTGGGCTGTCCTTTATCTGAGCCACTATCTTTTTCAGTGTTGCGGAATATTTGCCTTTGATGTATTTATTTACCGCAGCTTGACTCACTCCCAATGAAGCTGCTATCTTGTCCTGCTTAATATTGTCTTTTGCGAGTGCGTTTGCAACAGCAATCTTTATCGATGGCAGAGTTGCCTTTATTATCTTTTCGCAATCAGATACCAAGATGTAACATCCTCCAACGACTAGAGCCGTTGACTTCCACTGCTTTTCCATGGCATGATCTCGATTCTGTGAGAGCCCCATCTTTTCGAGGCTGCCATCCGTGGGTGCATGCCTTCTTGGTATTTTCTTTTTTGTTTTCCATCCCATATGCCTTTAATGCCCATAAATTGTGAATGGGCGGATTTGCCGGGCAAATCATTTATCATATATCCGCTAGTCTACTCCGAAAGTGTCCTTTAATGACCCGAAAATGCCTCCTTTTTTCTTCTCCTTCTGGCGCTCATCCTGTTGTGCGGGTTTGGTCTTGATCTCAGGTTTTTTTATAATAGGTTTTGATGACGCTACTTCCTTGTTGCTGGATTTTCCTGCATTTAAAATTCCTTTCAATCCTCCTATTACGTTTGATACTGCGCTTGTAGAATCCTGCTGCGCGGTCTGAACCTGCACAGGTTTCTTTTGAGGCGGCTGTACTGGCATCTGCTTATACGCCTGGGCTGGCATGTAACTCGCTTTCTGGGGCTGGCTTTCCTTGGATCCAAGCCCGCTTTTAAATATCTCGACCATGGCGTTTCCATCTATACGAGAAAGCTTCGCGGCATCAAGCACTATTAGATTTGCTTTTGCAGATACTGCACCTGAGACATCCTCAAGGTCCTTGCAAACCACAGCCCTGATTCCGTTTATCCTATTAGCGTCCATGCTCGCTTCTTGAGGCGAGCCAGATATTAGTATGGAAAGATCAAAGTCTTCCATGGAGTTCTTTATGTCCTTCAGAAGCGCCTTATAATCATCGCTTTCCATGTCGCTTATTATACACCTTCCGCTGCCTCTGTTTATTATGTTGGCAAGTCTTATGCCAAGCTCTTTATTCTCTGCTGCAAGATATACTTTCACAATACTACCTTTACTTTTTTCTCCGAATAGTTAATTAAGCTTTGCTGCAAAGCATTATTACAAGCAAAGGTGCTGTTTTGAGAGGAAGAGATACCCTAGTAGTATGCGAATCTTGCGGAAGGAAAGTTCCAAGGAACAAGGCTGTAATAGACGAGAAAGCCATAAAGTTCAGTACTGACCTGAAAACCGCAAACGATGTGAGGTTTTTTGAGAGAAGGAAGATACTTTATTGCATAAGCTGTGCCAAGCACAGAGGAATATTTGAAAAGAAGAAACGCCAAGCAATAGAGAGATCTAAAAGGTTTTGAGCTCTATGGTTGAAAAAGAGGATATGCTTATATTCAGGCTAAGGGAGCAAAAAAGGCAATCCCAGCCTGTAATAGAATCCCCTTCTACTATCTTGAATAAAACTATCCAAAAAGAAAGCAAGGAGGTTCTAAAACCAAAGCAGAAAGCATATTCCAAGCCGCAGAAAGAGGTTCAGGTTAATCGGCAGCAATATGATGAACCTATATTCGTGATTCCGGCAACTACCCAGCATGCGGTAAAAGAAGCAGAGGGAATGACGAATAAAGAGGCGAGCAAATTAGCAAGGAAGAGCAGGGACGCTGCTTTGGGGCAGAGATGCGAATGGCATCCGTGGAGGGCTGCATACGCCATATGCGATAAATGCCATAAGCCTTATTGTTATGAGGACATAAGCGAGTATAATGGGAGGTATTACTGCCTTGAGGATATAGATTCTGTAGCATCTGCAAAGCAATCCTCTTTGTTTGTGTACAATAAAATAGGGGACGCTTCGGCTGCGATGTTAATGATAACTTTACCGATACTTGTATATTTTGGAAGCAGCCCAATGTTATATCTGATTGCAGATGCACTAAAAACAGGCATACAGAATTTTGTATATAGTAATTTTATAACGCAGATTAATTACGGATATTCTCTTCTGTTAGGCGGATTTGTTCTTGGAGCGTTTGAATTTATCTCAGGAGCCCTTATCTTCGGCCAGTCAAATAAAGGATATGGTTTGGGTTTAATGTCAGCATTCCTATCAACCGCATTGTTTAGCTACTCATATCTACTTAATTCAGAGATTTACAGCGCTGCGATAGCAGGACTATCATTTATAGGCATGATACTTCTCGCTCATTCTAAAAATACAACTTTTACAACTCAGCAGGAGAGTCAGGCGGCCGTCTCTGCAGAATCCATCCAGTATGGATGGCCAAGCGTTGGCAGATTCTAGTCTGCCAGCAGAGTTCTTGTCTGATATCGCCCTCTTCTTTCTATTTCAGAAAGCCTCTTCTCGACCCTGCTGCTATAATTGAACGCTTTCCTGTATCCCTTTAAAAAACTCCTAAAAAGGGCGCTTCCCACATATCTTTTCATGAGCAGCAGGTCCATGCCTCTTTCTTCGTCTGATTCTGTTATGTCAGAAAGCCCAAAATCTATGACAGACGGCTTGCCTGCGGCATCTACCATTATGTTGGCGGGAGTAAAGTCGCCATGTGTTATAGCTGCTGAGTGCAATTTTCCAAGCAGGATACCCACATCTGGAAATATCTTTATTGCGTTCTTGCCGTATTTGCCTTTCAGCATGTCTGAAAGCCTTGTTCCATTCAATCTTTCCATCACCAATATATTGCCTCCGTAAAAAAACAGCTTAGGCGAAGAGATCCTGTTAAGAGAGGCCCTTCTCATTATCCTTGCCTCTCTCCTGGTCCTTGAAAGCCTTATCCTCTCATCCATTTCTTGGTTTCTATAGCTTTTCCTCTCTCTAATTTTTGCTACTGCCTCTTTCCCGCAAAAATCAAAAGAGGTTACCACTGCCTCTGCTCCTTCGGATATCTTTTTGTTCATGCTACCACAGTATCTCTACAGAATCCGCCCTATAGCGCTGCTTTATGTCCAATTTTTCTATCTGGAAGGATTGCCCGCTCTTAAACATGCTTTCCGCAACAACCGCTATCATGGCGCCGTTGTCGGCGTTCAGTTCGTTCGGGGAGACATATACCTGTTTTTTGTGAGGCTTGGCCATCTTTTTCAGCATCTCTTTAAGCCGCAAACTCTGCGCAACTCCTCCGCAGACTATTAAGTCCTTCTTGCCAGTAAGAAGCATGGCTCGTTCGGCAGCTTCGCAGAGCATTGAAAAAGAGGTTTCCTGCAAAGAATATGCAACATCTTTTACAGGATGGGATGATAAGGATTTAACAGCAAATGTTAGCAATCCGGTAAAAGTAAAGTCCATTCCTTTGACAGTATATGGCATCTCGAAATACTTTCCGTTTGCCGCCACCTTGGCAACCTCAGAGCCCCAAGCAGGAACTATGCCAGCCTCCCTTGCAAAGCTGTCCAGCATGTTCCCTATGCCTATATCGAAAGTCTCGCCGTATACGTGATAATGCCTAAATGGGGAGTCCTCTATGCCAAGTATTTGAGAATTTCCTCCGCTAACATAAACTATTAACGGATCTGAAACTCCAAATCGCTGTTTTGTGACCTCTATGTGCGCCACCGCATGGTTTACTGGAAAGAGGGGAATACGGTTCTCTAATGCTAATTTTTTTGCGGAGTGAAACCCTACAGAAAGGCACGGGCCGAGACCCGGACCCATGCTATACCCTATTGCGTTTATATCCCCGATATCCAGCCCTGCTTCATCAAGAGCAGCTTTTATGATAAAATTAGATTTTTCAGAATGATGCTCCGCAACCTTCACAGGCACCATGCCTTTGTCCTTTATTTCGTACATGCTTTTCTGGTTGGCTATTATTTTGCCGCCTTCACAGATACCCACTCCGAAAGTGTGGGCCGTGCTCTCTATACCCATTACTGCCATAAAAACCACTTCAGAAAAGAGATCAGATTACGTCTATTATTTCTTCGTTATAGCCCATGCCCATAAGCGCCTTCTTGGTTTTATCCTTATGGTCGCCCTGAAGCTCTATGATGCTTTCTTTTACAGTGCCTCCGCAAGCGAGAATGCGCTTGAGGTTTTTTTCTGTCTTCTCGATCTCATCGGGATTTACCCCTTCGACCAATGTGACCACTCTGTTGAATTTTGCCTTTTTAGTATATACTTTTATTTTGCTCTCGGTTTCCCTGTCCAATACTGAGCAAACGCATATATCCTTAGGCAAACCGCATTTAGGGCAGATATCAGCCATTATTTTTTGGCACCCCTCTCTGTGAGGATTGTGTTTATCCTAGCAATAGTCTTTCTTAGTTCTCTGGCTTTCATTACCTTGCTCGCAACTCCTGTAGATGCCACTTTCCTTTTCTCTATGCTCAAATCTAGCTCAAGCTCCGCTAGCTTGCTTTTAAGCGCATTTTCAGGTAAAGACCTCAATTCTTCAGCTTTTATATAAGACACCTAAGTAATACTGATTAAAGGAGCAACAGATATTAAAATGTTATGCTCTCTTTTGGCATCCAAAGGAGCCAATGAATGGAGTGGTATATTAATAGCTTTATGAATAAATATTATGACTGTTTATTACCAGAGTGGCAAACATGCAGAAATTCAATACAACGGCTGACATAAAGGTCCCTGACAAACTTATAGACCAGGTAATAGGACAGAAAATAGGAGTGGAAATAATAAAAAAGGCTGCAAAACAGAGAAGGAATGTGCTTTTGATAGGTTCGCCTGGAACAGGAAAAACAATGCTTGCCCAGGCAATGGCAGAGCTTCTTCCCTCAGCAGAGCTCGAGGATGTACTTGTATACAAGAATGTCAATGACGAGAACGTGCCTTTAGTTAAGGCGGTTAAGACATATCCTGATAAAGAGGCGATGTTGAAGGGCGAAGAAGGGCAGGGAAGACAGATACTTCAACGCGAAAAGATGAAAAACAGAATGGCCATGTCAAAAGCAGGCGGGTTGATCACCCCTATAATAATGATTATAGTTATTGCTCTTTTTGCAGTCTCCCTGAGCGGGCTGATAACAGGATATGAGATAATAGTGCTTGCGGCCCTGATGCTCGGCATAATGATATTTGGAGCAATGGCAATGTTTGTAAGCGGACTGACGCGAAGGGTGGGATTGCCGGGAATGGCGGATTACAATGAGCCGAAGCTGATAGTAGACAATACTGGCATGAAGCACGCCCCTTTCATAGACGCTACAGGCTCAAGGGCAGGTGCCATATTCGGAGACGTGAAGCACGACCCGCTTCAGAGCGGAGGATTGGGCACGCCTGCACATTTGAGAGTTGAAAGCGGGGCGATACATAAGGCCAACAAAGGAATACTTTTCATAGATGAGGTTTCTAGGCTTGAGCCAAAATCACAGCAGGATCTTTTGACTGCAATGCAGGAAAAAAAATATTCGATAACCGGGCAGAGTGAAATGAGCTCTGGCGCGCTGGTAAGAACAGAACCGGTTCCATCAGACTTTATACTTGTTGCCGCAGGCAATCTACAAGACATGGGGAGCATGCATCCTGCACTAAGATCCAGAATAAGAGGGTACGGATATGAGATTTACATGGAATCCACAATGGAAGACAATGATAAGAATAGGGAGGCGTTAATCCAGTTTATAGCGCAGGAGGTAAAAAAGGACGGCAAGATACCGCATTTTGACAAAAGCGCTGTTGAGGAAATACTTGAAGAGGCGAGAAGAAGATCTGGAAGAAAAAAGAGGTTAACTTTGATACTCAGGGATCTCGGAGGGATTGTAAGGGCCGCGGGAGACCTTGCTGTGGAGAAAAAGCATAAATTTGTCACAAAAGAGGATGTGATAGCTGCAAGAGCCCTCTCCAACTCCATAGAAGCCCAGGTGGTTAATCAGCAGATAGATTATAGAAAGGATTACAAGGTATTCGCTAACAAGGGATACAGCATAGGAAAAGTGAACGGATTGGCAGTTATGGGCTCATCGGCAATAACATCAGCCGGCATTGTGTTGCCGATAGTTGCAGAGGTGACTCCAGCAAGCTCCAGGTCGGAAGGCAGGTTTATACCAACAGGCAAGCTTGGGAAAATAGCCACAGAAGCCGTAAAGAACGTAAGCGCCATAATAAAGAAGCACATGGGCAAGGATGTATCCAACTTCGACATGCATGTTCAGTTCCTGCAGTCTTATGAAGGCGTAGAAGGCGACAGTGCAAGCATATCTATAGCCGTGAGCATAATCTCTGCTATGGAGGGAATACCTGTTGACCAGTCTTTGGCAATGACGGGCTCACTCTCTGTTAGAGGGGAGGTTCTTCCGGTGGGAGGGGTAACCAGCAAGATAGAAGGGGCCATGGCAGCAGGCATACGCAAAGTGATAATACCGCAAAGTAATCGCGACGATGTTTACATAAATAAGCAGGAGCTGAAGAAAATAAAGATAATACCTGTAAAAACATTCGCAGAAGTGATAAAATACTCTATAAAGAAGAGCAAAAGGCGTGACGAAATAATATCAGAGCTTAACAAGCACAGCCGCAACAAGGAATGACTATGGAGAAGAAAGAAGCAAATGATGCTGAGGCCAAGCTGAAAAGTTTTGGCAAGGAGATGCTTGAGCAGATTGAGAAAGACAAGGGGCCTAAATTTGTAACTCTTTCAAGGTCCAGGTCAAATATAAAATATGATGATAAAAAAGGCATACTCTCACTTGGCAGGAATAGCGAAGAGAGAGATTTTGTGAATGTCGGACAGGCAAAAAGGTTTATGCAGACCGTAGCAATAGCGGCCAAATGCCACAAATTCCTAGAAGAGAACCTGCACACCACTATAAGAGGGCTTTTTTACCAGCTGAAATACTCGCTTGGGGATGATGTTGATGAAAACATATTTAATGAGCAGTCAGAATCCAACCCCCTTATAGAGGATTTGGAAGTGGCGCTCCAGCTGAAAAGAGAGGACTTAAATTTAAATGCGACCAGGAAAGGAATATTGGCCGGAAGCATAAAGGTGGTTGATAGGTTTGGAGGGGAAAAAATAGAGATCGACGGCACAAAGCAAGGTAGGAGCGGATGGGCAATACCGAGCGATGTTGACAATGATATAGAGTTTGTAGATGTAAATGCAAAATACGTAATCGTGGTTGAAAAGGATGCATTATGGCAGAGGTTGAATGAGGACAGGTTCTGGAAAAAGGAGAATTGCATATTGATATCTCCGCAGGGGCAGGCTGCAAGAGGCACAAGAAGGCTTATACGAAAGCTTGCAGACCGCGGGCTTCCTATTTATGTGTTCAATGATTGCGATGCGTGGGGCTGGTACATATATTGGACAATAAAGACGGGGAGCATAAATCTTGCATATATAGGCAGTGAGATAGCCACACCCGAGGCAAGGTTTCTGGGAGTCACGATGGCAGACATAGAGAACTATGATTTTTTGAAGAAGATGGTAATGAAAGCCACAGATGTGGATATAAAGAAGGCCCAGGATATGCTAGGATATGGGTGGATAAACAAGCATAAGGAATGGGTTGAGGAGCTAAAGAAAGTAATTAAGACAAAGACCAAGCTAGAGCAGGACACTCTGCAGGGACCAAAGCTCACTTTTGTAGGGGACTATATCAAAAAGAAGATTGCTGAGAAGGACTTTCTTCCGTGAAGTCGAACGTGTGCAGCTTTTACCAGAGCATGTATGCCGGCCGTGCTTAGCAATTATATAACAAAAATATCCTAAGTTTTTGGACAAAACCTTCTTGGACTTTTAATCCCAGTATATGCGCCATGGCAAGACTGGCATTGTGAAGGTTGGCGAATGCATCTTTCTTCTTACTAATAAGCATTTTAATTGCAGCTTAGTTTGCTTTGAGGGGGGTTTAAGGGAAGTATTTTAATGTTTTTAATAGTAAATGTGAGAGTATGCAAAAGAGAAAGATCTTTTTTAAAAAAGCTGCAACAAATGCCCAGTCTGCAATGGAGTACCTGATGACATACGGTTGGGCCATCCTTATTATCGCGATCGTCCTTGTAGCGCTTTTCTCCTTGGGAATCTTCAACAGCGCAAATTTTGCCCCCAGGGCGCAGCCTGGGTCCTGCGAGGTGCTAAGG
>JAKABJ010000016.1 GCA_021801905.1 Microcaldota archaeon | reverse complement strand
TCTCAGGATCCTTGGAGGCTGCACTGAGCAATACCAATCTTCTGAGCCCTGCTTCACTATCAACATCTTCAAATTCAGTGTGCAGCTATGTCTCAGGCAGCCAGTTCACTCTCATTAACTCTGGATTGAGCTCCACATTCTGCAATATAGTTTCAGGAAAATCCGGACTTGGTCCTTTAACCTCCAAAATAGATTATCCTCTTGCTGCTAGCGGAATAGTGATAAGCAATCTTACAAACCAAGCTATGGTGAACTTGAATAGCTATTACCAGGTAGATATGTTCGTAGGCTTCCTGTCAAAGCTTTCACCCAAGTTCAATATTTGCATAGCGGATGTAGCAGACTCAGGAGAGTGCCTTGTCCCAGAGCCGCCTGTAGCTTTTCTAATAGATTTTACATCAACTCCTTATTCTGGGCTATCTTTCATATACAATGGAATGGCGCTTTTGGGAGTTATCCTCACCAGCGGGCTTTACTCATTCACACTCCAGCTAATCTTCATACTGCTCTTTTTATTTGCCTGGCCGTATCTCATATTTATAGGAATAATACTTAGGTCGAATTTCATAACAAGAAAGGTTGGAGGGCTTTTCATAGCTGTGGCAATAGGAGCTGTCTTTTTCTATCCAATCCTTTTTGCAACTCAGTATCTTACTCTAGGTAACGGACTTAACAATGTTCCTAATTATGGCAATGTAATAAGCACACAGCCAAATAGCATAAGTTCAATATACGGGTATAATACCATAGCAAGCAATTCCCTAACTGCGATACCTGGATATACTCTGAATTTTTACATACTTCCAAGCATACAATCCATAGCAGAGCAGAACGGAGTATGGCCCGGCACTGCCATAATAAGCGAAGGTACCGACATTTCATTTCTTTTAATACCTTTTTTGAGCGCTTTTTATACCGGAGAAGCGATAACTGGCTCATTTGTAACAGGAGTGCCTCAGTTTACCCTTCCGGTAGGTTTTAGCCCGCAGCAGGCAGAGCAGTTCTTGTTTGCAGTCCTGAACTCATACGGAGTATATGGAATAACCGGATACCTGCTTCCGATCATGGACATACTTATAACAATAAGCGCAATAATCGGGCTCTCAGGGCTCTTGGGAGGAGATACCCAGCTCATGGGATTATCGAGGTTGATATGATGGCAGCAAGATCAATTGCAAGAAAAAGGGCTCTAATGCTAGCATCTTTTGCATTTGTAATGCTGCTTCTTTCAATTCCTTCCGCATCGGCATCGAGCCAAAGCTTTTGCAGTGCGGTTATACCCTCGGGAAGCAACTACGGCTCTTTCGGAAACCTAGTCTCTGTCTCGCTATTAATAGTGCTGATTATGGCTCTAATATCGGCAATCGTGCTAATGTTCGGACTCGGATTTAGAATACCAAAGCTTGTTGATTTCAGCAAAAAGGAATTCGGAGAAATAGGATTGACTCTGGTTATAATTTTTGTGCTGCTCGGCAGCTTCGCAGCAATAGGCTCCACATTCTCTCCAGCAGCCCCTCTTAGCGATATTGGCATAAACTATGGCAATGCAATATTCTTGAACGACTGCGCTGTCCTATATTCTACAGGGATAAATGTTTTATACAACACAATAAGCCTGGCTGTTGTGCAGGATATGTATAGCCTTGGATCCTCTTTCAAGATAGTGGCAATGCCGTTGGGGTTGGGGGTGTCATTCAAGCCTCTTGCCGGGCTAGGCACTGCAAGCTCTCCGGTCGGCAACATACTCAGCTTCCTAGGAGGGATAGTCGGCATCACTATAGGCATCTCAGCTCTTATGGGGGTGTTATATGCAATAATGCCCCTCTTTCTATTTTTTGGAATAATTTTAAGGACTATGCCGTGGACAAGGGCAGCCGGCGGAGCTTTGCTTGGTTTCTTCATAGCATTTTTCATATTCTTCCCGACCATTCTTGGCTTCCTGCTTAACAGCATACCGCAGACCCAGCCTCTCCCGCAGATTGCGGCATTGGGTGGTGCCATAACAAATATAGTAATAACCCAATTCTCAGGGCTTAATCCTTTAAACACTATAGGATATCTTATAAGCACACTCACCACTCAGCTTTATATTATCTTGGTGATTGCAATGTCATTTATACTCTCATTTGACTTCGGAGACACAATGGGAGATCTGTTGGGTGCGCCAAGCCTTGGCACGGCTGACTCGCTTAAAAAGGTGTTATAGAAAATGCGCAAATCAAGAATACTGATAATCGCAGTCTTTGTTATTGCAGCTGCGCTTCTATCAAGGCTGATGCCTGCCCAATCGGCAGGATTGCCTGCAATCTTTCTTCTCCAGACCCTTCCCATAAGCCCGGCAAGCTGGCTGGGGATAGCATTTGCGATAATACTTCTAATGATAGCCATATCTGCAGTGGTATACATGCTGGCAGGGCTGGCTGGCGTGCCAGAAATGCGCGGCAAGGCAATGGGCCAGGTATACGAGGGCATATTGGCTATGATCATGCTTCTTGTATTCGGAGCATTTGCATACCTCTTCTTCATAAACCCGTATCCTGCATTTAGCGGAGCTGGGCTCGCCTCTTCTGCATGCAATTCTGCAAACAGCATATATGCGCTATCAGCATGCGAGATAGGCACATTCAGCAACAATGCATTCAATGCAGTCCAAGGGATATTCTACCTCTCATTCCTTTCTGGAGTAGCTCCGGGCTTCAGCGTCAAATTCAAGACACCTGGCATTCCGGGAGTTGGTACGTCTGTAACTTTAGAAAGCATAGTTCCAATACAGGAAGAGCGCCTTCTCGCAACGGCATTCAGCGCTCTATTCATCGCTCTAATGCTTAACCAGGTTCAGGTGATACTTATATCTGCGTCATTGCTTTTCCTGGGCTTCTTCCTAACAATAGGGCTTATAGCAAGGTCCTTTGCCGCTACAAGAACTTTTGGCGGGGCGCTAATAGCCTTCGGCATAGGCCTCGGGCTCATATATCCGCTGATTGTCTCAGTATCGTACGGTTTCATAAACGTGCAGATCGGCGCAGCAGGAATAAATCCAGGAGTTATAGCGGCTGACTTCTTCGGGGGTTTTGTCGGAGGTATCATAACCCTCCTTACAGGAGGAACTCTTTCAAGCCTGGCCAGCCTGGTTCCATATCTTACCCAGATTATATACGTAATAGTCGGATTAACATTTATACCTTTCATGAATTTTATAATCTTGAATTCATTTATAAGGGATTTCTCCAAGGTTATAGGGGAGCAGGTAGAGTTCATGGCCCTTATCTCTGGATTAATGTAGGGAGTTTATGCCAAGCAAAAAATTAGTTGGGCTGTATGCTTTTCTAATAGTCGCGATGCTGATTCCAGTATCACACGCCTCACTGCCTCCAAGCCAGTGCGGCCTTCTTCCGAGCAGCATGGCAAACCTGCTCTCATCAAGCGCTCCATGGTACTGCCCAATAAACGGGCAGATTTATTCTGCTTGGAAGAATGAGCTTCCGCTCGCACTCGTTGCGCTTCTTTTGGCGTTCACAGTTGCTGCACTTATCTTTATGATAGGAGTTGCATTCAAGAATGATAGGATAAGGAACTTTGGCATAGGCGAGCTATACGAATCCACAGCAAGCGCAATAATAGTTGTGCTCTTCCTGTACATATCTGCCATTGTACTAGGCCTAGGGCCAAGTATAGTGGTTGGAGGGATAAACCCTTACGCCACATCAATTCATCTAATATCGTCTACAATAAACCAGGCTGAAATACTATACAGTTCAATATACACGATATATCTATCGGATACATTCTATACTACTATAGGTGCAAGCATCTATATCCAAGATTACAACATTACCGCACCTCTTTCATATGCAAGGCTTCTATACACCTTCCCCCTACAGACCTTCTTTATACAGCCCTCCCTGGCGATTGGAGGTTTCCTTGTAGACGGCATTGCTGCTCTATATGCCCAATATTATCTTATAGTGTTCTTTTCGGTAGCCGCCATACCTGTCTTTATAGTTCCTGGAGTTATATTCAGGATATTCTTTCCGACAAGGGCTCTTGGCGGGGTTCTTATAGCGATAGGAATAGCATTCTATCTTGTAATGCCGACGTTATTTGCAGTTGCATATTACTTTACATCTCCCCAGCTTCTGCACGGCCTTGAAACTACAACCTCCCAGCTTAATAGATGGGGGAGCGGAACCGGTTCGCAGCAAAACGCCCTCAGCCCCACAAGCCCGCTTTCAGAAGCTCTTTCAAGCGCCCAGTCCGCATTGAGCTCTTTCTGGCTGCTTATACTCTTCTATCCTTCTCTGATAATAGCCGTGTCGTATGTTTTTATAACTCAACTTGCCACTTTTATAGGCGGAGCCAGCAGAGTCGGAGGGAAGATGCGTTCATTCGTCTAAAAAAGATATAAATAGATTGCGAGAGTATCTAATCAAAAGAGTTGTGCTTAGATGAATCAAAAGATTTTTGTCCTGCTCGGATTCCTTGCCATATCATTCATATTTTTATCAGCAGCTTTAGGCCTTCCTTCATCAATACTTCCATCTCCCATTAGGATACTTCTGCTTCTATTCTCACTTATATTCGATGTTATTGCATTTGCTTCTAGGCGATATGCATACATTATGCTGCCCATAATAAAACAACATAAGAGAAGGGTTGTTTTAAGCGACTCAGAGCCATATTCGTTATCCGGATCAGAGGATGCAATAATCAAGATGGAGAAAGGCGAATACACTGCGACTGTCTACATAAGCATACCCCTATATAGGTCTGCAACCGAGATGAGCGAAATGGAGAAAATAGATTTTTCAAGGCAGGTTAGCAAACTTGTGGGTATAAGCAGCGATCCGATAAGGTTTACAACAGAAATGTACATGATGAACAAGGATGCATACATACAGACGCTTAGAGATGCCATAAATATTGCAGAGACGGAAGAGGCGGAAATGATGCAGTCCGGCAAAGGGGCAGAAAAAATCGAGGTTGTTAGAGGCAAGCTCGCAATGTGGCGCAACATATTGCAGAACACAGCTTTGGCGCAATCAATGGAACTCATTTCTTATGTTTCTATATCTGCATATGGCGGCAAGGAGTATGAAGCGCTTAGCATGGCGCAGCAGAAGGCCAGAGAAGCAATATCAGGAATAGGCTCAACATTCGGCGTAACGCCGAGCATAATAACCGGAAAGGACATACTGAAATTTGTAGAGCCAGAATACCTGATACCTTTCTCTACAGTTTCAGAAGAGATAAAGAAGAAAACTGAGGAAGAGGTGATATGATGGATCAAACAGACATACTGTACCTTTCACTCTCTTTAATAATCATACTGATTGTTTTTGGTACAGCTTCATCATTCGGTAAAGGGTGGAGCATAATAGCGGTATTGCTCGCATTCCTTGCTCTTATACTGATACTTGCGCTTAATTGGGTGGACTTTGTAATAATGCCGACGTTTACAAAAATCTTAGGGATAAGTTTCCAGCCTGCAAAAGATTACATAATACAGAAAGGGCAGGATTCGATAATAAAAAACGTCAATGGCTTATATTATGCAACCGGATTCGTTACAGGAAATCTTTTCTCATACACGTTCAAAGAGGAGGATGTTGAAGCTAACGTGGAAGAAAAGATGACGAGTGCTCCTGAGAATTGGGAAAGGGCGGTAATGAGCCTTGGTTTCCCCTTCAAATTTCATGTGATTGCGGTTGGTAAAGATGTGCAGAAGATAAGAGACGAGCTTGAAGGGAAGAGGAGCTATCAGGAGTTCCAGCTTTCACAGGCACTTCAGAACCAAAAAGCATCAAGCGAGACAGCAATAACCGAAATAAAAAGAAAGATAAGTGTGTATCAAGCAAAGCTGGACAGAATCTCTGCTGGAGAAAAACCTATAGCTTCTATAATGTACTTTGAAACCACTGCCGTAGGAGTAAGCGAGAAAGCCGCAAACGATGCGCTCTCCATCCAGATAAAGCAGCTGCAGATAGCTATGAGCTCTTTGAATCTTTCCATAATCAGGGTGGTCGGCAGAGAGCTATACACTCTCTTCAAGTTTAATTTCGGGCTGCCACTCACATACGAAGATCTTGCTTCGGAATTCAGCCAGGAAGGATAGGAATAAAAGTTTAGAGACTAAAAAGAGAATGAGAAAATGACCCTTGTAAGGCTCCAGAATATAATGAGCAATGAGATCGCAAAGAGGGCATTCTTTTCAAGGCCCCCAGAGCCCCCAGCAAATGTCCTTATAAATAATCCTTTTCAGGCCATCTACGTAGGAAACACAAGCCTCTTCAAAGTCCCTTTTAATTGGTCATTCAGCAACCTTACAAACCCCCACATAGCCGTAGTCGGTATAACAGGATCCGGAAAGAGCTTTTTTGTGAAGACGCTTCTCAGAAGGGCCAATTACATCTGGAATACAAATGCAATAATAATAGATTGGGCTGGGGAATACAAGCCCTGGGTAGAGCAGACTAGAGGGAAGGTGGTCTCTCTTGCGAAAGGAGACTACCTTAACATACTCGACCTCTCAGGGATGAAGCCTCTCGACAGGGCGAAGCAGATAATGAATTCGCTAGACATACTTACAGACATAGGCATGTTCCCAGAGCAGAAGAGGTTAACAGAAGAGGCTATAGAGCAGTCCTACACAAATGCAGGATTCGTGCTATATGAGAATGCGGGAGACCAGGAGCCTCCAACTCTTAAGGATGTAATAGCCCTGCTCCAGGAGAAGCTGCAGGAGGGCGGCTATGAATATCCTGCTGAGCTAGAAAACTCCATATATAGATTAAGGCAGTTTGCGCGCGAAGGAGAGGATTTCTTCTCTAGAAAGAGCACCTTGGATCTTGGCAAGCTTGCAGAATCTGGTCTTGTTGATATAGACCTCTCCGGGCTGCCTGATGAAAAATTCAGAGCCCTTGCCGCGCTTTTCATACTGCAGACTATAAAAGAAAAAATGCGTGCGGAAGGCTGGAGCGATACGAAAGGCTTGAAGGTTATAATAGTGCTTGACGAAGCATGGAAGGTTGCAAGCGATGATAAAAGCGATGCGGTCACAATAGTCAGAGAGGGCAGAAAATACCAGTTCGGTCTTATTGTCGCATCGCAAAGCCCTACGGACATAAACGAGGCCATATTCTCAAATGTTGGCACAACTTTCATACTAAGGATAAAATTCGAGAGATTTATGGCATACTTGCAGAGCTCTCTGAGGTTCTCCGATTTCATAAAGGATCAGATAAGCAAATTCGGGGTCGGCCAGGCGGCAGTAAAGATGGAATTTACAACTGCGCTCAATTTTCCCGAGACCTTCATAATAGGAAAGATAAACGGCGAAGAGCCCCTTTACGTATATTCTATAGACTTGTCCGATGTGCTTACGGCAGGAGAGATGGAATCGAAACTCTCTCAGAAGGAAATCCAGCTTGAGAGAGACGAGATGCGCAGCAAGATGATAGAGAACGGGGTTACAGGAAATGCATCAACTGAGACATTTTCCATGTTTGATTCAAACGATAGGCGCGTAAAGATGCTTGATTTTGCAAGAAAATTAAAGACAGAAGGAGTCGCAAATGCAAATATAGCAGAGTTCCTCAGGGGGCTTGGGATAGACGATACTATAATAACAAGAATACTTTCTCGGGTCGGTGCCAATGCGCAATAACACTCTCGTGATATCTAGGATGAACCTGAAGAAGATTCTTTTAGCATACGGGCTGAGCGATAAGAAGATGAATGAAATCATCAGCGGAATGGAGAAAGGGCACAGGCATATAAATATCGTGCAATTCATATTTATGCTCGAGAAGGCAGGGGTGCAGAGGGATAAGATAGCGAACCTGTTTAGAAGGCTTAACATGGATGATGTACAGATAAATGAGGTTCTGGATATGGCGGATGATAGCAAGATAAGCGCTGAGACCGGTCGGCTTTATAATGCGGTAATAGAAATTGGCTGATCTATTGGAGAAAAGAGATAGAAAAGGAGAAAGATGCATAATCTGCAACCAGGAGAAAGAGGGTCTTGGGATAAAAGAGGACAATATAGTCTATTTTCTAAGATGGCTAAACAGCCATACCGTAAAGTACAGGAACCCGAATTATCCTGTAGTGTGCAGGGAATGCTTTACAAAATATAGGAAACAGAGAAAGAGCTACGAGAGAAAGCTTATCTCATATCTTATAATCGGTTTTCTATTTGCAGGCTTCATAATAGTGGGCTCTGGCGGAAAGCCGCTCTCATTTCTTTTCGGATTGATTATAATTGCATTTATGTACCTGCTCTCCCTGCTTAGCTACATTCCAGAATTGGAGATAGGACAAAATAAAGAAAGCAGGGGAAAATCCAAAGCTAAAAAATGAGAATGTATAAAAGTATTAAAAATGCTCATTCTTAATAGATAAACGTGGTAGTTTGGCAGAAAATGTCCAGGACTCTGTGATGATTGAGCCTATACTTGAGGAGCTTACCATATCCGGCAAACCTACCGCCGGATTTGATGAGATACTAAGCAGACTATCAACACTTGAGCTTTTCTATGTTAAAAAAAGCGAGAAAGGCGTGGTTCTCCTAAGGGTAGAGAGCAGAGACATACAGAAAAGGCCATTCCTTTTCTTTATTATAGAGCTAGGCTCCACAGGCATACATCTTCAATATTCGATAGCCAGAGACGCAAGCCTGAAGATGAGAAGGCTATACGTAATAAAAATGCTTGTCAGCATCCTTGCTCTGATACCTGATGCTTATTCACCAAACAACGCAGAGCTATTCCAGCATATAGATTCAGCGATAGACGACCTTATAGGTTCCATACCTCCAACATACAGCATTCTCTACAACAGCTATGATTCGCTCTACAATGACTACAAGGAGACCAGAAGGCTGAACATAGAGCTTACAGCATCCAACAAAAACCTGGCGGTCCAGGCGATGCAGCTTAATGAGGAGAACAAAGAACTGAAAGAAAGGCTACAGGAGCTCGAGACCTACTCTGAGGAATCGCTCATGGTAAAGGTGCAGGATTGGATAGAGTCTCACGGAAATACTATAGACATAGAGGAATTCTCAAAGACGCTAAGAGTCCCCACACCAAGAATCGAGCAGATCCTAAATAAGATGGTGTCTATGGGTTATATAGAGGTCAGAGGTTAGTTGGATGAAATATGCAGTAAGGATAAATAAGAAGCTAAGGTACCTGCGCACGTACGCCATAATAAAAAGAGTTGACAGGAAAGATAATTTCCTTACAAAAATGTTCATTAAGATTCTTGGCAGGAAGGGCGGAGAGAAGGCCCAAGCTGCATAGTAGGCAATCCGCATGCGATTAAAACACATCTTAATAGTTGCAGCCGTTATAGTCATAGCACTTGGCGGATTTTTTGCATATGTGGCGATCTCTATACATAACCTGCAATACGAGGCTGCAACACAATCATCAAAAGTGCCTTTGCAGTACTTAACCGTCTCATTGCTCTCAAAATCCCAACTCTCCTACCAGTCAGGCCAGTATCTTATTCCCTACTCGCAGGTTTCATATACTGAAAGCAACATCTCAAAAATATTCTTCAACTCCACACTCTTCAAATACCCGCCTCCTGAAAAGGTATTCATACTAAATTCAATTGGAAATTGCTATGAGTGCGCAGATCTTTCCCAGGTTGAGACAGAGATTGGAAGATATCTTAAAGATTACAATCTTCCCTATGCCACTTCCATAAGCTATGTAAACCAGCAAAACTTATCTTCATTGCCACCCGATTCTGCGCTTATAATATTAAGCGGCGCAATCCCGCTCTCCCTGCTTTCTGTAAATTCAAGCAATTCGACTCCATTGATAAGCCAGCTGCTTTCAAAAGGGGTAGACATAATATACGTGGGCAGAAACTTTGCAAACGCAACAAGCGGATCAATACTTGTACCGGTTGATCAGCTAAGCCTTCCAGGTTATCTCAAATGGACGGATTCCATCCAGCATTATAATAACAGCCCGTTTTATCTCAATACAAGCACCTTTTATCTTTCAAACGGCACAAGGTACGGCCCTCTCAGCTACTCTAATTACCAGAATGGGTCAATACTAGTCTTCCCAGCCTACCTCTCTTCGTGGAAAAATGCAAGCAGCACTGCCTCAGACATTTCAAAAGCCCTTTCGCAGCTTTTCTGGCTGCCTAAATACAGTTCTGGCAGCACCTCTTTGGAGATTAGCGCAAACAACGCATCAGGCATAATAGGACTGCCTATGGAAAAGACATATAATGGCTACAATTATTCTAGCGCAGCATCAATCCCTGCTGCATATGCGTTTATAGTCGGGTATACAAACAGCACATACTCCATATCAAACAGGAGCATATACAGGTATCTCTCATATACAGTAGTTCCTCATCAGAACGGAAGCATATCATTGCCTGCAAGCATAGTTCCAGGTACACAGCAGTCAGCAATAATAAGCGTAATAACAGGATCGCAGACCCAGATAAGCGTTTCTCCTCACATCACCATATACACGCTCAACATGTCTGAAGTCGATCAAATCCCCCTTCAGCCATTTAATGCAAGCGGCACGTTTACTTTCATAGCTCCTCTGCAGTTCGACTTCCCTCCGGGAAGCTATATAGCAGAAATTCAGGGATTCTACAATAAGCTATACGCCGCATCGCTTTTTAACATATCACAGGTGAGCATAAGCCTAAGAAGTTCAAATTACACAAGCAATGTATTCTCATTCTTTCTATCTTCGCAAGCACAGCCACTCTCAGGAATCCCATATATAATAACTGTAAACAACCTCTATCCTTTTTACGGCAACCTGACTAATGGAACAATAGAATACGCTCTTCCTTCAGGAATCCCTAAGCTCACAGGAAAAGTGGATTTCAACATAAACATGCTTGGAAGAAATTTCACTTATATTGCGAACAACTCACCGGTGACAATAACTATAAGCAGCCAGTATATAGAGATTGCAATAGTCATCATAGTGGCTCTCATACTTGTCACAGTTGTCAGGGCACCAAACCGCGATGAATTCTATATAGACACGCCTACAATCAGGGAGCAGAAAAAAACACAGATAAGAATAAAATCCACAGAGCTTATCTCTGCTTTCGATAAACTTAACCTGTATTACCACTGGCGGTACATGCCTCTCTCGGTCAGCGAAGTGCGCACTGCAATATCAAACAACATAAGGTACGGCGGCATGCCAGTAAGCTTGACATACAGCAATGTTGAAAGGCTTCTTAGCCAGATGGTATCAAACGGATTAATAGTTGCTGCTGATGGGCTATACGCCCCAAAAACGTGGACTTCTGCAAGCGGGCATGATATAGAATATCTGGCTACATTCAAGAAGCTAAGAGTCTATTTTGTTTCGCATGCTATTCCATTCAATGACATTGACCTATCCAATTCTGCCGACATAGCCGCAACAATAAATGGCGAGCGCGTCTATATGATAATACACTCCAGAACAAGCAAATTCCAGAAGATTCCTATATCTAGAAACGCGAAGACTTATATTGCATTTTTGAATCAAGAAAAACTAGATGACTTCCAAAAATACATCCATACCTCATCTGGAGGAACCGCAGAGATGCTGCGGCTCTACCTTTCGGCAGGGAAAATCTCCTTGATGAATGCAGATTCTCCTGGAGCCAAGTTAACCTGAATCGCTTTCCTCTCCTCCACCACCCACATCCGCATTTTCCTCATCTTCCTCAGAAAGCTTTGGAAAATGTTTCTTGATTATATTATCTAGCTTGCTCTCTATTGCTGCCTGGCTCTTTCCGGTCAGGCTGGATATGTCCCCAGAAAGCTGCTTCACATACCTTGCTATCGCCTTGTACCTGCTCATGCTGGAGCTTATCTGTTCCTTACCTCTCACATATCTCTGTATTCCCCTTGCGGCTTCCATTATGGCAAGTTTTATTTCCTCTACTATCTCCTCTTCCTGCGATACCGCTTCTTTTCCGACTCCAGAATAAGGTATGTAAACAGATGAAACATTTACAAATATGCTGATTGGCTGGCTTTCAAGATCAAGGCCATATCTCTTCCAGTCTATATCATTTGCTGCTTTAGTTATTGCACAGCTTCCGCTGTCGAACAGAAGCGGCACGCGGTTTGCATATCTCAATATGGTTCCAGAATAGCCTTCATCAACTTTCTTTCCAGAATTGCCTCCGTATGAGACTGCCGCTTCTACTACAAATGGCACTCCGCCCCTGAACACCTTAGGCTTCCTCCCAATGACTGACATATGCTCTGGGTCAAGTATGCTCTTAATTGCCGCTGTCACATTCTCGGCGCCTATAGGGACTACCGATGCTGGGTCAGGAGCAATCCATTTTATTTTCCTGAATACTTTTACAAGCTTCTCTGCATCATCCCATTGCAGGTCCTTGGGAGGTTTGTCCAAATCTATAGTTGGGTCTTCGGCTTTTATTTCATCTATTTTATTCGAAGTTGTTCTTGCAAAAGTCTCTGTCAAGAAAGAGGATATCTTTCTACTTGGGCTTAAATGTGCGAATTCTATTAGGTCATTTACATCCAATCCGGCAGGATGGGGTTTTGTAACTGGTGGCCTATCAGGGACTTTATTTACCGACCTCATAAATACCCATTCCTTCCCCTCGGGCTCTAAAAGTTTTATCTGCGCATGCGGGTTTGCCAGGGCAGTTCTTCTAAGATACTCGTATATGCCGTGATCTCCGGCTTCGTATCTTACTTCTGAAAATTCCCCTTCAACAAAAAGTCCGCGGAAATCATCATCACTTTCCTTCATCTCCGTTATTATTGGCTTGTTCAATGCTGTATTTATTCCAAGCCTGCACGAATAGCATTTGCCCTTTCCAGTTGATGACTTTATATAAATCGGCTTGCCCGTTGTTACCTGCGAGAAAAGGAGGCAGCCTGCAGCTCCTATGCCCTGCTGGCCTCTCTGCTGCATATACCTGTGAAATTTAGTACCAGCAAATATGGTTGCAAGGGCCTTTCCTATAAAGTTCTTCGGTATTCCTGGCCCATTATCAGCCACGCTTACAGTGTAATGCCCGTTTTCCAGCTTTTTTATCTCAACTTTTATGTCAGGAAGTATCCCTGCTTCTTCTGCAGCGTCTAAAGAGTTTGACGTATATTCGTGCACTATGGTTACAAGCGACCTGCCTGCGCCAGAATAGCCAAGCATCTGCCTATTCTTCTTGAAAAATTCCGCTGCAGAATGTTCTCTAAACTCTTTGAATATCTGTTCCGCTCCTATTGTCGCCATATTATTCGCCTAGAAAAACGGGTTTATAGATTTGTTCTTATGCTTTCTGTGTGCCGCTTCCATTCTTATGTATGCAAGCTTATGGGTCCCTCCATCTATAAGGGTATTTATTGCTGTCTCTGCCTCATTGATCTGGTCTATCGTCCCTATAAGGCTTACCGTATTGCCATATACGCTGATCTTTGCCCGGCTAACGCTCTCAATGTAAGTTTTTGTGCGCCCGTTCTCGCCTATTATTCTCGCTTTTATCATCGTAAGCCTCTTTTCATTGCCTGCATCATGTTCCAGGTCGATGCTAACAAAATAATAATCATCACTCAAAAGCTTAAGAGCATCAGCCACATCAAACCCTCTTCCAAATGCAGTTATGACGTTTTTTGCCATATACTCATTGTATGGCTGCCCGTTCAATATCACAGAATCTTCTGTAAATGTAAGAGAGCAACCGCATGCACGCGAAAGGTTCGCAGAGATTTTCTGGCTTCTTTTTAAGAGGCCAAGCCTCTCTTTTGTTATATAAACTTCTTCCATATAATTTCATCCTCCAAGACTGCGTTTCTCATAGTATTTATTTGTTAATCTTTTTATATACGTCGTCAATTTCGCACTAAATACAAAACACAATAGCGGAAGTAAAATCCTGTTTAAAAATTCCGCTAATTCATCATTTAGAAAGGTTTAAATACTTACTCATTCACTATAGATTCGTGATTAAGTCATGACTGATAAAAGGAAGATTCATGACAGGATAGGGATTGGGAATATGAATTCCAAAAAAGGACTTAAAAACAGCATAATTGAGCTGGAAAATCAAATATCTACAATTAAAAATGCGCAAAAAAAAGAGCAGGAGCTCCTTGCAGAAAAGGAGAAGTCCGATGAAACCGGGTCCGGGCTGCTCTCCCTGCTTAAATACATAGTGAATGAGAATAAGAAAACAACTTTGCTGCTTGAAGGCATTTCAAGATCTTTGGCGAGGCTTGAGGACGGCCTTCACGACCAATACTACGAGGATGAGGCTGCATTGCCTGAGGAAGGAGTGGCAACCCGTGCCGCAAAAGAAGTGCCTGTGTCTAGTCTAGATGCAGAAATAATAAAATGCATACAGATAAAGGGCATGGCATGTGCGGATGACATAAAGAAAGCCATGAATTATAAAGGCAGAAATGCAGCCTCAATGCACCTCAACAGACTTTACAAAATGGGCATTATTGAAAGATACCAGCTAGGAAGAAAAGTATACTACAAGTATGATGCTGGAAAAGCCGCTGATACGCTAATTGTTTCACCCCCACAGTAATGAGGAGCTCGCTCATGCGAGCTCCCATACTTCTATTTTTTATACCTTTCAGCCAATTCTATACCTGATTCCATGATGGATGATACCGCTCCGTACGATCAGAAAAAAATAATTTCAAAAATGCCCTATACGTTTAATGTTAATGCTGCAGCCGGGCGCATAAAAGCCGAGTATGAAAAATATAACGGCAAAACAGTTTCAATAGCGGGAAGGATAGTTGGAATAAGAAAAGCCGGAAAACTCCTGTTTATAGACCTTGCCGACTCTACAGGAAAGATACAATTGTACTTTGATTACTCCATTCTTGGCGAAGAACTTTTTGATAAGGCAAAACATTTCAATGCTGGCGATATGATTGGGGCGAAGGGAAAAGTGTTCAAGACAAACCCTGGTGAAATCAGCATAAACGTGGTAAAATACAGGCAGCTAGCCAAAGCCCTCAGGCCTTTGCCTGAGAAATGGAAAGGGCTTCAAGATACAGAGACAAGATACAGGAAGAGATACCTTGACATAATAGTCAACCAGGATATAAAAGAGCTTTTTATAAAGAGGAGCATTATGGTCGGACTGATAAGGAAGTTCTTAGATAAAAAGGGCTTTATAGAAGCTGAAACCCCTGTAATACAGCCCCTTTACGGAGGGGCGGACGCTGAGCCGTTCAGGGTGCATGTCAATACTCTGAATGAGGATGATTATCTAAGAATATCCAACGAGCTTTATCTAAAAAGGCTAATAATAGGCGGCCTGGATAAAGTGTATGAAATATACAAGGCATTCAGGAACGAGGACAATGACACCACCCACAGCGCTGAATTCACAATGATAGAATGGTACCAGGCATACGCAGATTACAATAAAATGATGAAGCTGAATGAGCAAATGCTCAAGTACTTATCAGAAAAAATACACGGCACTACTGACATAATCTTTAATGGAAATAAGATAAGCCTCAAGCCGCCATTCAGCAGGATAAAGTTTATAGACAGCCTGAACGAGAAACTTGGAACCGATGTCCTTGCACTGAGCGACGACGAGCTTTTTGCTTTGGCGGAATCCAATGGAATAAGGTTTGATAAAGGCAAAAGAAACAGGGCGCACGCATATGGCAAGCTTCTTGAAGTTTTAGTGCAGCCGTCTCTTATTCAACCCACATTTGTGATAGATTTTCCTAAGGAAACATCCCCTCTAACAAGGCCTAAAAGGGGAAACCAAATGCTTACTGAAAGGTTCGAGCTCTACATATCCGGAATGGAGATATCCAATGCTTACTCTGAACTTCAGAATCCATTCATACAGAAAGAGAATTTCCTAGAAGAGATGAAAAAGAGCAAGGAAGGCGATAAAGAAGCTGAACCTCTTGACATGGAATTCATAGAGGCAATGGAATACGGCATGCCTCCCACTGGAGGTTTGGGTATGGGGATAGACAGGCTAGCCATGATCCTTTTCAACAAGCCTTCGATAAAAGAGGTTATACTATTTCCTATGGAGAAAAGAAAGAATGAGGGAAATCAAGCTGCCGATGGAAGGGAAGCTGCTGTTACATAAGCTTGGCATATCAGATTATTTGGAGAATAGCCGAAATGCCCGGACAATACGTTATAGATTTCCGACTCTATATAGTTTACAGCGCCTATCTGGGCGTAGCCGGGCTGTGGGCAGTTCTGTCCTCCTGAGATTTTGAAAAAATCATAGTTAAGTGAGAAGGCCATGCCCCCTATTTCTACCGGCACTGCAAAGTAGTTGATAATAAAAGTATAGTTTCCCGAAATAAGGTCCGATGCGCGTATGCTTACCCCATTTTGCAGGAGATAGGATTCTTTGTTATAAGAGTGCTCCATTGCACTGGATGGCAGTTTGCCAAAAATGGGTATATTGGTTGCAGATGCTATTATGTATGTGCTCTTGCTCTGATTGGTTAAGTTTAAAATTGCATAAGCGTAATTGGTATCATTGCTCCCTATCCCTACTATGGAGTTGTAATTTTGCGCGACAAGGGCACCCGCTTCTTTATACAAAAATATGTTCTGACTCTGCGATATGTTGTTGTAAAAGAGAGTTGGGGAAATATAAGACGCCCTCAAATATGGGATTGAAAATATAAAAGCAACAAATGACAAAATAAGGACTATGGCAAATCCATATCCCACTTCCTTTATGCTCTTAATTGCATGTGCCGCCTTTTTCCTCTTGCGGTTTGCTGCAGGGAATTTCATCCCGTATCTGCTAGCTACAAGCAGCATTATGATTATAGCTGCATAGAACAGTATCTGCCCGGCAAAAATGTGGAACGTAGACACCGCCTGGGTTATTCCGTAATAGCTCCACGCGTATGCTATGCTGAACATTCTTATGAAATTAAAGAGAAGCATAAGCGCTACCCCTGAAGTTATCCATAAAACCTTGCGGCCCTTCCCACCATTATACAAGTAAGCTACCGGTATGAGGAACATTACAAGGGCTACGAATGCCCCTAGTGGCGCACAAGTTGATGCTATGGATATCGATGTGCTACTTTGGGAAGCTATTGTTATTCCATTAAGGCTGACCGGAACCCCGAGCGTCTTTAATGAATAATAGACAAAATCGGCGTTTACTCTTGCAAACATTCCATTCTGCAATAGCAGGGGCATAAGCAGTAAAGGAGATGCAAAAATGTAATAGGCTGCAATTGGCCATAGTTTTTTTGCCCCGTATTTTCCAAAAAGTATTATTATAAATGAGATTATTGGGATG
>JAKABJ010000015.1 GCA_021801905.1 Microcaldota archaeon | reverse complement strand
CGTTTTGTCGTCGTATTTTTCAAAATGGGCCCGCGGAGAGTTGAACTCCGTATCTTCACGTTGTCAACGTGACGTCTTACCGATCGACTACGGGCCCTTTGCTTTCTATAAAGTTATTACCATGCCATCATATGCTGCTTCTGTGTTTTTAAACACTTTTCTCGCCTCTTTAAGTAGCGCGGAGGGAGATTTATATCTTGCGCTCATATGAAATATTATAAGCATCTTTGCCTTTCCTCTCTTAGCTACCTCTGCTGCTTCGGATGCTGTAGAATGCAGCCTCTGCTTCGCCAGTTCCTGAAATTCGTCAGCATATGTTGCCTCGTGGATCAGTAACTCAGCATTTTCCGATATTTTCGATGTAGTCTTTGTAGGCCTTGTGTCTGTAGCGTAAACTATTTTTCTTCCTTTTAGCTCTTTTGCTACGCTCTTAAGGCTTACAGCTTTTCCTTCAACTCTTATCCTGCCCTTTTTTTCTATTTCAGAGTACATGCTGCCCTTTATTCCGAGCTTTTTGCACTTTTCATGGTCAAAGCGCACTCTCCCTTCCTCCTGGAAACTGTAGCCGTATGTCGGCACAGAATGCATTAATTTGAAGGCGTGCACAGAAAAGCCTCTTCCTTTCATAGCCACTCCGGCCCTGACTCCTTTTATGATTATCTTGTAATTTATGAAGGCTTTGTCAAATGTTATTAGTGGCATTAGCTTCTTCTCCTCACCCTCTGGCACAAAGATCTCCAAAGGATCTGTTCTTTTGTTTAATGCCAAAGTCCTGATAAGACCCGCAACACCTATTACATGATCTCCATGCATGTGCGTTATAAATATCGCTTTTATTTTCTGAGGACTTATCGAATTTTGCATGAGCTGCCTCTGTGTCCCTTCTCCGCAGTCAAATAAGTATGTGCTGCCCTCATACTCTACTGCAACGCTGGGTAGGTTCCTTTCCTTGGTAGGGCTAGACGCTGAGGTTCCAAGGAAAACTATTTTTATTGGAAGGGGCAAATTCACACCTCTACTGTAACGGTTTTGCTCTTTAGATCGAGATCTATTATCTTTATATCCCTAATCCTATTCTGAAGCTCTTCCTTTGTGATTCTCTTCTCTTTCTGCAGAATCCTTATAATGTAATTTATATCGTTCATATTCTTGAATATTGACTCTGCAGTCATTTTATTGTTTTCTATCATTTCTACAGTATTCTCTGCCAGCTTTTTCTGCTTTTCTATGCTTGCTAGCAGGTCTTTTAGCTCCTTATTCTCTTTGGGCGCTTGCTGCTCCTGTATTATCCTTTTTGAGTAGAATTCTCTGAGCGTTTCCATTACGCTTCCGAATTCTGCATGCTCTAATCCATCATACTTCTTAATATTGCAGGCAGAATAATCCACCATCTCTCCGTTTTTTGAGTATATTGAGTACTCTTTCCCTGCAGATGATATTATTTTATCTATTTCATTGATTATTTTATCTAGGCCATCAGCAGGCACGCCTGAGATGTTGGCTCTTGGATTAATGCCGCACCTTGCTATCGCTTCTTCAAGATAAAGCGGGCCTATGTTAATCGCTTTGCTTAGCTCTGATATTATGCTGCCATTTCCTTTGAGCACCCTTTCCTTGGCAAGCATGATTGAGCCGTAAGGAAGGAAATCGTTTTTTGGCATAATGTACGTCTTCCCGTTTCTTATATCCCTTTCGCGAAAGCTCTCTTGCCGGTATGCAAGGCTTATTTTCATATCCTGGTCTGAAACTATGAGGTTGCCCTTGCCAAGCATCTCGAATATAAGAGTCATCTGCGCGTCTCCCTTTGAGAGGCCGAACATTATTATTCTGTCGTTCTCGGCCTGCTTTATCCAGCTGATCAGGAACCCAGTAATTCTTTTCCTCATAGCCATGGTAAAGTTCGAAGCCGAGTCCTGCAAAGGCACCTCTGTCGCATCCCATATCCCATTCTTAAGAGTGCAGATCAGCTCTGCCCGCGTGCCTTTCCTGCTTATCCTTATCCTAAAAGAGTTGCTGCCTATCTCGTAGAATTTGTCTATGTAGAATCCTTCAAACCTCTTAAGCTCCTTTGCAAGAAGGGATAGCTCTAGAGCATATATCTCCCTCATTTTCTCAATCATGGTTCTATTGCTTATGCAGCTTTTTAAGCCCCTCCTCCTTTGCTATTTTTGAGAAAGAGACTGCCTTCTTTTTGGCACTTCCTGCCTTTCCGTCCTGGAAGGCTGTGCCTATCTGTATTATGTCAGCTCCGCTGGAGAAGACCCTTTTAGCTTCTGACACATTATTTATGCCCCCTCCGACTATATAAGGAATGCTTATGCTATTCTTTATCGCCCTTATCATCTCTGAAGGAATGGCTCCGCATCCCTGCGCGTGCGGGTTTGATCCTGTATCTGTTAGTATGAACCTCTGCCCCATATGCTCTCCTGTAAGCGCTAGCATTGCAGCTATGTTTGGTTTTTCCCTTGGTATGAGATTTGCATCTCCTATCCATCCTGCTGTGCCGCCGGGGTATACGAGTATGTAGCCAACCGGCAGGGTTTCTATCTTTGCTTCCTTTATCAAAGGCACTGCGAGCATCTGCGCCTGGGTATGCCAGTATGGATTTCTGGAATTAAGCAGTGAGGTAAAGTATAGAGCATCCGCGTACTCTGTTATAGTGTTGGTATTTCCTGGAAAAAGGACAAGCGGCACGTCTATCACATCCTTTATCCCTTTAGCCACATTGTCTAGAAGGTTTCCTACTGCGCCTACGCTCCCTCCAAGCAGTATTATGTCTGCTCCTCCATCAGCCGCTTCCTTGGCAGTCTTTATCGCCATATTCTGGTTTTCGTAGTCTGCAGGATCTATAAGGCTGAATAGCATTGCCCCTTTTGATCCAAGTATCTCGTTTATATATAGATCAACTTTTCCCGGTTTCATAAAATCATCTTCATGCATTTTTTTGCTTAGCTTTCCTGCTAGCCTCTTTTGCTAGGAAATTCTGTATCATGAGCAGCCCTTCAACCTCGATATTCATTCTTGGTGAGAAGCCGGTCTCTTTCTTTAATTTTGATATGTCAATTATCCTGTCGCTCGCCATAAATTCATATTCGTCGTATGTTATGTTGGCGGTCTTTGATAACAGCCTTGCTACAGGTGTTGGCACGCTTTTATTGGGAGGTTTTACCCCCATGGCTTTCGCAGCAAATGTGAATAGCTCCCTTGGAGTGTGCGGTTCCCCGTCTGTCAGGTTGTATATTGTGTTTTTAGCAGTGCCTGGTTTGTTTGCTACAATAGTGAAGGCATCTGCAGCGTCATCCATGTGCAATAGTGCGAGATGGTTATTTCCGTTGCCAATGTATCTCATCTTGCCCTCCTTGATTAGCCTGAACGCCTTGAAAAAATACGGCTCCTCATAGCCTGGGCCGTATAATGTGCCAAGTCTAAATATTGTGTACTTTAAATTCGGATGGCTTTCTGAAAAAGACTCTATAAGGTGCTCCGCCATGACTTTGCTCTCTGAGTAATGGCTGCCTGGCTTGGGCACTGTACTCTCCTTTATAATCTCTTCTTTCCTCCTATATCCATATACGCCTACACTGCTTGCATACAGGAAATTAATCTTCCTAGTTGGAGGGTTAGCCTCCACAATGGCCTGGAGTATGTTCTCAGTTCCTATTACGTTTATTTCTAGAAGCTCGTCATAGCTAAACCTCGAATTATATGTTGCTCCGCCAATATGAAATACCCTGTCAACCCCTTTTGCTGCTGCATTGAGATTCGCTTTGTCATCCTTTCTTTTTAAGGTGATGTCTGCGATATAAGGTATTGATCCAGGCGGCAGAGTTTTCAATTCTGATAATTGAGATGGCATGTTCCTGAGAACCACCCTTACTTCATCCCCCTCTGCGAGAAGCCTTCTTATTATGGCGTTGCCAAGGCCGCTGGTCCCTCCGGTAACAAGACTTACAATACCATTTTTTTTCTCTAATGGCACATTCACACCTGTTTCTCCCTGTCTAGCACAGCCATTGCGATTCTACGGAATCTATTTCCGGCTAAGCCATATATGGCATATGGTATCCAATCCTGCCCGTACGGAACGTATACATCAACCTTCATCTTCATTTTAAGAAGCTTATTTATCTTCTTAAAACTATAGCCAAATGGTATGCCAAATATTAAATCCCTTCGGTTTCTCTTAATCATTCCCGAAACCTTTGATACGAGCTTGTCATCCGATTCCTGTATGCAAATTTCTGCTTTTGATTGCGATAGCTCTTTTATTGAAGCGGCATAGGAGTCAAGGCACTCTTTCATGTTCTTCCTTTCGCTCTGCAGGTCGCTAAAAAAATATGGGTTTCTGGTTAGGCGCACCGGAGCCCCTTTTTTTATAATTCCGCCAAGCTTTTTCATATATCTCATGTTATTTACAGAGACCTCTATTCCCAAGATATCTGAATCTTCAATATGCTTTTCGTATACCTCTATTAGCTTATCCTGTCCTACGCCGCGACCGGCCTCAATCCAGACCCTCACAGAACTCTTCGCTGCAGCATCCAGCATGCCTGAAAGGCAGCGCTCTGCGCACTCCTCGCTCACACCAAAACCTAGCTGGGATAATCTTGCAGAGACCGAGCAATTCATATGCAGCCTTGAGAGCTGCTTTATCATGTGAACGTATGTGTTTGAATTGTACTTTGCTTTCAGGGTATCCGGGACCGTTTCATTTAGGAATGTAAGGGTTGCACTCGCTCCAGATACGTTAAGCTTTCCTACCTCTTCTAGGGCCGATTTCAGAGTCGAACCTGCTATATGCCTTCTTATCACCCTGTATACAAGGCCTTTTATGAGCCTATGCTCTTCTCTCAATCTAATCACTGAAGGGACTTTATCTAATAAATCTATTTAAAGACTTTTATTTAAAGTTACTATGAGATGGATTTATGCTTACTTATATCTTGCCATTTAAAACATCCTATCCGTAAATCAGATCTGTGATGACATGTCTGCAGACTTAAAATCGTTTTCGCTCTTTCAGCTGATAGAGAAGCTGCACAATGCAGTGGCAGAGCTTATTGAGGCAATGGATACTGCAATTGCACACAACCGTGAGATAAGATCTGAGGAGATAAATGCCCTGAGGGAGCATATTTCGGAAAGGCTGAAGAGGAACGAAGATATTGAAGACAACAAAAAGATGATACAGATACTCGATCTCTTCAAAAAGAACTCCTTAATAATGGAACTTGCCAAGGAGGATGTTGAGAAATGGCTCGCTTTCTTTGATGCTATCGAACAAAAGCTTGAAGAGAATAATGGGGTCAAATTAACGGAAAAGGAGCTCAATGACATAAACCAGATAAAGAGGCTTACAAAAGACCTGAAGGAAATGATAAGAAAATAAAAGCACTAAATGTGCCTGCATTTTGCTGAATTGGCTGAATTAGCTAAATTAA
Organism: Microcaldota archaeon; assembly: GCA_021801905.1. Taxonomy (GTDB): domain Archaea; phylum Micrarchaeota; class Micrarchaeia; order Micrarchaeales; family Micrarchaeaceae; genus JAJZAB01. Next base: position 15,602 of record JAKABJ010000015.1, on the reverse strand, counting down.
GAGATGCGCCGAATGCCAGGCTTTTAATGTTCCCTGGCATTATGCAGGCAGAGGAGGCGGCATTGATTCGTACAGTGTCTTGCTTATTTCGCCCAAACTGCTGCCGCTGGCCTCTTCCTTTGGTTCCTCTTTGAAAAGAAGAGGAGATGGAGGAGGCATATCCGCTGTTTCATTTGTCACATTTTTCTTTTTGCTAAGGAACAGCTGCCATAGCCTTAGCTGTATCTCCTCCCAAGCTTCTAAAAGGTAATGGCTAGCAGTTTCATTCTCTTTTGTTATTATTTCTATATGCTCTTTTGAGAAGCCCATTGAATCCAGTTTAACCTTGGTAAATTCGTTTAGATATTTCTTTATGGCCATTCTGCCCACTAACAGCATGTCATGCGTAGTCTCTATTGCGTTTACTTTTGGAAGCAAAGATGATGCAAAGGACTTGTTGATTGAGCACCATTCCGCCATAAGCAACTTATACAGTGCGATTGCCTGCCCATCTGTAAGGCTATTGTTTAGCAAAGCATTTGAAAGCGCTTTGTTCTCTTCCTTCTTCAGGATTGCGTCAGCCCAAATTACGCCCTCTACATAGTCCTTCATCATGCTTTTCCAATTTTTGCTTATCTTTATCTTTTCTTTTTCTGAATCATCCGTATCTGTTTTTGTTTTATCAGATTCGGTATGCTTGGATTCAGGCATCTGGGTTTCTGATTTCTTTTCATCTCTGTTTCTTCCATAATGATTCAGTATGGGTTCATAGTTGTCCAGGTATTCTACTATTTTTCCAACTAAAGCCCCTTGCCTGCTCTGCTCTTTTGCATTAGATGAGGCAACAATAATCTCTTTCTGTATCTCCAAAGAGACAATGCAGTTTCTTATTGCATTTACTCCAGAATCAATGTTGGAAGTATCAAGCAGTTCTTTTATGTCACGAAGAGTTCTTTCGACAGAAGCCTTATTGCCTATGCCGCCGAATTTTGATACGATCCTATATTCAGATCCCTGTGACTTCGCATTCTCTTTTAGCAACTCTAATTCTAAACGAAGATCATTTATCAAATAGATTGCTTTTGAATACTCGTCATTTGCATTTGTATCGTTGAAGGAGTGCATTCTGGTGCCTACCAGAGGGACGCTCTTATAAACAAACTGGTTTAAATATGAAAATGCCGCATTCTGGGATTTTTCTCTGTTTGCCTCTTCTGCAGCGATATGCAGCTCTTTTTTTACAGAAGAGCGTATTTCCTGCCTCAAATCCGGGCTCCTGAGCTCATTGACTTCTTCCAAAACAGAGATTGAGATTATTGCATCTTTTATTAGCTTGCTGTCTTCATCAAGCCCTTTAAGCCCATTCAATCCCTCTTTTATTTCAGAGAAAGAGGTCTGAAGCCATAATCTTAGTTCGTTTAAATCATTTAAAGCAGCTTTTTCTTCTTTCTGCCCTACTGCTTTATCTTTGTATACCAATATATCACCTATTTATTTTATGGCTTTTATGATATTTAAACATATTCTTTTGCGGTATTGTCCACAAACTTGGCACCTAAATCATAGTGTCGCATTCGGCATCTCACCCTTTATTTTTTGAAAACCTCTTTTGCGGTTCTCTAGCATAATATTATTCGAGCGAAAGTCTAAACCGGCTGATATGCAGCCATGGAGCTTTTCATCAGCGCGTCACAAAATCATTATTTGAACTAAAGCCATAAAAGGTTAATATGCTACCAAAGAGTTAAATCCAGCTTAATAATTAATAATTAATTAAATTATTTACATTTTAATTTAATTAAAAGAAAGCTATTTAAACTTTAAGCTCTATAATTTAATAATAATAGCGATTCTATGGATATCTCTGCTTTTATCAATACTAATGGCAGGCTAGAAAAAGACAATGCTAAGGGCTATTATTATTTTGTGCCTGCGGAGCTTCCTGTGAGACTCGATGTAGATGATGAACTCCTAGACCTGCTTGTCAGGGCTAGCAGGGCGCTTGGAAGCCTGAAAAGCCTTGAAATGGAATTCAATGCTACGATAGGATTTTCCGCATTCCTGTTCATACGGCAGTACCTAAGGAGTGAGGCAGTCCTCAGCTCCAAGATAGAGGGCACAGCAAGCACCTTATATGACGTACTGGAAGCAGAGGCATCGCTCATGGCAAGAAAATCAGAAGACAGGGGCGACCTTCTAGAAGTGCTCAACTATGTCGCTGCCCAAGAAAAGGGAGTATCCATGATAAATGCCGGAAGCGTAATAGACATCGATTTCATCACGGAGCTGCATTCCGCATTGCTGAGTCACGTCAGGGGCGAGAGCGGCAGGCCTGGAAGGATCCGTGAAGTGCAGAACTACATATCTCGCGCAGGGCTGCCAGACTTGAAGGATGCAGTATATGTACCTCCAAAACCTTCGCTAGTGCCAGTTCTTCTAAGCAATCTTTTCTCCTATATGTCAGTCAAGGGCACGCCAAACATAATAAAGGTCGCGCTCATGCACTACCAGTTTGAAGCGATACATCCATTCCTTGACGGCAACGGCAGGATAGGCAGGCTGCTAATCATGCTATATCTGATAAAACTCGGCGAGCTCGGGCAGCCACTGCTGTACATGAGTGCCTATTTCGAGAGGAACAGGGATGAGTATTACAGGCTGCTGCTCGAAGTAAGCGCTTCGGGAAGGTATGCGGAATGGGTGAAATTCTTCATGAAAGGGATTATAGAGCAGTCAGAAAGCGCATTGTCCAAATCATCAAAGCTCTTCGAATACCATGGAGAGATAGCCAAAAGGCTAAAGGTTACTGGGCGTTCCACAGCGCTCAAACTAGCCGACACGCTTTTCACGCATCCGATAATAACAATATCAATGGCTGCCAATCTTATGGGTGTTAGCTATCCTGCAGCCAAGGCTTCGGTGTACGAGGCAGTGAAACTAGGCATTTTACAGGAGGAGAGCAATTCAAATGCAAAACGCCAGAAGAAGTTCATCGCTACATCTATAATCGATATCTACGATGCATAAGGCACATTGTCCCAGAAACAGGTAATTATAAGTAGCGTTGTGTGGGCATTTTGCCTTGATCAGAAAGAGGTATTTTTGGAGCGGTGCACTTCAGCATCCACTCGCCTTAATGTGCCAATTCCCTCCACTACGACGTTTGGTATTGGATATTGAGCATATTCTGGTAATAGGTTTTTGCCGAATGCCAATCTGGAATAGGCCTCGGCTTCGCACATCGCACCGATAAGCGCTTTATGCGGTTTTGGTTCGGCAGGCAATCCAACAAATCTGAGAATTTCATCCGTATGTGCATTTAGCTCCCCATCGGTAACTACGCTGACCGGAAATTCTCCAGCCCTCCTGCTTTCGGTATAAAATGCAGTAAACAAATCAATCGCTTGATATTTATGCTTCCATGCAATGCCATATCGCCCCATAGTCGCTTCTATGAATTTAAGGTCGAACGAAGCTACGTTTTCGCCGCCAAGCAGTCTGTCAATTACTGGACCGTTTTTTGTCTGCATAGGAATTTTGAACTGTTCGTCAGCCCAATCGACAAACCGGCGGACTGCCTCTTCTACAGTAGGCCCACTGCTTGGTTCATTGAACCATGCAGGATCAGCTCCGTTCAATTCAAGGGCATTGGGTGACACTTCAGCGTCCTCAAATGGTCTGCAGAACTCCACATTAAACCTGTTTGCAGGGGCTTCAAAATTTAGCGCTCCGATGGCTATTATAGAATGCTTATCCGACCTCAAGCCCGTGGTTTCAACATCCAAGAAGATCATAAAATTCTGCTAGTCCTTACTTCTTACCAATATAAAAGCATTGTTAATCCTGATCTTCTCTGTATCATCCCGAAATAAGGTTCGTGTGCTCTGTCGCATTCGGGCTACACCACCGCCAACAACAATGCAAATAACAACGCCGCCTTGAACGCAAGTGTGGGCGACTATGCTTTGTCATAGCCTAACAGGGAGCTAAAAGACTCGGGGCACGTGTGGACTAACCTGCGCTTGTTACCCTTCGCATACATAAAACTCTTCACATTCTCGCTAATTATATAAACGAAATCTAACACTTTTATGTTGAAGATAACTCTTTTATCATTTTATCGGCCTGTTCAGAAATGCTGCGGGATGTAAGAGCCATACTATCGGCAGCTTTCATGGTTCTTCTGAATTCTGCCGCGGTTTTTGCTTTATTATAGATATTAGCATAATCTATGGGAACCTGTGGAGGTTTTCTGGAGAATATTGAAAGAAAACTCTCTTTTATTGTTGGCCTTGCCATAATCGCCTGTTCGCTAAGTCTGGCCTCTTCCGCAAATAAATCATTCAAGTAATCCGAAGCTCGCTCTGTTATCCTTCCAATCACTTTTGTATAGCCATTCGATGAAAATAATTCAGCAATGCTAGAAAACTTATCAGGCTCTTTGAGCACAGCAGTTATGAACTCTTCGAAAGAATCGGGTTTTGAGCTAATCATCACTCTTGCCAAAGCTAGTTTTGGTAAAGCATAAAATATTTCCACAATAAAAGACATTTCATCTAACGTTTGCATTTTTCTTTCAAAAGCGCTTAAGTTATCTGCATTTAGTTGCCCTTCAGCTAAACTCTTTTTGGTTATGTTTATTGCTTCCGCAGTGTAATAGCTCTCCGCAGATAGAAAAGCCAAAGCCATAATCGCTGCTTTTTGCGGTGTCGCCTTAGAACCACGTTCACGTATAGCAACATATGCTCCAATGAACTCAGCAAGTCCTTCACTTATTTGCTTCCAACTTAGTTGATCCATATATACTGGAGAAACTTCATGTTCATTTCTGGCCTTCTCAAGTAAAGCATGAGAAAGTTCGTGCCCTATTAACTCGTACATGCTTATAGTATTGGCTAATTGGGTTTTCTGATTCTTTTCATCTACAATACTGTTATATTTTGGTAATACAGAATCCTTATAAAACACTACCTCATTCTTTTTTGCATCATAAACGGCGGCTTCAAGGTGCTCACCTTTTGAATCCTTGTCTGCAAAAACGTATTTAGGTTCTGTCAAAGCCGTACCTAAAACTGCTTTAGCCAATCCATTCACATGCAAAAACAACCGATGTGCTGAATCTTCTATGTATGATTTGTATGCAGTCATTCGCGCATCTTCTCTCTCTATGTCCATACTCCTCAAAGCAATCGAAGCGGTCGGCCTTTCGCCAACATCTGTTCTTGATTCTCTCGATATTTGCGGTGTTGCAGCCTTTTTAGCTAATTCTGCTTTCATAATATTTACCTTTCTCCTGTTTTTCCTAAAACGGATTTTATATGGATTGCATATGTTGCTCCAACCATCCATTCATCCATAATATAAGCAGCTTTTATGATATTTAAAGCTTTTTTTATTTACGTATTATTCTCTGGTAAAAAGGCTGGATTTGAAACCCTCTACGACAGCAAAATTTCCAAATTTGGTTTGTAATAGATGAAAGATGAAATTTCATTAAACGATCAAAATCAGTGGACTTGGCGGGATTTGAACCCGCAACCCCCTGCATGCCATGCAGGTGCGCTACCGTTGCGCTACAAGCCCGGCAGGTATCAGAATTTAGCATACTGGTTTATCTGCAGAGTGGCATTGACCGGTCAGACCGGAGAAACGAAGACAATGTTGCCTCCTCTCAGCAGGATTGTACCTACCTTTGCCTTTACCTCTCCTCCATCCTCCATCTCTTCTGCATCTTCAAGCACAAGATTCATATGCGCATCAAAGGATGTAATCCTGCCCCTAATGCTCTTGCTGCCTTTCAGCCTTATCATCACACCTTTGCCCAAGGACTTGCTAAGCAAATCAAACGGTCTCTCTTGCTGCATATCTCTCACTTCATAATTTTCTTAAGGTCCTGCTTCTTTACAGCAAGCTTTACCTTTCCTGTTCCTACGCCAATCTGCTTGCCTATCAGTATGTTTTCAGCCACACCGGTGAGCATGTCTTCCTCTCCGAAGATGCTTGCATTGGTGAAGTGCTTTACCGTCTCCTCATATGCAGCCCTTGCAAACACAGAGTTCTTCTCCCCTGCTATTCCGTGCCTTCCAACGCTCTTTATCACTCCCGTGTGGGTCATGGCATCTGCAACAAGGTTGAGGTGCCTGAAACTGACGGTTATTCCCTCTTCCTCTATGGTGTTCTTAAGCTCTGTTGCTATCAGGCTGCGCGCAGCCTCTATCCCATATACCCTCATAACTTCAAATATGTCATTGCTGTATATGCTCTCCTTGTCCACTCCCTCGACTTCCATGACTCCCTCTATGTTGCTTCCGCTTGTTGTTAGATAGAATTCTCCAGAGTCTTCCTGCTGCACCACCACCTTCTGTATTCCTTTGACTCCGGCGACTATGGATGCCCTTATCTTTACAAATCTGGTCCTTATTCCCTTTGTATCGGCTTCCTTTACCTTTACCTTTATGGCGTCTCCATCTATGCTTGCGTCTATTCCTTCCATCTTGGCAAGCTTCTTTGATATCGTTCCAGGCGTTATGCCGTATCTCTCCATCTTCTCCTTGTTCGGGTAGAGCAGCATCACTCCGGTCTTAAGGTTCTCCTCGAACCTGGCCAGCACCGCGGAGATCTTTACCTCCTCTACGCTCTTCCAGACCTGCTTGACCTTCTCATAATTTTTGGCATAGCCGCTCTCCAGCCTGATTATCATCATTGGGAATTTCGGCTTCTTCCTGCCATCAACTATCTCTATTATCCTTGGAAGCCCAGTAGTTGTTATTACAGAGGCTATTCCAGCGGAGTGGAATGACCTTAGCACCATCTGCGTTCCTGGCTCTCCTATGGAGTGCGCAGCCACTACGCCGACAGGCTCGCCTTTCGCCACCCTGTACTCCTCTTTGAGATCCGCTGTCTCCTTCTTCTTTGCAACCTGCTCCATCATCGGGTCCATTCCGTCTCCTCCGTATAATGTCTCTATCAATGCATTTCCTGCATCCTTGATGGCCCCCTGGCCGTCGGAGTAGAAGTCCTGCATTGCATTTATGAGCCTTCTCTGCAGGTATCCGCTAACCGCGGTTATCAAGCTTTTAGTCATTGCAGAGTCTCTCGATCCCATCGCGTGGAGGTAAAGTTCTACAGGCGAAAGCCCTTCGAGATATGAAGACCTTATGAAACCCTTTGCCTCAGGCCTCATGTCATTCCTCTTGAAGAATGGGAGTATTCTTCCATTGTAGCCTCTGGAAGGCCTTCTTCCCCTTACAGCCTGCTGCCCGAGCAGCATGCTGGTCTGAACGAAATTGAGTATATTGCCCCTTGCTTTTATCACAGCCATAAGATAGGCGTTGTTCTCTGGAGTTAAACTGGACTCAAGGAACTTTGCTGCTATGCTTCTCGCTATGTCCAGCTGAACCCTGAGCTCTAGCTCAAGGGTCTCCTTTCTCGAGTAGCCAGGCAGCGCTTCCAGCTTTTTCTCCCTGTATTTTTCAACTATGGAATTCGCTTTGTCCTCGGCGTCCTTTATTATCCTGTTCTTCTCGCGGCTCATTGCCTCTGTCTCATAATAGTCCTTTATGCTTATTGTTATCCCATGCCTGTATGCGGCTATCAGGGACATTGTGCACATGTTCTTCAGGAACTTCTCTGTAAAGTCTGCTCCGTACTTGTGGAAGACCTCCCTAAGAAGTGCTCCTCCGCTCCCTCCCACCACATCTACTCCAAGTATTCCTTCGATTAGCTTTCCATTCTTTATTGTTACCTTCTTATTGCCTGCACCATGGCTAAAATCCAAGTCTTCAGGCAGTATCATCGAGAATATCTCCTTTCCCTCGTACAGTCCGTCCTTTCCAGGCTTTGGAAGCTCGTTTATTCCAACAGCGCAGAGTATCCTTGATGCGTCGTATTTTGTAAAGCGCGAATTCTCGTTAACAAGCATGTAAAGCCCTGCTATTTCGTCCTCCTCTATGAACATTACAGGCTTGCCGTCCCTTGGCGAGAGCATCTGTTCCTTAGGCTGCATCAGATACCTTGCCTCGGCCTGCGCCTCAATCGACTGAGGCACGTGAAGGTTCATTTCGTCTCCGTCGAAATCGGCATTGTATGGGGCTGCAACAGAGGTATTCAGCCTCAGGGTCTTTCCAGGAAGCACCTTTACAGAGTGGGCCATGAGAGAGAGCCTGTGAAGAGTTGGCTGCCTGTTGAAGAGCGCCAGATCTCCGTCTATAAGCTGCCTTTCCAGTATGTATCCTGGCTGCAGGGCTTTCAGCAGCTCCTCCCTGTTCGTTTCGGTGACCCTCTTCCTTATCCCTTCCTTTGATATTACGTTAAGCACAAGCGGGTATTCGGTTCTTTTAAGATAATCCCTTACAAGGTCTATGTTCCAGTGGGTTGTATAGATCGGGACCGTTAGAGTCTCAGCGATCTTCATTGGCACCCCTACCTCGTTTATCGTCAGCATAGGATCGCAGGATATAACCGTTCTTGCTGAGAAATTGACCCTTTTTCCGCTCAGGTTGTACCTTAGCCTGCCCTCCTTGCCCTTAAGCCTCTGGGCCAGAGTCTTCAGCGGCTTTGTGCTCCTATGCCTTGCGACAGGAACTCCAGGAGTCTCATTGTTAAAGTATGTTGTTACCTGATACTGGAGCAGCTCCCACAAGTCGTCTATTATTATCTGAGGGGCCCCTGCATCTATGTCCTGCGAAAGCTTCTGGTTTGCCCTCATTATGTCCACAAGCTTATGCGTAAGGTCGTCCTCGCTCCTCTCACCAGATTCCAATGTTATAGAAGGCCTCACGTTTACCGGAGGGACGAGCAGCACATTGAGTATGAGCCATTCCGGCCTTGTTGCCGTAGCATCCATTCCGAGCAGCTCAAGGTCGTCGTTGGTTATTTTGGAGAGCCAATCCTTTATCTCGTCAGGCCTTATCCTGTTTCCCTCTATGTAGAAGAAGGTGGGCCTCTCAAGCTTAATCTTCCTCTGTGCTGTGCCGCAGTGCGGGCACTTCTTTACAGTCTTCAGCTTCTTCATTGCTGGGCCTCTCACATCCCCCTCTTTTATAATAAGCGCAGCTGCAGCATCATCCGCATCTGTGCCATTCCCTTCAACAAAATTCTTTATCGCAGGCCTCATCTCTGTTATGTGCTCCTCTGACATCAGTATCCTATAGCATTTCTCGCAGGTTGACTGCAGCAGCAGATAGATGGTCTTTGCGAATTCAGGGTGTATGACCGGCCTTACAAGCTCTATGTGGCCGAAATGCCCAGGGCAGCTCTTTGCCCTTCCGCCGCAGGTCTTGCATTTCAGTCCAGGGTCTATCACTCCAAGCCTCTGGTCTATAGCGCCTCCGTCAATAGGATAGCCATCCTCATTGTAGGTGTCTGCGACTATGAGCTTTGCCACGCTCATCCTTTTTATAGCTTCAGGGCTCAGTGTTGTGAACTTTATACGGTCTACGCTCTCTGCTTGCATAATCAATCACTCTTAAGCTTTATCCTTGGAAGTATGTGCATCGACTTTATCTCGTCCAGCAAGAGCTTAAATGCATAACTTATCTCAAGCTTGCTCAGGTTGTTCCCTTTGCAGAGCTGGCAGACTGGCATGTTCTTTATGTAATCATAGTAGCCGACATCTCCGTCTACATTGCAGACCCAGACTTCGGCCTTGTCGCTCTGGTCAAGCATCCTCTCCTTGAGCGAGAGGCTGGCTCCGTGCCCAACAAGCGCGTCCCTTTCCATCTCTCCGAACTTTAAGCCTCCCTTTCTTGGCTTGCCCTCTGTAGGCTGCCTTGTAAGGATCTGGACAGGCCCCCTGCTCCTTACCTGTATCTTCCTGCTCACCATGTGGTATAGCTTGTTGTAGTATACAACTCCTGTGAAGATTTTGGCTTCGAAGCGCTCTCCTGTCCTGCCGTCATACAGGACTTCGTCCCCGAATTTGTCAAAGCCATGCTCTTCAAGTATCTTTCCGAATTCATTAATGTAATCCTTGCCTTTCTTGGTAAATGGTGTGCTGTCAAGGTGCTTGCCTGCCATAGAACCTGCCTTGGCCCCAAGCATCTCAAGCATGTGGCCCACAGTCATTCTTGTTGGAAGGCTGTGCGGGTTGAGCAGCAGATCCGGGACTATCCCGTCCTTGCTGAAGGGCATGTCCCTTTCGTCGACTATAAGTGAGACGACCCCTTTCTGCGCCTGCCTGCTCGCAAATTTGTCTCCGAGCTCTGGGACCTTGGCGCTTCTTACCCTTACTTTCACTATCCTTGTTGCGCCTGTGGTCTCGCTAATCATAACATTGTCTATAACTCCCTCCTCTCCTGCCCTCAGAGTTACAGAGTTGTCCCTGCTCTTCTCCTCTCCAACCCCAAAGCTTGTCTGCTCTTCAAGGAATCTTGGCGGAGAGACCTTTCCTATGAGCACGTCCCCCTCCTTGACCTCAACTCCATCCTCTATTATTCCGTCTTCTCCAAGCTTTGAGTATGCGTGCTCTCCCAGGTATCCGTCTGCTGTTGGCGGAGGTATCCTGAGATGGTCCTGCTGCCCTCCCGGGTACCTTCTCTCCTCATCCGGATATGTCCTGTATAGAGCGCTCCTTCCAAGCCCCCTGTAGACAGCTCCCTTGTTCAGCACTATTGCGTCCTTCATGTTGTAGCCATAGTATGTCGAGAGAGCGACAACGAAATTCTGCCCCGATGGATGCCTGTTCAACCCTATGGTCCTGTATGCAACGCTGTCCATTATCGGCACCTGCGGATAATAGAGTATGAATGCCTGCGGGTCATACCTGTTTGCAAAATTTATTGCATACAAGCCCTGGCTCTGCTTGTTGAAGTTGAGTGCTATTGCATGCCTTCCTGCAGAGTTGAATTCCATGAGAGAGCTTATGTTTACAGTAAGCCCAAACATTGATGCCGTGTCTGCTATAAGATGAGTATGCCTTCCTGTCAGCTCATTCTCGTTGAGCGATATGTAAGCATTCTCCTCTTCCTCGGCGTCAAGGAACTCTATTACGCCCCTTCTGACAAGGTAGTTGAAGTCTATCTCCTTGTTTATTATTTTCTGCTTCAGCTCTTCTGTCAGCTTGCTCTTCCCGTGCTCTACTATTATATAAGGAGTTCGCACCCTGCCCCTGTCTGCATTTATGTGCACCTCGTTTATCTTCTTTATATAAGCTACATTGACCTCTCCGGATATTGCGCCCTGCCTCCTGTTCTTCCTTATCTCCTTTGCGAATTCCGAGCCGTCCTTTACATTACCTATTATCCTTCCATCAAGATATACATAACATTTTGTATCTGCTGCATTAGGCAATCAAGCACCTCAATTTTTATCCTTTTCCTCTTTCAGGAGCCCGAGCTCCTTTATCTTCTGCTCAAGTATCTGCTGCTCTGCTCCGACAGTCACTTTTGACATTATTGCAAGGTATTTTGTAAGCCCTACCTCCACTCCTTCCGGAGTCTCGCTCGGGCAGATCTTTCCTATATATGTTCCGTGAACGTCCCTGGCTTTCAGGTGCGGATGCTTTTTTGTAAGAGGGGACTTTACCCTTCTGAGATGGGCGAGAACGCTTACAAAGTTTGTCCTGTCAAGAACCTGTGAGACTCCTGTCTGGCCAGCCGGCCATGATCCTGTTCCCATCGCATAGAGTATCTTGTCTGTAAGAGAGTCAGGATTTATGTTGGTCCTTACATTCAGCTTCCTTCCCCTTGCCGTTGTCTTCTCAACATGATATTTTATGTCTCTTGTGAAGAGTTTGAAGGCGTTGTTGAAGAGCTCTTCCATAAGGTCTCCGGCAAGCTTCACCCTCTTGTTGGCGTAATGGTCTTTGTCATCAGACCTGGCATACTTGTATGCGACCATTGATGCCCTTCTCGCCATGCTTATCAAGTACTCTGCCTTCTCTTTTCTTGCATCAGGCTTTGTTCCTATGTGCGGCAGCACATATGTGTCAAGCTGCATCTCGGCCCTTCTCTGCTGATATGTCTTTGCCTGGTTCGGCGCAGACATCCTTCCCAGCTCCATTATGCACTCTTCGCTGCTCATCTCCTTTGCTTTGCTCAGCTCTATATTGAGCAGCATGTCATTCTCTATCTCTTTTATGTCATGCACAAGAGCCAGCATCTCCTTTGGCTGCATGCCAAGTGCCTTTAGTATCATTACAAAATCTATTCCTTTCGAGATTGTTGGGAAAAGAAGGCTGAAAATTCCGTATTCGTCTCTAGTTACGCTGCATTTTACCCTGAAATTTAGCGCAGTGGTGGAGAAGGTCTTGCTTACAATCCCTTTCTTCTCAGCAGTGCAGATTATCCTGTTTGGGGCAAGGTCCTCTATCCCTATAAGGACTCGCTCGCTGCCCTTTATTATAAAATACCCTCCTGGATCATCAGGGTCCTCTCCCTCGTCTATGAGATGCTCCCTGGACATTCCTTTTGTGCAGCAGATTTCGCTCTTCACCATTACAGGAAGCTCACCTATGAATACCTCAGAGGTATTGATGCTCTTCTCTATCCCGCTTATAACAGGAGTATATGTAAGGTATATTGGAGCGCTGTATGTAAGGTTTCTTGCCAATGCCTCATTAGGCATTATCTTTTTCGAAGAGCTGTCTGACTCTATTATTACAGGGGTGCCAAGCCTGACTCCGTTAAGCTTTATTGCAAAATCCGATATCTCAGGTTCTATGTTGCCGTGGCCCTGCACTATCTTCTGCATGCCCATTGTTATGAATCTATTGTAGCTGTCTATCTGCTGCTGCACTACAGAGGTGTTTGTTAGATATGCTTTTAGTATAGAATGGTCATTCTCCAATATTATCACGTGCTCTTTATCACAAGCCTATAGTGCATGTATTCTGCACCTGGATCCTTTCTGTGTATGGCAATCAGCTGCCCTGGCTTTGCTCCAAGCTTTACGACCTGCGGATCTGTGTCAAGTATCTTTGGGAATTTTTCTATGCCTGTCTTGAATTTCTTGGCTATCTTTTTTGCATCTGCATCGCTCACTATTTCGTGCTCCAATACTAGTTTGAATGGGGATGCTACCAATGGCTCACCTTAAAATAATTAGTATATCCTCTACTACAGGGTGCAAGGCATAATATAATGAAACATAAGTAATAAATAGCTTACTTAAAAGTCCCTGTAGCCAAATATAAATAATTTTATCTATTTGCACTTTGAAAGAGAATCACTAAAGCGAAAATAATGGAAGATTCGTCAAGTTACGAACCTCTTGTTTTATTTAAAAGCTTTCTTATAAAGTTCATATACAGGTGACAAGAATGGCAAAAGGCAGAACCAATGGAATGGATTACGGAGCCTTCGGACTGGAGTTCATAGGAGGAATTCTCTTCCTAGTAGCAGTAGCATTTTATGCAACTGCATCTTACTCTGGAATGTTGGCAGCATGGAACAGCGGAGTGGCAAGCCTGTGGCTTCCATTCATATATCCTGCAGCAATACTGGCGTCTATAGCTGTATTCCTTACCAGCTTCGTAAATCTTGGAGGCATGGGAGGGATGGCATCTTGGGCATCCAATAAGCTCGCATGGGTAGCAGCGGCAGCCCTAATAGTCCTCACAGCAGGCACATATGGTATGTGGTTTGCAATCCTGGGGTTCATACTGGTCTTGATAGGATCAGGTATGACAATGGGAGAAAGGAGAGGCAGATAAGGGAAGCAGAATAAGTCCGTGTAGAATAATTTGGGATAGGATTTTCCTATCCCTATATTTTTTATCAATATGCAAAAATATACGATGCATTAGCCTTCGCTTTTTTTGCGCTAAAGGAGCAGAACTTTTTTTAGTCCTATTCTCTCATATCAATTCCTTCTGGAATGTCAGGCACCAACTTCGCTTTTACTTTGATCTCGCCTTCTAAACTGTATTCTATTACTGATTTTGGCGGGTTTTCTCCTTCATCCCACGTGTCTCTGTGTATCTGTGTTGCATTCCCTCCAAGCAGGCTTATGATCTTTGTGAAGGCCTCAGCGGTTATGTTTGGCATGCCTTCAATATATTTACCACTATGCGTCTCTGGACCAAGTCTTCCGACTCCTTTGAAGTTGATCTTAATGGTAGTCTCTTCTGTTGTAGCGGCTTTGTCGTTTTCAAACGGAAATTTATCCTTTTCCAAGCAATCACATTAAAGCATGTTGTTTCTGATATTTATAATTTTTTATAGGCCTGGCTTTGCACTTAAAATGTGATTTACATTTTTAATCAGGGTTTTGCACTTTAAATTATATGTTAATGAACATCCAGAATGGCATTTTGATAATTTTGCCATTAGTAGATATGTCATCAACATCAGTTATAACCATCCCATGTGTTGTTTCATAATCATCTATTGCGCTCTGAATCTGGGAATTATCTTTGTTAAGACCAAGCCCGATTTCCAAAAAGGTATATAAATGCGAGGCATCATAAAAACACTCACGATAAGGCGTCGGCTGCGCTCTACAAATAGCTCACTATTCCTTGAATGGTCTGCGGTTGTGATAAGTATAATAATATTGTTATACAAGTGATAAACAAGGCGTTAAAAATGAAAGAGTCACCATACACCGAAAAGTTTTTTGCGGATACCGAAGAAGCAACCGCAAATACTGCAACTCTTTTCCATAACCTATTAACCAAATTCTTCCATCCTAATAGCATAGTAGATGTTGGATGCGCCACAGGACTTTTTCTTAGCAAATTCAAGAACAAAGAGATATTGGGAATAGATGGCAGATGGGTATCAACGGATGCGCTTTTAATATCCAAAGATAAGTTTCTGATTGCAGATTTATCGAGAGAACTTCCTCACATAACACACAAATTTGATATTGCACTATGTCTTGAAACTGCGGAGCATCTCCCAGAGAAATCGGCAGATAAATTAGTCGCTTTCCTCTGCGGCCTAAGCGATAAAGTGATATTCAGCGCAGCAATACCACACCAGCGTGGAACCGACCACCTAAATGAGCAATGGCAGACATACTGGCGCAAGAAATTCGGAAGCCATGAATACCATTGCGTAGATTGTATAAGACCCGCACTCTGGAACTCTAAAGCGGCAACCAGTTATAAGCAAAACACATTTTTATATACCACGCATCCCCAACAATTCAGGAAATTCGAACACCCCATACTTGACATCGTGCATCCTGATTATTGGGAAGACCGATCCAACCCAAAGAAAATCCCAATCGCATTGATACTTGATGTATTTCCATACCTTCCAAAACGTCTCATCAGATATGCCAAATCTGGCAAATCCGTGATAGAATGAGAAATCCCGATAATAAATTGAGATTTATAATCATATCCGCACTTATTCTATTACTTATACCTCAAAGCGTCAGCCATCCAAGCTGCGGAACATTGCCTCCCAGTCTATCTGGCATAACTATCTCATGTCAACAGGCAAATGTTTCTTATTGGGCAGGCCAGCAAAGATTATAGAACGACGAGCAATAGCTTGCATTTTTAATACCAAACTTGCACTTTTATTGTTCATAATTTTGACTTAAAAGTGCAAAGTCTATAGGCCTGTTTCATTTGAAACGGTCTTTTATCATATCATCTATAAGCTGGAATGCTTCCGCGCCCCTGACTTTCAGCATCTCTTTGAATGTCTTAAAACCATACACTACCTTTG
>JAKABJ010000014.1 GCA_021801905.1 Microcaldota archaeon | reverse complement strand
TTCATTTTCCTTATGGCAGAAATCAGAACATTCTTGTCCTCTTTGACAATTTTTCCGCCCATGGCGTGCAAGATTACATCTGTTACCCGCTTTTTCTCCTTTTCGGATGGTACAATAAGCTTTATCCCGGCCTTCTTCAGTGCAGCCGCATAGACTTCCTCTTTGTATGAATCCTCTGATGATAAGAGGCCAATCGTTCTAACTCCATTTCTCTTTATTCTCTCCACTGTTTTCTCAGTCATGCTGATTAAAGGGATCTTTACATGGGTTTTGAGCTCATCAAGAAATGTGTGCGCAGTATTGCAAGGCAAAACCGCAAAATCGCAACCAGAAACAGTCAGCCTTATGATTCCGTCGATAAATTCTGTCAAAAGGAGCTTCCTGTTTGCAATACCTGACTCATCCGAACCCTTTGGTGCCATCGAATATATCGCAACTTGAGGGTAGTCCTTATCTTGCACTGCGCCATGTTCTATCTGGCAGAGTTTCAAGATTCTCTTGTAGAATTCGGCTGTTGCTTCTGGTCCCATCCCCCCCAAGATACCGATTATCCTTATCTGTTTCATAATAGTAAATAAGATGATAGATATAAATTAGTTCTACTCCACATCGGTCGAGATGAAGTCCACCCGAAGTGAAGTATATCAATTGCTATTAATTGATATCGAAAGGGATTTCACCTAAAATAGAGGTGCTCGGGGGGAGCAAGGTAAGAGAGAGACATAACGCAGATTTTAAGAATTATTTCGGCAAGGTGGCTGGAAACCTTAAGGACTCGTATTTTGGCGTGCGCAAACATATAAAAAGAGGGTTAGAATTAAGGTTTATGTGAAAGTTATAGGTGAGATTATATGACTAAAGTTATTATAAGGACAGCTGAGCCACATGATATTATATCGGTATCAAAAATGACAAAGCTTGCAAATAAGGAATTTGATTGGTATTATGCGAGCAGTACAGGCTATCTCAGGAAAGTATTAGCAAAATCTAAACACAACATAATGGTTGCTGAAATAGGAGGAAACATAGTAGGGCATATAAAAGGGCAGATGCATGGCAGTGAATGTTGCATAGATGGGATATATGTGTTAAAAAAGTACCGCAATATGAAAATCGGCAAGCAGCTAATGGAAGAGTTTGTAGGCTACTGGAAAAAGCATTCAGAAAAAATAAGCCTGTTCACAAAAGATTGGAATGTAGAAATTATGAGAAAAATGGGATTTATTAAGGAGATGAACTACATGATTTACAGGAGAAGCAGGCATAAATAAAACCAAGCAGTTTTGTTCATGGATAAAAAGCAAACAAAGAGAATCTAGCAGGCATTGTAGGATGTTTACAGTAACGTAACAGATAAAGACAAAAAGAGCTTTGGAGAATTAGATGCATGCTATAAAAGCTTTACAGTTCTCTTCTCAGTGATTTATCCGGAGTTAGTTATGGTTGACTTTTGCCCAAGATCTTAATGAAGCAAGAGCACATTCGTTTCTGCATTTTTAGCCTGATAGCTGTAATTCTGCGTTGCCGCAGCCTCCGCCACCGCGCCCTGTGGCAATCCTTAGATGATATGTCTGCGCAGGGAGATATGCTGATCCAGCTAGCGCTATGCACCTTGAGTTTGTACTATTGAAGACATATGTGGTGTTGCTCGGGCCTCCGCTAATTTTATAGGATAATGCACCGCTGTTGCCTCCGGCTGCATAGATTTTTATGTTGCCTCCGGTCCATGCACACGTTCCATAGATCACAGCGCCGAAGCTGGCCGTGGTTACGTTGAAAGTTCCGCAGCTTGCGATGTTTGATTGCGATGCGGTGGCGCTTGGCTGAGGTATTGTAGTTGGTATCGTAGTCAATTTCTGCGATATTGGAGAGCTTCCCACACGCGTCTGGACAGTTCCTACTTCGATCGGCGATAACGCCGTGTTGTTAAAGCCTAGGTAGAGAATTCCTATGAATATGCTGCCAGGCGCTGGGCTAACAACACGCCCTTGCGAATTGTAGCATGGCAGGGTCACGGTTGCGTTCCCTCCAGATGCCATAACCGGATTGATATATGTGTACTGGTTGCTTGGCAGCTGGGAAGTTGAATTAAGCGTGTAAGTAAGGCAAGAAATCTCTGTTGGATTCTGGCTGCCTGAGCTATTTGATGAGCCGAAGCTCCCAGAAGCGTAATTTAGCGTTACCTTCATAACTCCATTGGTGCCGACCTGCGCATTAGAGCATTTGTATTCTGCAAACGCCTCTGGAAACATAGACGAAGTGCAATTGCCTGAAAGCGCAATCTGAGATGATATTGTGTTCTGGTTTGCATTCTTGTTTATCGAAGTCGCATTGAGCTCTAGTAGAGCATTCATATTCACAGATGTTGTTGCGCCTGCCGATGCAATAAATAGTTTGTTCATATTTATATACAGCGTCAATGGCATAAAGTATGTTTCCGAAACACATGTGCTGTAGTTGCCATATGCTGAGGTTTTGTATTGCCCTCCCAGTGCTCCTGAACTCTGCTGTGTAGTTAGATTGTATTCACCTGATGATAGCACGCATGCCTGCCCATTGTAAGTTGAATAGGAGGTCTGGGTGTTGGTGACAATGACATCGGTTTCGGATCTGTTGCCAAAGGTGCCAAGCAGGATGGAGCCGGATGGTGTGCATGCGTTGCCAGTGGCATTGCACTGGTATGAGTTCCCATCTAGGTTTATTATTAGGGATCCTGAAAGATTTGAGAATAGTCCTATGCCTGTGATCTCGTGTAAGAGTGCCAAAGCACCTAATAACTGTGAGTTGCTTGATGATGTGCCGTTTGATAACATTTGAGAGGCAAATGAGGAATTTTGGCCTGCTTTTATGTATTTTATGGTAATTGGGTTGCTGCCGGACTCATTGATACCAAGCAGGCTTATAGAATAGGTAATCTTTCCTTTATATGTTGCGTTAAGTGCCTGCAAAGATCCTACCGATGCTTCCATTGTAGTTAGTACGCCCGTGTAGTTGCCGCTCTTAAAAGCCTGATAGAGACGTGCAGGATTTGCAGAGCCACTTAGCCCTCCTGAGATTATGCCACTTGACGCTATGATGTACCCTGCTGCGCCGACTATAATTATAATTATCGCTATTGCATAGTATTTATTGTAGCTGCCTTTAGGTTGTTTGGAAGGCTGCTGATCCTGCTGTTGGAAAGCGCTGGGCTGAGGCTGCTGGGTTGGACTTCCTTGGGCTCCTTGCGCTTGCGATGCCATCCCTGTTTTAGAATCAATCTCCAATTTAAAACCGAGATTATATTCAAACAAAACTTATTAATACATATGCTGCCGGCGCACCTGACCAGAGCCGGCATCTTTATTGCATTGGTTGAAAAACGCAGGATAAGACCTGCGTTGTGTTTATTATTACAGAAGAAGAATTTCAGCGACTTACAGATTTCAAGTGCCTAAATCGCAAAAGCATTTAACACTCTCAAAACTCTTCGCTCTGAGAAGATTAGTTTTTCTTGCTTTCTTTATTTGATTCTAGGATAAGATTTAATTACTGTCATACCTTATCTGAGGTTCTTCTTCATTAATTTAGAGTAATGCAGGTATATATGCCTTTGCTATTTTAGGGCCTTGTTGATAAATTCTCCATTTTTAGGCAGAATAACGAAGTTGCGGCTCTTAAAAGCCTTTTTGGCTGTTGAAAAATTCTAATAAAGAGCAAAATCTTAAAAAAAGATTTGACATGCAAGCAATATTAAAAGTTGATGGCAGCGCAGATTTTTCGCCGCCATCTTTATGCAACAACCTTTCTGGCTTTTAAGCCAGTTCCCAATCTTTCCCGTGGCATTAGCTTATCCTTGTTATTCTTATGCTGAATTTGGACCTGTATATCTTTACTTTTGCATATTTATTTGCTTTTCTGTGAGTTCGTCATTGGACGGTTCCTGCAGTGCGGGTGAAAGCGCAAT
This sequence comes from Microcaldota archaeon, assembly GCA_021801905.1. Taxonomy (GTDB): domain Archaea; phylum Micrarchaeota; class Micrarchaeia; order Micrarchaeales; family Micrarchaeaceae; genus JAJZAB01. The sequence goes on along the minus strand of JAKABJ010000014.1, from coordinate 17,932 downwards.
GCTTTAATAAAGAGGCACAGTATCTAGAGTATGGTGCTTCTATTCTTTATACTGCTGCTGGTAGGCGGAATTGCTGCCGGGTTTATAGGCTCTCTTGTAGGGCTAGGTGGAGCCATAGTGCTTGTACCTCTTCTTTCTATTGGACTCGGAGTGCCACTGTATTATGCTACAGGATCTGCCCTTATAGCCACTATAGCTACCTCGAGCGGGGCTGCGAGCGCATATGTAAAAGACAGAATAACAAACGTAAAGATAGGCATGTCGCTAGAGATTGCAACCACACTGGGCGCCATAGCTGGGTCGCTTCTTGCAGCCTATATATACAAAATAGGCGCATTGTCTATAATCTTTGTAGTGTTCGGGATTGTTCTCCTTTCATCGGTTTATCAATCATTCAAGAAGAGGAAGCTGGAGCTGCCTAAGCGCATGCGCCCTGACAGCACAACTAGGATTTTCCAGCTTGAAGGAAGCTACTATGACGAATACCTGAAGAGGAGAGTAAAATACCATGGAATACGATGGTTTCAATCTGAGGCAATAATGCTTGCTGCAGGGGTCATCTCAGGCCTTCTCGGAGTCGGCTCAGGAGTCCTTAAAGTACTCAGCATGGACCAGGCAATGAACCTTCCGCAGAAGGTAAGCACAACAACAAGCAATTTTATGATAGGAGTAACTGCAGCAGTAGGCACTGCCATATACTGGAAGCTCGGCTACATACAGCCTTTTATAGCAGGAACTGCTGCAATCGGTGTCCTGATAGGGGCATATATCGGCTCGAAAAAGCTAAACTCGATGAGAAATGTGGGGATAAGGACGCTTTTCATAGTTGTGCTGGTAGTTTTGGGAGTAGAAATGATACTTAGGGGAATACTATGACAGATCTTGAATACATAATAGGAAATACTCTGCGCATTGGGGTTATTGCCAGCATCATAGTAATATTGGCGGGATTAACTTTGCTGCTGCTTGTCCCAGGTGCAAGCAGATACAGCCTCACTGCCATAGCTTCCCCCACATCAAAACTGAATAGCTCGCTGATCAGATTTAGCTCAATGCTGAATGGGCTAGAATCTCTTGATGGAGTCTACTTCATAATGCTGGGTCTTGCAATACTGATAGCAACTCCTGTTGCCAGGGTCCTCTTATCTGTCTTCTGGTTCTTCCAGAAAAGAAATCGAATATACACTTTGATAACCGCAATAGTTTTGATAAACATGCTTGTTGCAATATTTGTAATACCTCTTTTCATATAGCAAAGCATAACCAGATTCTTGCCGATGGGTTATATATTTAAAGCTTTAGTTCGTATCTTAGATGTGTGTTTGAATGGCTGCTGCAAAAGGATTAAACAGGCCAACCGCGCCGTTTGTACTTGAGCTTATTGGAGGGCTTCTTGTCCTTCTGGGAGGCATATTGATCTCTGTTTTAGGAGTTGCTTTTCTATCTTTGATAAAACTGGGAGTTCTTGGTGGCCTTCTTGGAGCAGTAGGCATTATATCTGGAATTGTAATGATAGTATCCGCATTTATGATGTACACAGCAACCACTAGAAGCTCCATGAACACCTGGGGAATTATTGGAATAATATTCAGCCTTATTAGCATAGCAAACGGGGGTGGCTTCATAATAGGATTTATATTGGGCATTATAGGAGGCATACTAGGAGCCACCTATAGTGAGAAATGACGTGTTCATATGGCACAAAAAAGAAATAGAATAGAGTATCCAATTCTTGCAATGGGATTGGTTGTTGTTGGAGGGATAATAGCATTGCTAGGAACCCTTCTTCTGCCTGATCTGGGAGTGGTCCTGGCAACAATCAACGGGTATACTGGGCCTGCAGGCCAATTTGCACTTTCTGTTATAGCTGCAGTTGTGGTATTCATATCTGGATTTGCTCTCTACACAAAACACCTTACAAGAACCCACATATGGTCCATTGTTGCAATAATATTCAGCATAATAGGGCTTGCTAACGCAGGCAATTTCATACTTCCATTAATAGGTTTTGCAATCGCCCTTGTAGGTGCGATACTTGGAATAACATTCAACGGTGAGGCAACCTCTTGATAATTGCTTTTTTGTTATGTAGTAACAAAATTTGCATGAGATGATATTTTGGATGAAATAAGCGCCGATATAAAGTTCAATACATTCAAAGAGTTTGTTGAAGCCCATAGGTCACATATATACAAAAAAATCTGCGATTATGTGCCTGTAAAGGAGCCTGTTGCCCATTATAAGATAATGCGAGACTATATAGACCGCCAGGGAAAATATAGAAGACCGGGATTGGTTCTGCTCACAGCATATCTTTATGGTGCTACTTTAAAAGATGCGATAATTCCTGCTGCGGCACAGCAGCTTTCTGAAGATTGGATCCTCATGCAGGATGATGTTGAAGATGATTCTGAATTGAGAAGGGGAAAACCTGCTGCACAGAAGCTGTATGGATGGGTGCATTCTTTTAATGCCTCAAATACAGGGCAAATGGCAATGTGGAAAATGCTAGATGACTATACTAGAGAAAAAGGGCCTGTTCGCGGAGGCGCGGTATATGACAAATTTTATGACATGCTCTCATATACTGTAGAGGGCCAATACATAGAAAATGAATTTATATATAATACTAAAGACTTATCAAAAATTGAAGAGCCATTCTACTTACGGATTGCAGATAGCAAAACATGCTTTTATACCGTATATGGGCCAATGCAGATAGGAGCATTGACTGGAAATGCATCAGAAACTGACCTAAAGATATTGAAGGAGATAGGGTATAATGCCGGGATTGCATTCCAGATTACTGACGATATACTTGACATGATTGGTGATGAAAAAGAATTCGGAAAGAAAAATTACGGTGACCTTTATGAAGGCAAGGTTACTCTGATCATGCTCCATACCTATAAAAACGCAACTCCTGAAGAAAAAGCCAAGATAGACAAAATATACAAAAAGAAGAGAACAGAAAAGAACGAGGATGAAATAAATTACCTTAGAGAATTGATAGAGAAATATGAAGGCATAAAATATGCAGAATCTGTAAGAGAAAAATATGGCGTCAAAGCAAAGGAAGCTGTGGAACGGTATATAGGCATTATGCCGGAAAATAATTACACTAAGATAGTTAGATCTGCAGTTGAAGAGATGTTCATAAGGAAAAAATAATTAAATGCTGCATAGGCAAAATTTACGCGTAGTCGCTTATTTTTCTCTGCATTAGCAGTTCTCTAAGCATTGTGCTGTTCTTTATCCATTCCTTAAGCGGAATGTCAAGTTTTTTCTTTATGAAATTAAAGAGGTCATCAACACTATATAGGGATTCTGGCTTTTCTTTTAGAGCAGCCCTCACATGCTCTCTCACATTCCAAACCCCAACAGGCATTAGATAGCCTTCGTGCACCTCCCTGAGTATAAGAACCATTGCCTGCTGCTTGATCTTTTTTAACTTTTCAGTGACGGCCAGTCTTGCAGCATAATAGCATCCTCCTATTTCTGCATATTCCTTCCTTCCATTGTACCCCTCATAAGATGAGAATATCGATATGTTTGCCCCATCCGCATTCCACACAGTATGCGGATACCATGCCTCTGCGGACTCGTATTGCCAGTTTCCAGGTATGAATGCAATCAGCCACCTGTTGTCCAATGAAACGTAGTAATACGCCTGTATATGGTCTACACTATCAAAACTTTTTACCTCGTTAAGATTGTCCTTTGAGAGAGTGTCATCAACCGCTGTTATACTCCACCTTGTCGGTACAAATCTCCTATTCTTTTTAATTCCGAAGAGCCCTGCCGAAAGAGACTTCTGTATTTTAGATACCTCAACCCCCTTCTTATAAAGCTCTTTTATAGCGGTTGTCGCCTTCGCGTCTGTATCTGAGTAGAGATTCTCTATTCTTATGTCTGCTTTGAAATTATAAAGCTCAAAGTTTTTCATTATGGCGCTTGGCCCAAAGGGCTGGACCTCGTCTTGAAGCGTCATCTTAACAAATGGCTTTTTCTGGAAGGTTATCTCTGAATCTGCAGGACTTTCCGCCAATGCCAAATCGCGTACCTGTTCTTGAACCTTGCCTTTTTCAACATCTTTCACATTTGATAGATGCATCCCCCTGACAAGCTTGGACCTGAATTCGACTATTTGCTCAATAGATATGTCTGCCCACCTTTCTGGGATTGCAAGCATAGAAGTATCTCCAAACTCTGGCGGAAGCATAGGGCCTATGTATACCTTTGGATAATTTGACCTGCCTATAAATATGTCTGTAGGGGATGATCCTTGCAGATCCATCCGTGCTGTTAGAGGATGCATTTTTATTTTGTAATAATAGCGGAGTAGGGCTGGATCGCGCATGTGCTGATACACAATGGACGATCTTTTTATTCCATAATTTAACTTGTTTATGCCAGATATCTCTGCAATGAGCTGTTCTCTTTCCATGCTCTCATGTTAATATTATTTGGGTAAGTTTATATCCTTTTCAATAAATACTATTTCATGAAAGACATAAGATCGCGTATTGGAAAGATATTGGACGGATCTGGCATAGACTATGCTTTGGTAATGAATACCTCTTCTCATGACAGCAACTTTACCTATCTTACAGGCATATATTCTGGATCGTTTGAAAATTCGATCGTTATTGCAGGAAAAAAATCGGCAAAACTTATTACAACGCAACTAGATTATGGGGTTGCAAAAGAAAACCAAGCAAAAGGCTTAGAGGTAGTATGTATAGAAAGCAGGAAAGACCTGCTTGAAAACATGCAGGAGCTGAAAGGCAAAACTATAGGAATAAATGGCAATTTCCTTCCTTATGGCGCTTACATCAGGTTGAAAAAAGAGATCTTGCCAAAAAAAATGATTGACATAAGCGATAGATTCTTACATGCAAGGCAGATAAAGGATTGGGACGAGATAGAGCTTATAGGAATAGCAAATAACATAGTGAAAAAAGCATTTTCACGGATAGAAGAGAGATTTTACAGCGGAATGACAGAAAAGGAGCTTGCGAAGATTTTTGATTCTATGATGCTTGATTACGGGGCAAGCTCGCAATCTTTTGATACGATAGTCTGTTTTGGGGCAAACTCCTCTGTGCCCCATCATGTGCCGGACAACACAAGGCTGTCAGAAAACAGTTTTGTGCTTATAGATGCAGGAGCTAAATACAAAGGATATTGCTCTGATGTTACACGTACATTCATATTCAAACCAGATATAAAAAGCAGAAAATACAGAAAGATGCTGGACATGTACGATACAGTAATGGCTGCACAAAAAACTGCTCTTGAGCACGCTGTGCCGGGAGCATATGCAGACAGCGTGGATATTGCAGCCAGAAATTATATAGATAAGATTAAGGGAGGCATGTACAAAGGGAGGTTTACGCACGCTCTAGGGCATTCTGTCGGAATAGATGTGCATGATGGCCCTGGTTTCTCTCCGGCAGCTCATTATAAACTTGAGGAGAGAATGGTGATAAGTAACGAGCCAGGAATCTACATAGATGGTTTTGGCGGAGTGAGAATAGAAGACGACGTTGTGGTGCTCAAAGAGGGTTCTAAATATCTATAGACTTACCATTCCATTCAGTTCCGCTCCGTCTATATTGAGCCTGTGCTTTGACATTATCTCCTTTATAAGCTCTGCTTTGCTCTTCTCTTTTGATTTGTATTTCTCAACAAGCTCCTTCAACTCGGCGCCTTTTATCCTGCCTAACCCTTCCTTTTTTATTATGCCGCTCACGCTCTGGTCTTTCTCAGAGAGCCTCTTCAGGACCTCTTCGACAGCCTGTTTTGTAAGCTCCCCATTATCGTAGGCATGGAATAGCTCGTCCATTCTCTGGAGGCTGATCAGTTCTACCTCAAACCCAGCCCTCCTAAGCTCTACAAATTTTTGAAGGAGCATGTTTGCTATGAACACTGGGTCTTTAGATTTTTCTGAGAGCTTTTTAAACACGCCAAGCTTTGGCGAGCTTATCATTCTTTTTACCAATCCGCTATCATTCAGCAGCAGCATCAGCGCTTTTTCCTCTTTTGCAAGATCTGGGGCAGAGTCGGATGCGGATAAGATCATATCCTCTCTTACCTGTATGGGCTTGACATCTGTCTCTGGATACATCCTTGAACCGCCAGGAAGAGGCCTGAGGAAACGCGTTGAGCAGGTTCCATCGTTTACCGCACCTCTTGTTTCAGGAGGCACACCTGAGATTGCATATTTAGCGCGTAGCATTGCAAATTCAATTGCTGTTGCTATGATCTCTTTTTCTCCAACCATCATAATAAAAGAATCTTCTTTGTCTGCCCCTAATTCATTCTTAATTTTATCTATCTCCGCATCCGAGAATCCATACCCTTCAAGGTTCTCATCGCTATGAATTATGCCTCCTATTCCTGCGGATTTTGCATATTCGCTTATCTCGGTACCAAGCCTCCTGTTGGGCAATATCTCCCTTCCAAGAAGCCCATTGAAGCCGGATAGCCTAAATCCATATACTTCGCCGCCTTTGCTTATGCCATTCAAAACAATTTTTGCTTTAGTGCCATTAAATATCTGGGTCAGTTTTACGTGATTCCCAACTTTTGCATTTCTCTTGACAAGCTCGTCCCTTATTTTTAGCAATTCCTGCTGCCTTGTTATCTCGTTATCTATAAACAGGTCCATGCTCTCCAATTCTTGCATCCCCTTTATCTCAACCCTTGAGCCTCCTTTTATGGATACATTTACATCCTGCCTTATCGAACCTATTCCCCTCTGTACTTTTCCCGATATCCTCATCATGGTCCCTATTTTCATTGCCACCTCCTTTGCCTCTTTTGGAGACCTTATGTAAGGCCAAGTATCTATCTCTACAAGAGGAACTCCGAGCATGTCAACGCTGTATACAACCTTCCTTCCTGAAGCGGAATCCAACCTGCATGACTCCTCCTCTAGGAATATGGATGGGAGCTCTACCCTTTTTCCGTTAACTTCAGTATAGCCGTCAAACGCGATCATTGAGGTTCTTTGAAATGCGCTTGGGTCGCTTCCGTCAACAACCCCTTTTCTCATAGGCTGTATCTCGTCAACTATTTTCATATTGAGCGCTTTAGCGAATGAGAGAGATGTAAGAAGGGCTTCTTCATTTATGCTATGAGGGGGCTCTTCGTCTATCTCAACGAGGCAAGACCTGCCTTCGGCTATTTTGTAGATAAAACTTCTTCCTTTCTGTGCCTCAAAGCCTGATGAGATGTCTACCGTGCCCAGCTCTCCTGCTATGGCTCTTTGCTGCCTCTCGATGCTTAGTTCTCTTTCTTTTGCTTCGGGTATTATATTGGTTGGACAATTGCAGAAAAGTTTTTTTGCCACGGCAAGCCTTTGATGCAGCTCAAGCCCGCACATGAAGCCTATGCTCTTATAGTACTCCTCATCCCTCATGGTTACACTAGAAATTCGTTTAGTTCGTTCCTCTGGCTTATCTCCCCTACAAGGTTCTTATTAAGCAATTTTTCAGCTGTTTCCTTGTCATGGTTGCCGAGCAGCCACCCAAGCTTTACGAGAGCAGTCTCAGGCATCATGTCTTCACAGTATATGACCCCAAGCGCTGCAATCTTTCTTGCAGTGCTGTATACATTAGGGTTTACCCTGCCATAAATGGTCTGTGATGTCATGCCTATGATAACCCCTCCTTTCACTGCCTTCTCTATATGCCCTTCCCATGAATTGCCTGCATTTGCTGGAGAGAGAGGGGCATGCCCCAGTCCTGTGCCTTCAATTATTATTCCCTTATACCCTTGATTGAGATATAGATCAATTACTTTTGGGTCAGAGCCGGGATATATTTTTATTAGCGCAACTTTATCTTCATATCCTTTCCTTACTTTTATTTTACCATTTCCAATTTTCTTATATTGGCTCGTGTACTCTATACTTCCATCATGGCTTATTTTTGCTATTGGCGTGCAGTTTATTGGCCTGAACGCATCTCTCCTTGTAGAATGCATCTTTCTCGCCTTAGTTCCGCGCAGAAAATGGCAATTGTCATCAGAGCTTGAACTATGCATGCAGATTCCTACTTCTGCTATGTCGGATTTCGCTGCAATTTGAACCGCGCATGTAAGGTTCATAAAAGCATCGCTAGATCCCCTGTCGCTGCTTCTTTGCGCCCCAGTTATAACTACCGGGGAATTGAGGTTTTCTAGCATGAAGCTAAGCGCAGCAGAGGCGTAGTGCATAGTGTCTGTGCCCATTGCTATCACAACCCCGCGGGCTCCGTTATCAAGCTCTTTAGCAACCTCTTCTGCAAGCATTGCCCATTCCTTATGCGACATGTCCTCGCTGAATATGCTGAAGGGATTCTTGACCTCTATTCTTGCTATTTTGGATAATTCAGGAACATCGTAAAAAAGTTCCTCTGGTTTTATCAGCGGATGCACCCCTCCTGTTTTGTAATCAACCTTGCTCCCTATGGTTCCTCCGGTGAAGAGCAGGGAAACCTTAGGCAGATTGCCGTTCTGGGTCAGCTTCGCTGCCGGGAATTTTACCTCTCCGCCTGAACTTGCAATTTTAGTTAATCGCACATTCTCGAAAGAAATCCCGATGTTGTACCCGCTTTTTAGCTTTACTATTATTGTATCCGGGCTGCCTGTTTCGGTCTTGGGCATTAGTTCTCCCTCAATTGAGACATTATCATACTCAACTTTTATCAGGTCCCCTACCCCTATCCCTTTCTCGCTTAATAATTTGCTTATTTCCTTGGAGTACATGACACTACCTCATCATTCAGTTTCCTTTCCATATAATACGTTTGCAGATGCAGCATATATATGCGTATTACTCGTGCTCCCCATGCTTTTATTTTCACCTGGAATCACCACCTGTTTATACGATGGTGTCCTTCCGTTTGATGAGATATCTGTATTCTCTGTTATTACAACATTGAACCTTTTCCCTACCAAGGCCTGATTCAATTTATGCTGCAGCGCCCTAACCTGCCTAGAAATATCTTTGCATCTTCTTGAGACCTCAGTGCTGCTTAACTGCTTCATTGCGCCAGCAGGAGTTCCGGGCCTTGGAGAAAATTTTGATATATTTGTAACATCTGGCTTTATCGCACTTATAGCATCCTGGGTGGCATTAAAATCCTCTAAGGATTCCAGAGGATATCCGACTATTATGTCGGTTTCTATAGTTGCTTCGGGTATCCTCTTCCGAATCATTTCCACGCTCGCATTGAACTCTTCGATAGTGTAATCCCTCCCCATATGAGAAAGAACCCTGTTGCTTCCAGATTGGAGCGGAATGTGGATGAATTTGTAAAATTTATCATCCTTTATCAGCTCTATGAAATTCTCTCCCAATAAGCTCATGTGCTCAGGATTCAGCATGCCTATCCTTACCTTGAAATCTCCATCCAGCTTTGCTATTTTTTCCATTAATTGCACTATGTTTGTGCTCTTATCCCTCCCATATGCACCAATGTCTTGGGAGGTTAGCTGTATCTCCTTGGCCCCCATTGCGGCGCTTTTCTTTATGGCACCTATTATGAGTTCCTGGGAAAAGCTTTTTAGCGGACCTCTTGCAAGCTTTGTCTCGCAGAAAGAGCAGGAGCTTAGGCATCCATCGTTCACAGCAATTTTTGCGATTATTCCTTCTCTGGGATTTAGGAATAGAGACTTGTCTACTTTCCCCTTTGAGTCAAAATTTGCCTGCCTGCCTTCTGCTGCTGATTTTACGGCATCAACAACCATATGCACATTGTTCGGAGTCATTATGGTGGCGTTAGGAGCTATTGAAAGTATCTGCTGCTTCCTTGTTGCCGCCATGCATCCGGCCACGACTATGCGCTTTTTCTGCAAGACAGCCTGCTTTATTGAATGGAATATCTTCTGCTCTGTTGGTTTTTTGACTATGCAGGTATTGAACAGAACCACGTCTGCCTTTTCCCCCTCTTTGATAACATCTATATTTGAATTGGCAAGAAGCCCTTCCATTATTGATGTATCAGCTTGGTTTAGAGTGCACCCATAGGTTTTTATATACGCTCTCATGAATATTCCTTGTAATCTTTAACTAACGCTAGGTAAATTTTTATTGGTTACTGAGGTATGTGCATGTTATTCATATGTGAAAGATGCAAAAAGGAGATATACAAGTACGAAGCTTGCAATTATTGTGGAAGAAAGATCTGCAACGACTGCACAAAAAGCAGCGCAAGAAGCCCGAAGACAAGAAGGCTAGTAATATGCAAGGACTGCTGGAGCAATATGGATAGAAGGCACGCATTCAAGACTCTGAAAGATTCTGCAGTCAAGGAAGCAGTTGAATAATTAGGCAATTTCCCTTTTAGCCTTCTTTCTTCAAGTATAAAGTTGCCTCCGTCCCTGCAATATCTACATTTTTGCTTATGCTATCGGATATTGGCCCTTTCTTTATGCTTTTGGCCCTTATGATTTTCTTTACAGATTTCAGATTGGAATTAAGCGCGTTGATTACCTCTTGCTGGGCAGTGATCCCCAACTCCATCCTATCTAGCCTTGACATGCCAGCATCCTTCCTCATAAGCTGAACTTGCCTTGTCAATTCCCTTATTAGCGCCTCATCCATTAAACCCCTGTCAAGCTCCTTGTTTATATATGCTGTCCCGTGCTTGAAAGAAACCCTGTCGCCCTCTTCGGCCTTCTCGATTATAGTAAAATGCTCGGGCTTTATGGTAAAGTTTCCCTTCTGCGTCCTCAGAAGGTATTCTCCAGAACTTTTAATCTCATTTTCAAGTTCTTCTGGGTTTGCTGATTTAAGCGCATCAGCAACCGTAGCAGCAGAGCTCTTAAATTCAGGGCCTAGTTTTGCGTAAAGGGGCCTTATCTCTTTTTTGGCTCCCGCCACCCTTATAATCTCCAATTTCTTGGCGTTTGTATATCCCTCGATAATCTGAGACATCTCCTGCATTTCGGTATATACTTGGTCATCTGTAACTTCTAGAATTGCCTTTGAAATTGGCCATCTGAGAGTTACTCCTGATTTCTCCCTGCTGCTCAATATCGCAGATATCGCTTCTCTTGCCATCTCTATCTTCTTTTCCAACTCAACATCTATGGCCTTGTTGTACGCTTTGGGCCAATTCTGCAGAAATATAGACTCCCCTTCGTTTGAAAATAGGTCTTGGAAGATTGACTCAGCAGAAAAGGGTGTCACTATGGATATGAGTATCAGGACATTGAATAGCACATATGCTGCTATCCCCGAAGTCCTTTTCAATTCTCCTTTTGTCCCATATGAAATTTTCTGCTTTGCATACCTAAGATAAAACCTGCTAAAGTCCTCCACAAAAAAGTACCTTATCTCATTTACCGCATTGTCTACACTGTAGACGCGCATGCTTTCATTTACCCTGTTTATTAGGGAGTTAAGCTTTGACAATATGAACTTGTCTTCTGTTTGAAGAAGGCTTATATTCGGCCTCCTTACTTTTTTTAAATCATACCCGGAGAGGCTGGCAAACTCCTTTACGAGTTCAGCAATATTATACAGCGTAAGTATGTCGCCGTCAGACTCCTCTAACTCTTTTTTCTTCAACTTTAATTCTTGCCATCTGGGGTGCCTGGAATTCCACAGCCTGTACCCGTCTGCAGATGCTATTTTAAGCAGGTCAGAAGCGTTTGTTGAATTACCAAGGTGCCTGTGCATCTCCCTGCCTATCTCGTCTAATATCATGCCCCCTATATTAACTTCATTAAAACTGCGGCGACCGTATGCACCAACACTAGTCCTGAGCAGCATACTAAACCACCCTCTTATTTGATCCCTGCTTTCAGTTATCCAATCTGCAGGAAAGATTTCGTCGAATTCCTTCTCTGTAAGGCTTGCGGTATGAGAAACTCCAGAATCATACCATACATCGAATACATCATTTATCCTGTTCATCATCCTGCCGCACCTGTCGCATTTAATTTTGATCTTATCCACATGCGGCTTATGGATGTCCTCTGGTGCCGAAACAAGCCCGGCTCTGGATACCAACTCCTCGATGGATCCAATAACATCAAAAGATTTGCAGTCATCGCATACCCATATTGGTATTGGAGTGCCCCAATACCTCTGCCTTGATATGCACCAGTCGGGAGAGCTCTCTATAGCATCTTCCTGCCACTTCTGGGCTACCTCGGGATGCCATTTTATTTTTTTATTTTCTGCTAACATTTTTTTCTTTAATTTTTTTACATTGATGAACCATTGTTTTGTAGCTCTGAATATCAATTTGGTGCTGCAGCGCCAGCAATGCGGATATGTGTGCTTTATCTCGCCTCGGAACATGAGGCAGCCAATCTCTTCAAGGTCGTGGAGGATGACTGAGTTTGCTTCTGAGGGTACGCTTAACCCCTTATAAGCACCAGCTTCATCAGTATAACGCGCATGCTCATCGACAGGTGAAAAAATCGGTATATTGTTTTCTTTTCCGAGCTTATAGTCCTCCGGTCCGTGGCCTGGGGCGACATGCAGCAACCCAGTGCCCTCTGAAATCGAAACAAGGTCTTCATTCAAAAGCACCTTATGATATTTTGAAAATTTGCTCTGCACGGGTATCTTGTTTTCCAACGGGTTCGAATACTGAAGGCCTCCCAATTCGGAACCATAAAATTCCTTCTTGATTATAACATTTGCATTTGTTGCTTCGACGAAAGCATTAAGCCTCTCTTTGGATATTATATAATTTTCGCCGTTTGATTCTACAACTACATATCGCGCTTTGGGATTTGCTGCAATTGCCATGTTCGCAGGCAGCGTCCATGGCGTTGTCGTCCAAATGACAAGGAAAGTATTCCTCTCCAAATCAAGCTTGGAAGATTTTAAAACAGGAAACTTGACAAATATCGAGGCATCGCTTTCATCCCAATATTCTATTTCTGGCCCTTGCGATGAAAGCACAGTGCCGCATTGCGGGCAATATGCGAGTGCCTGCATGTCTGCATAGATAAGGTTTTTTTCGTGAAGTTTCTTGAAGATCATCCAGCCCTTGCTCATGTAGGAGTTTTTGAGAGGGATGTAAGTTTCATTGAAATTGGCGGAATAGCCGTATCTTTTATACATTTTTGTAGCTTCTTCCATCTGCTCTTGTGCATAATTTTTGCATTCCTGAATAAATTTTTCTACCCCTATTTTGCTTTCTATATCATTCTTTGATTTCACTTCCAGTTTTCTTTCGACTTTGTTCTCTATAGGCAATCCATGAACATCGAAACCGGGCCTATCATGAACATTATACTTGTTGTACCTTTTATAGCGCAGCACTATGTCCTTTGTTGTAACCACCCAGATGTGATGGCTTGCAATGTTTCCGGTTACATAGGGAGGCCCGTCAAGAAAATAGAATTTTTTCCCGTTTCTATTATTGGAACGCACAGATTCATCTACATTGTTTGCGATCCAGTACTCTAATATTTTTTCTTCTCTTTTGTTTAAATCAATCATGATATTACCGCTTTCTTTCCTAATTCTGGCATAATTTATTACGCAACAAATCTTAATATATGTGACAAAAGTATTTAAGAGATTGACATCCTAGATAACCGATTGAATGGAAGAGCAGGGCATAAGTTACAGCGGGGATGAAACCTATAAGGAAATAGATAAGCTTATAAAAGAAAAAACACGTTCAGAGCTGCTGATTGTTTGCCCATACATAAACAGGTATTATGCAAAAATGCTGATATGGGCATCTGGAAGGAGGCGTGTGAGAGTAATTACGTCTAATTCTGTAGTAAGCTCTGATGCTGTCAAACTGATTCGCAAAAGCAGGCCTGGTTCTGGTTACATAAAAGCAGCGATATACTTTATAATATTGGAGGCCATATTCTTCTTTTTAAAGAGATATTACCTTGAAGTGCTACTTATACCTGTGGTAGTTGTGCTCTTAGCCATAGCTGTTAAAAGGGCCTCTGAGCTTAAGAAAAGAATTGAGGTAAAAATCTCTGAAAGCCGTTTCATACATGAAAAGCTTTACATATCCGATGGCTCTGCCATATCCGGAAGTGCAAACCTAACCTATTCTGGAACTAGAAAGAACATAGAGCATATAGAGAAGACATACGATACCGACAGGATATCCGCATTAAAAGAGCATTTCAATAGCCTCTGGAATAGCATTTAGACTCATAACGAATGCTTTTTCCTAATCTGGCGCTTTAAGGCCAATTGCGCATGTATTGAAATTTGCTTTTTGCATTCGTAAAGAGGCTTTAAAATAAAATTCTTTTTATATATTTAACCTTTAATCGGTAGATATTCTAAGTACATGTTAGAAAGCTCCACTAAACATTTAAATATATACTTCTCCACTAAGAATATTAGGATTGAGAAAGAAGTAAATTTACGGTAAAGAGTTGGGGGAAATGAGAAGTGGAAAATATGGGGGAGAGCTACTGGCTCTCAGGGTGAAGAAAAAAGCGACGAAAGCTCTCAGTGAGAGCGACGTAGCAGAGGTCTTCAGCGAAGCCGGAGCAATGGAATGGGACGAGAGCGCAGGAACTGCACTGAAATCCATTCTTGCAGAAAAAACTGCAGAATACACTCTCAAAGCCATGGAAGAGGCCAAGAGAAGGAGAATGAGATTCGGTGCTGCTGCGCTGATAATAGCAGCAGAGAAAGACCGTTGGTAACGAAGCAGATTTGGCTTGGCTGAGCTAAAAAGCAATGACGCCAGCTTTTTTTAAGTTTCTTTTTGAAAATTTAAATACGGACTATTTTTAACCTTTATGCATCAATTATTAGCTGTGCGATCGTAGTCTAGCCTGGTCAGGACTTTGCCCCTCCAAGGCAAAGACCCGGGTTCAAATCCCGGCGATCGCACTTTTGCTTTGCACTGAGACATGAAACATTTAAAAGTACAAAATTGCAACCTTTGACCAACAATTACCACAAAAGGCATATGTCTATAAAGATCTGGATCTGTAATATAATTGTAATTAAACTTTAGTGATGAGAATTGACTATGGCAAGTAGGACAATTAATAGATACGGCCTTGAGAGCGCAGCAAAGATACTTATTGCAATTGGATTGCTGCTTGTTATTTTCTCCTGGATCTTGGGAATTTATTATTTTGGAATAACTGGAAAGATTACGCAGTTCATAGTGCCTTTCATATTCACATGCGTTCTGACTATCCTACTTGTGATAATCAAATACAGATACACCATATTTGAAAAATATCCATATCTTATGAATCTTCCATCTTTATTCTACAGAATTAAAGAGCAGAAAGGTAAGGACAATAGGGGGATTGCGTTCAGCATGATCTTCACTGTGCATTCTTTGGTTATCGCATTTCTTGGTCTTTTAAGCCTTATTTTAACAATAAGCATAGGATCTAGCATTAAGACTGGCTCAGCTTCCGCATATCTGCACTTATATTTGATAATAGTTGCAGTTCTTGTCATATCGGTACTCTTACAGTACCGTAGGATCTACTTAAAGTTTGTTAAGTAAGTTATCTGATAATTCGTCAACCACTGATCCAATCTCACTGATATCTACTATAGGTACCCACGTTATTTCCATCAACCAGACCCTTTTAACTAACAGAGGCTTTTTCAACCTCATTTAGATATGAAAACAAAGAGGTAAAACCAGTAGTATAAATTTTTAAATCAGAAGCAACCGAAGTATAAAGGCTAGTCATTAACGAAGGTATGGTCTCTGACCCTATTATATTGCGCTTAGGCTCGTAGTTCCACATGAGTTTTATAAACGCTTTAAAATCATCAATTTTATTTGCAGGTATGTTTCGGGAAAGCAAATATTCGGAATTTATATCAAGCAACAAAGAGTTGAACACTTGCCAATAAGAATATCCTTCTATAAACAACCTTAATGCTCTTGCTAAGTCCTTGCCAATGCCACTTTTGATATAAGAGTCATAAGTTATTTTAGATTCATTTATTAGGCTCATGCCCTTATCTGCGAAGTCCTTCATCTCTTGCTCGGTTTTTTCAAGATCCAGTGTATCCATAATTTTTATTGCTCTGATAAGCGAATCATTAAAAGATCTGTCAATACTGGCAAGTTCAAGAGAAGCATTGCATTCATTCCACAACCTATTGCCTCCGTCGAGCATTGCACAATTAGGATAATTCTTTTGAATTCCGGATACCATCTCCCTTAATCTTGAATTAATGAATGTTTCCCTATAATCTTCAGGCCCTAGGTAACCATGTGATACGTATATGCTTTCACCCATCGGATATAATATGACCAGATCTTTGGAATTCTTAAAAATATGCATATCAAGGGCATTGAATGAAATAGGAGAATATTTCCTCTTTATTGCTATTCCAGGCTTGTCAAGCAAGGATACGTCGCCTTCAGATCCATCAATTTCTAGCCTATCCCTATTTTCTATTAATTTCGTCGCGTCAGAAACCCCGACTATACACGGAATCTTATATTCTCTGGCAAGTATTGCAGGATGAGAAGTTATGCCTGAGAACTCAGTTATCACAGCGGCAAAATTCTTTATATAATGTGCATATTCCAACGGAAGGAAATCAGTAACGAGTATCTTGCCCTTCCCAGCCTTTGCGAGCCCCTCCACATCCTCGCTTTGGGACATCCATACAAAAGCCTCGCCTTTTACAATACCAGGATACACGGGCAAGCCCGCAAACACCTTTTTATTCTGTTTTGGCAGTGGTACTTTTTCTGTCAATCTGCGCAATTGGATCACGTAAAGCTTGTCATCTTTTAATGCAAATTCTATATCCTCAGGAAATATGTACGAACTGCATATATCTGCAATATTGACTATGTCATAAATATCAAAATCGAATAGGCTGGATATGCCAAACGAACTTGAATATTTTTCTATCTCTTTTGAGTTTACTAGGTACAGATCAGGAATATTCTTTCCTCCGGTGACACCTGACGGATCGTACATACGGCTCTCTATAATCTTTGTATTGGAACCGTTCTCTGTGAAAGAGAAACAAACACCATATTTCTGCGCGGAAACCATCTCCTGGACAATTACAGGCATCCTAATATCTGTTAAATCAAACCCATTTTTAAGGGCGTATGCCAGTATGGATTCATTAAATGCAGATGAGAACACATCCTTAATGCTCTTTGGCACATCTCCCGCTTCTACATTCAGCTTGGTATCGAAAAGTCCAGCAAAACTTGCCTTACTAGTATCTTCTATTATTGAAGAACTTCTTACTGCGTATGGTCCTTTAAACTCAGCTAATTGGCTCATTATGGTACTGTTAAGACCTGACTCTAGTTCTGCTTTTTGGAAATAGCCTTTTAGTATCGCAGCAGCTTTATCTGCACTTATCTCTTGCGCCATAAAGCTGTCTGCTATATCCTTTATACTATGGTCCAATTTGTTGTACTTTATAAAATTATCATACGCTTTTGAAGTTATAACAAATCCATCTGGAACATTTACTATGCTAGAAATTTTAGATAGATTATATGCCTTATTACCTACCTCCTCTACTATCAGATTCGAATCCCTTATGTGAACGCACAAACCATTTCTTTCCATAAAATCTTTTGTAACATGATTAAACATCTTTAACTACACAGTTACTACCCGAACAAGTGCCGCTGCAGCATCCACTACAAGAATGGCTACAATCTTTGGTTCCATATCCTAGTGGTTTGGGTCTATATCCTGGCAAATCACTAACCTTTAAGTCTATATCAAACCCCTGTTTACTCATATTTCCTTTATGTTTATTTCTTTTATGTTTGCTGCTAATTTCTTATTGTACATTACGCTTTATATATTTATGCTTTATCACTTCCACCGAATTGAAATTATGGTCTGTGGGGTCGGAATAACGTTACGGGTTAATTTTTTATAACCCCCTACATATTCTATGCCCCTTCTCTTCATATTACTTATAAGATGCAAGTCCATAAACGCTTTCTTAAGTAGGTATATA
>JAKABJ010000013.1 GCA_021801905.1 Microcaldota archaeon | reverse complement strand
AAACGAGCAAGTTTATAATGCCACACTTTCAACCAAAGACATACAAGCCCTATACCAAGAAGGCATTGGTGGTGCTCCAATAAATGTCAACAACCTTGTTGGATGGTGGCCACTCAACGGCAACACAAACGATTACAGCGGAAATGATAACAATGGAGTACCTACAAACATTACATACACAAGTGCATGGACTTCCGGTTATAGTGCGCCATAAATATAGGCCTATGTTTTAGAGTGTGGGGTTTAACCATATGATATGCGCCAGGGTAGGGATTTGAACCCTAAAGCCCCGAAGGGCACCGGTTTTCTTGTTTTTGCATCATTAATCAGCTCTCGATGCTTTAAAAGCTCGAGACCGGCGCGTTACCAGATTCTGCCACCCTGGCACTTTTGTTCATTAAGCCTCTGCATTAAAGGCAATATCTATTTAAGAATTAGCTATTTAATATCCTTCATTAGAAGAATAGACGCATAGTTCCTTGATTATATGAACAGACCAATGATCACAAGAGGCATGATAGTAAGACTAGCCACAGTAGTCATATTCTTGCTACTATCAATCGCAAGTTTTATTTTTGCAGGGTACTTGTTTATAGAAGTAAATTCAACATACATGTTTGCTCTTGCATGTACTTTTCTAATTTTAGCCGCTTTTGCAGGTTTTTTTAATGTTTATGCAGCGCTTTGCTATTTCAGGTCGTATTTCTATGACAAGTACATAGACAATGTAACCGCAAAACTTAAGCCTCTTAGAAAATTTCCGACTATAGCAATAATGATGCCCGTATATAACGAGGACCCCAAGATGGTAAAAAGGAATTTATTAAAACTGAAAGAGATGAATTACCCTAAAAGCAAGATCACTTATTATCTTCTTGATGATTCTACAAAAAAAGATATAATCAATGATTTGAGAAATTTCTGCATGAAGAAGGGCATAACTTTTATCCATAGGGAAGATAGAAAGGGATGCAAGGCTGGTGCATTGAACTATGCACTTAAGCTCTGCAAGGAAGAATTCATTGCCATATTTGATGCTGACGAAGCACTTGTAGACAAGAATTTTATTAGAGACCTTATCCCTTATTTCGAAGACAAATCATTATCGTATGTGCAGACCGAAAAAAGGTATTCTAAAGGAAACCTCTTCTCAGATACTGTTGACCTTTTTGATGCTTTCTTTTTTAAATTCATACAGCCACACCGCGCACTGAACAATACCGCTATTTTTGCTGGATCTTGCGGAATAATACGCACATCTTCTTTAAGGAAGCTTAAAGGATTTCCAGAATATGTGATAGAGGATACATTTTTCAGCCTAGAATCCGACCTTAATAACTTTAAAAGCCTGTACGTACCGAAAGTTTATGCGCTTGGTATTCCCATCATGACTTATAGCGCGCTAGTAAGGCAGCAATGGAGATATAATTACGGAGACACCCAGTTTATAAGTTACTATTTTAAGAGGTCTATGAAAGAGAAGAAAATTCCGTTTATGTCAAACCTCGATTACTGGAGTCATGGCTTTGGATTGAACTATCTTTCCATAATGCTGCTTCTTTTTACTGGATTGTCAATATTCATTTCTTTTTCTGCGCTTCCATTAGCCCATGTTACTCTATCTAATTTCTTGGAGAAATCGTATATAACAAGAGACCTGGAGATATTTGGCGGGATTGCATTTATACTTTCGTTTATTGCCCCGGTTGTGCTTACACGCATTTACTTTGGATCTTTTAAGAAAGGATTTATGGTATTTGCACTTAATTTTGCCTTGGCAATTGTCAGAGCCAAGGCCGCAATGTCTGCAATATTCAAAAAGGACCCGTTAACAAATTGGACGAGAGTAAGCGGAAAGCCTAAGCGCAACATAGTTATGGCCATACTCAATACTAAATTTGAACTGGGGTTATCTGCTTTGCTGGTATCGCTTGGTTATGTTGCCTATCTTCTTAGCAATGTGGCAGGTTTTGTATGGCTTAGTGCGTATGGTATTTTGTATTTATCATCCACAATATTCCTATACAAATATGGGTAATTAGATGATATACGTAAAGGAACACGTCACAGAGGAGGGGATTATCATAGCAATGTGCGATGAGATGCTGATAGGCAAGGTTTTGGAGGAAGGAAATGTAGTAATAGACCTCAAGACATATGCCGAATTCTATAAGGGCGCATTAATGCAGCCAAAAGAATATATGAAAGGAAACGGAAAAATATTATCTGCCAATATCATAGGAGATGAAGCTGTGGCAACTGCTGTAGATAATATGATAATAGAAAATGAAAATATAAAGAAAATCAACGGCATACCTTTTGCTCATGCATATCATGTCTGATTTTCTTTCAGGGCGATTATTGCTTTTGCAATGTCACCATTTGCGTCTTGTAGTGCTTTGATAATCAGCTCGCGGTTCTCTATGCCTGTCTGATCCTGGACTAATTTTATATCATCATCGCTTATGCTCATCTCTATTGACTTTTCCTTTTCGGAGATATTGCCGGTTATCTGGAAACTTGTTACTCCCTGCATCTCTATTTTTGTAACTTGAGGGTTTTCTATGATTATATCCGTGTTGTTTGATTCTATTATTACTTTTATCGCATCTATTTCGGTGGATTTTATACCCATCTTTGCCATCATGCTTTTCATTGTTCTCGGGTCTATATTTGGCATCATTGTATCATCAATTTAACTAAATTAATATAAATAATCATTATTTTAATATTATCATTAAGAAACCAGGCGATTATATGAATGACGTATTGGTGTTGGTAGATGTAAATGGAATTATGGTAAATGACTTTAAAGATGTATCTGAATACATATTCGAATCCATAAGAAGCAGATACGGTTTTGAGGCTGATTTTGACATTAAAGATTACGAAGGCATAAGTTCAAAAGCAATGCTAAGGGCGATATTAAGAAAAAACGGAATATCAGATGACGAAATAAATTCAAAGATAGATGGCTGTGTTGAAGAATTAGGATATACTTATTATAATGTGACTGGGAGAGACGGAATAAAGACTATGGATGGATCAATGCAATTCCTCCAGGAATTGGAAAAGAGAGGCGCACTTATAGGCATCGCGACAGGGGATGTTGAGGAGGTTATAAAAAATAAGATCGGAAGGGCGGGATTAGCATCTTTCTTTAAGTTTGGATCTTATGGAAATAGCGAAGAAGATTTGTCACGGATAATAAGAAATTCGATCTCGCGTGCCGTTTCAGAATTTGGGTTTTCAGAAAATGGGAAGGTTTACGTAATAACAGGTTCGCTTGATATGATTAAAGGTGCAAAATCGGCAGGTGCCATACCTATTGGAGTTGCCACTGATAACCATGATGCTAAAGAGATGCTATCCGCTGGAGCGGACATTTCTGTTGAAAACATCAAGAAAGGCTCAAAGATAATCAAAAGAATTTTCTCTTAATTATTTACTAGTGGTATATTGCTTGAAAAACTTTTGGCTGGACGTTGGATTGCTGGTGCAACTATAGAAGATGGATTTATAACTGCAAAAAAGGTAAATTTAAACAATGCATCTGCAATATTGAATTATCTGGGAGAGGACATAGAAGACATGGATGATGTAGATAAAACTGTAAAGATCTACATGAAACTTATTGACGGAATAAAAAATATGAAAATCAAAGCAGATATATCTCTTAAGCCAACAGAGCTCGGTCTAAAAATAGATAAGAAGACAATGAGATGGAATTACATAAAAATAGTTAAGCATGCCAAGGAAAACGGGATATTTGTATGGCTTGATATGGAGCAGGCCTCTTTTGTTGATGACACCATAAGGCTTTACAGGTCAGGCCTGCCTTATAAGAATGTGGGAATATGCATACAGGCATATCTTAGAAGAAGCATCTCGGACCTTAGATATCTCTCAAGGATTGATTCTACGGTAAGGCTTGTTAAAGGGGCATATTCTGAGTCTTCCAAGATCGCCTTTTCATCGTGGGCGGATGTAACAG
Source organism: Microcaldota archaeon (assembly GCA_021801905.1). Taxonomy (GTDB): domain Archaea; phylum Micrarchaeota; class Micrarchaeia; order Micrarchaeales; family Micrarchaeaceae; genus JAJZAB01. The sequence goes on along the minus strand of JAKABJ010000013.1, from coordinate 18,084 downwards.
CCAACTATTCCGAATTAATGGAATATCTGTTCAAGAATTTTAGCAGGTTTACCATTGCAACGCACGACAGCTCACTTATAAAAAAGGCTTTTGGCCTTAATGAAAAGTATAAGAGGGATGTCACATACGCAATGCTTAATGGAATAAGAAACAACTATGCCTATCGTTTAGCCGCAGATGGGAATAAAGTATCAATATATGTGCCGTTTGGCACAGCTTGGTTCAAATACGCATTCAGAAGGCTAAAGGAGGAGGGAGGCGCAAGAAGGTTTGTTTCGCTTTTGGCTAATTTTAGGCAAAATTGATGATCTATGAAAGACATAAACGATAAGATGACTCCTGCGCAGAAAAGAGTTCTTACGGTTATAATCATGGGCACTCTGATGAGTGCTGTTGATGTGACTATAGTATTGCTTGCCATTCCGCAGATTACGGCAACCTTGCATACGAATCTTGCAACAAGCATATGGGTGATAATCGCCTACCTCCTTGTTGTTGCGATATTAACAACTCAATTAGGCAGGCTCGGAGATCTTTTTGGAAGAGGAAAGATGTTTAATGTTGGGTTTCTTGTTTTTACAATTTCTTCTTTCTTATGCGGATTCTCCTTCAGCATTTACATGCTGATATTCTTTAGGATATTGCAGGGAGTAGGAGGTGCGTTAATACAAGCAAACAGCGGTGCAATAATAGCAGATACATTTGCAAGGGATAAACGAGGAAAGGCTTTCGGATACACTTCGTTAGGATGGAGTGTGGGATCCATGCTAGGGATAGTTCTTGGAGGAATTTTGGTAACTTTTGCTGGATGGCCTTACATATTCTATATAAACGTGCCAATAGGGATTATTGCAGCATATTTTGGATTTAAATATATAAAGAGCTCAGAAAGAAAAAGAGAATACTTAGACCTTCCAGGAATGGCAATATTGGGTGCATCGCTTCTGCTGATAACCCTTGGCGGAATTAGCATCGCCTCTTTTGGAATTGCAACTTTTGATATGTTGATGATAGTAATAGGGGTAATTCTTCTTCCTTTATTTGTTTTTATAGAAAAAAGGTCAAAATTCCCAACCATAAACTTTAATATTTTTAAAAAGAAGATACTCGCGCATTCGATATATGCGGCTTTCTTACAAAGTTTGGGTTATCTTGCAGTTGCATTTATCATAATAATGTACCTGCAAGGAGTGAGAGGGCTAACCCCTTTTAATGCCGCATTGCTGCTTGTTCCGGGATATGTGCTAAGCGGTTTATTGGGGCCGAGGATGGGACGTTTATCTGATAAAATTGGTTCAAGGATATTATCAACTGTAGGTTTACTGGTCATGCTTGCAGCTGTTCTTCTGTACCTGAACCTGACAGCCACTTCTCCGTATTATTTAATAATCATAATAACAGTGATATCCGGAGTTGGGTCATCAATGTTTTACCCAGCAAATACCAGCGCAGTAATGGCAAATGCCGTAGGGGAAGATTACGGATCTACGGCAGGTTTGCTTAGAACAATGTCAAACATCGGGACTTTGGGCAGCTTTATAATAACAATTTCGGTTGCCTCTCTTGCAGTGTCTAGAAATATTGCATTCCAAATTTTTGTAGGAACATCAGACCTTACGGGAAAGGTCTCTGCTGCTTTCGTAACAGGCATGCATGCTGTTTTCCTTATTTCTGCCATAATATTAATTTTTGCAGCAATATTATCAGCTATGAGAGGCAGCGAAGACCGCAGTCAGCACAAACTTAAAGCATAAATATCTAAATAGATCTATTTGTTTACCACATTATGGATATGGGTTGTTGCCGTGACTTTTGTAATTGCAATCAAATCAAAAGAAGGCATTGTATTTGCTTCAGATATGCAAGCTACAGATGGATATGACCTAAAGTACAGAACAAAAAAGATTTTTAGCATAAATGACAGGATGCTTGCAGGCTTCTCTGGAGAAATCTGGTTTTCAAAAAGACTTATTGAAGTGCTAAAAACCGAATTTGTAAAGGAGTCTGAAGAAGGCTTTGATCAGTTTTCTGCGGAGCGCCTTGCAAATAAAATCGGGGTAAAAGTTAGCGATGAGACAAATTTGAGGCAAAGTTTAAAAACGGAAAAGGAATTCTCAGGAGTAGATATGATTATTGCAACCGTAAATAGACACGGAGAATTTGGGCTGCTGACTATGGACAGCTCCTGCATACCTGATTTAGAATATGAGTCAGGATTTAGTTGTTTAGGAAATGCAGACCATGTAATTCACCCATTCATAAGGTCTGTTTTGGAAAAAACCGAATTAGATAATATGTCTCTTAAGGATATGGAAATCATTGCATGCAGGGCAGTTATTGAAGCATCCAAATGGGTAGACAGCGTTGGAGAGGGCATAGATATGTGGTCGCTATCAAAAGAAAAAGGGGCAGTACATTTAGGAACAGATGAAATAAACTCAATTATAAAAATTGTGGAGGACTGGAAGGAGCTTGATCGCAGGTCTTTTAATTCAATTAGAAATACGAACAGTTTATTGAGAACGAGACCAGAACCTCAAAAAAACACAATGTAAATTATAGCATTTTCAAAAAACTTTCTAAAACTTGGAATTTGTTGAAAAATCAGACAAATCGGCAAAATCTAGAACTCTATCTCTGCTGCAATTACAGGTTCTTCTATGTGCATATTGCTGAGAACTTGCGGGTGAATTTCACCAAATATCCCTATTCTTTTCCCTCCAGCCACTATTGATGCCGTTCTTCCATTGATAAATGCGCTGTCTTCCCCCTCTTCTATTTTGGCTTTTATGTTCATCTCTTCCAAGACTGCTTCAACCGCCGACTTTATCTCTGAGAAATTTGCTTTTGAATGCTCTGCTACAAAAGCGAGCCTTGTAGTGACTCTTGGCTCTTCGCCATCAATGCTGAACACTTCCCCTATTTCAAAAAATCTTTGCGGCATTGGCTCACTAGAAGATTCTGAAAGATTCTGCAATAACTGAGGAATAATATCCGTTCTAAGAATGGTTATCGACTCTGTTTTTGACTCTGCAATTGTTACAGTAGTTTTATCATCATACTTCCTTCCCAGCATATCAAAATTGGCCTTTTCGTTTGTAAGCTTTGAATTTACGGCTTCCATAAAACCAAGACCGATCATGGCCAAACAGATTTTGTTTTGGCGCTCCGCATGGCTGTCAAAACTGCCATCAACCAGGCTTGGGACCTTTTCCTGCTTTATTTTATCATAGCCGTACGCTATTCCAATATCTTCTATAACATCTTGCGCATTGAAGATATCTGTCCTGTATGGGGGAGGAATCACACTTATTACATTGCCTTGCTTAAATGCAATGTAACCCATTCTAACAGATAGTTTTAATGCCTCATCAGGAGTGACTTTTATTCCAATTGTCTTCTCTATCATGTTGCAGCTTATCTTTATTGTTTCCTTGGAAAATTGAGGGGTTGTTTCTTCCTTTCCATTGCTTTTTATCTTGCATGAGTAGACTTTAGCGCCCATATCCATGAACGAGCATGCAAGCATGTTTATTGCATCAGATACTGCTGCTTTTGAAGTTCCGGTTACATCAATTAGGATAGACTCTGTCTTTTCTGTGACTCTGGTAGCCTCGGAGTTTATTATTGGTATCATTGATAATATTTTTTCACTATCGGATAAGAAAGGTATTCCCTTCCTTCCAGAATCTGGTATCGTGCTTGCATACTCCATTCCTTTATTGCTTTCTATAAGAGTTTCCCATAGGCTCATCTCTTTAGAATGCCCTAGAGGTATGAATTTTTCATCCTTTCCTGCATCGTATCTCAATTTTCCCTCTTTTACTTTATTTAGATCATGCATCCCTATTGCAAGTTTTTTCCTCTTTCTTCCATATGTAGAACTTAATTTTTCTGAAAAATTTATTACAGATGCTAATTTTTGATCGTTAAATTTAATTTGTTTGATTACCAAGCAGCCTATAAATGGCCTGATCTTCCTTGCTTTTGCAGTTACTTCTATAACCATGCCGCTATCTCCACTTATTTGATAATTGCCTTCTGGAGACCTTTCATTAGAAAAAAATTCCAATGCCCTTATTACCCCGTATTGGTCTAGCAGGTCGGGCCTGTTGGGTGTTATCTCTACATTTATTTGCTCTTTGGTAATTTTTTCTACTTCGATGCCGATTTTTGGAAGAGTCTTTTTTAAGAGGTCAATATCGAACCCCTTTTGCTCAAATTCCTTTAAGTAGAAAGTTACTGATGCCATAATAACACTATATTTTTATTTCACCGCGATTTCTCAGCCAACCTATATTATTCTTGTATAAGGAAAGAAGAGAATCCATTCCAAATATTCTTTTATTAAGCAATAATCTGTCAATGCCTCCGCCCCAAGCCAGGACGGTCTTATCTAGCCCCATTGCGCTTGTTATCTCTTTTCTTATCATGCCGCCGCCAGTAAGCTCTATTGTATCTCCGTGCTCTTCATCATAATAAAGAGCTTGCAGGCTTGGTTCGGTAAATGGAAAATACGATGGCATTATCTTTACATTGTCGAGCCCAATTTTGGCATAGAACCTTTTGAGGGTGTCTATAAGATTCGCAAACGTTAGCCCATCTCCTATTATTATCCCATCATATTGGTGAAGTTCTGCCATGTGTTTGTAATCAACACTTTCGTTTCTGAATACCGAGCCAGCTGAGAAAAGCTTTACTGGCATCTCATTTTCTTGCGCTTTTGCCACATTTCTTATCCACCTTATGGACACACTAGTATTATGAGTCCTAAGCACTGCTCTGCTAGCTGCTTCCTCGCTCCATTTCTCCTTCCAGCCCTTCTCATGCATCTTTTTTACAGAACTAAGCGCCTCTTCGTCTTTTATCTTTAATCTTTTCGGGTTAGACAAAAAGAAAGTGTCCTGCATCTCTCTTGTTGGGTGATCTTGTGGGGAGAATAGCGCGTCAAAATTCCAGAATGCAGATTCGATTATGGGGCCGCTTACCTCCCTAAAACCCATTTCTACCCATGCTTTCCTTATTTTGTCGGTGATCTCATGAAGAGGATGGAACCTTGATATGTAATTTTTTTCTGAAGGTGCTCTTATATCATATTGCTGCAACCCTGAGGACTCCCATTTTTTGTTTTTTATTATCTCTCTGCTTAATTGCCCTATTCCTGAAGTTTCGTCTTTTTCAAGTGCCGCCTCTCCCTCTTTTGTTATAGATATCTCATTTATCATGTTGTGCTGTTTTAGAGTAACAAGCCCTCTTTTAGAAAGGTTCGAGACTTCTGCATTTATCGGTTTGATATCTGTTGCATCCAGCTTTTTTGCATCTTTTATTAGCCTTAATGCTTCTTTTTGAGGGTAGTTTTCGCTTTTCAGATGCTTCTTTCCAGAATCTGTTAATGTTACAACCCCATTGTCTATGCTTATCCATCCATTCTTTTTTCCCCAGGTAATTCCTACATTATTTTTTATTTTAGATATGGGAATTTTGCCATCATTCCCAATTTCGCGTATAAGCTTTTCTTCTGGAAATTCTTTGGAATACTCTTTGGCTTCCTCGCTCAACGTTGCAACATACCTTTCATCCTTTTTTACAGCAACCTCTTTCCTTGCAGACAATGATTCTATCGCCCACATAAGGCTATCTTTAGGAAGAGCTATGGCTTCCTCTATCTCTTCCATGGTCGCCCTGTGCTTCTTTGATAAGAAATCAAGGACTTTCCTCTCATATTTGTGCATAATCTCACTTATCCACTTTCAAGTACGTGTAGATTATGAAAATCAGCACCACTAGTCCGATTATGATGTAGGTGAGTACTCCGAGCGAATTGTAAACTCCAGAAAAGAATTGGAGCACTTCTGCCTGCAGGCTCTGCCTTATGGTAAATGAAAGTGCAAATTTTGACAGGGGTTCTTGATTAAACCATGACAGGGATGTTGAATTTGTATAGTTGCTTGTGATAAGATTGGTTGGGCTATCTGGTATTGGGAATATAGAAGTTATTCTGGCCCCGGCGGGCAGGTTTATAGTAAGTTTAGTATTGGGCGGGAGTACCTCTCCGGCCAATTCGTGCTGAAAGTTGAATACGCTATCATTAAATGTATAGAAGAAAATCCTTGGAGATGTCTCAACTAAATAAGTCACATTATATACATCATAAAGCATGATTATCTGAGCTATATGCCCACCAGTTACAGTTGTCGTAACAGGACCTGGCAGCAGTTCAAACCTGTGCACGCCGCTCTTCGGGTTTATGATATGCTGCGTTAATGTAGGGCCTATGATGGACTGCCAATTGCTAAGAGTAAGGTTTAGTGCAGATCTATCCGTTGTGTAACTGTTTATTGAAGAATTGGTTAGCCCTATAGTAACTATTTCCCTAACAGAAGCACTCGTATTTTGTCTTAAAGTTATTTGGGTGCTTACATTGATCACGCTATAAGATGCAAAACTAAGCTGCGAGACTGCAAAAAAGGCAATTATAAGAACAGGTATCCAAAGCCGCATAGATTCACATTTTTATTTTCCTTTGAAGGTTATTTAGCTTTATTGTTGCACCCTTTTAACATGCAAATTCGGGTTTTTAAGCTTTCTTTTTATGCACTTTTTGGGCTGCACACCCACCCTTATAAATACCTTTATGAGGAAAAGATTTTGGTGATTTGAATGATGACACTGGCTGGATTCGCAATATCCAAGACTGAAGGAAGTATTTCTTCGCCTGATGCTTTGCTGAAGCAAAGATACCCTAGATTGAACTATAATTTCGCAACAGTAGAAGCCTCAAGCGACATCCTAAAAGTAGGATATGAGTTTTCTGCTACATATTTTGACAGTGATGCGGAGAGTGCAAAGAAAGTTGGCGAACTTAAACTTTCTGGAAATGTAGAACTTAAGGATTCTAAAGATTCTGTGGCATCTATTGCAAAGAAGTGGAAAGACGATAAGACCCTGCCTCCAGAGGTAGCTGAGATCGTACTTGACAACCTTAATTTTAGATGCGGTGCAGCAGCCACATTAATGGCTTATTCGCTAGGCCTTATACCTCCACTTGTAATAAGTAAGACTAAGATAGAGGAAAAGAAATAGTTCCACAAACTATGCCTTTCCTGCCAATAGGTGCTTGATTGCAGATAGAAGGCATTATACTTGATATTGACTATTTGATTAGAGATGCGGCTGGAGTGATAAGAGTAACTGTGAAGGGCAGCGATGGGAAGGCGTATGAGTGCTTTGATTCCGCATTTAAGCCCTATTTTTACCTTGAGAAAGGGACAAACCTGAAAAACGAGTTTATAGTATCAAAGATAATGGCATCCATACAAGAACCAGGAAGCGTGGTTGTAGAAAATGTCAAGAAAAGGGTTGCTGGGGCAGAAAAGGAACTAATGAAGATAATAACAAGCAACCCTCTAGACATACCTAAACTAAACTCGGCGGTTTCGGAATATGGGAAAACTTATGAGTATGATATACCTTTTGCAAAAAGATATATGATAGACAAAGACCTTACCCCTATAACAAACTATTTTTTTGAATTATACGATGAGAATGGCAGGACTCTTATAAAATCCATAAAACCTTCAGATGGAAAAGCCATACCAGAACTGAACACCATGTGGTTTGATATTGAAGTATACAATCCATTAGGAGTTCCAAGAGCCTCTGCCGATCCTGTAATAATGATAAGCTTCTCGTATAAATCGCACGGCGAAGAGGGCAGTTCCGTGATGACTTATAAAAAAATAGCAGAAGACTTTGTGGTCACATTCAAGAGCGAGTCTGAAATGATCTCTGCTTTCATGAAAAAGATAAAGGAGCTTGACATAGACATAATATCAGGATACAACTCTGCCAACTTTGACATAAAGTATCTGATAGACAGGTCAAAGAAGCTGGGCATGAGATTCTCCATAGGAAGGTTTGAAGGAGAAACGCGCTTGGAAAAGCACGGGCTCTTGGAGCGCGTAAAGATACCCGGGCGGGTGCATATAGACATGTATAACGTAGTGAAATTCATATCAATAGTCGGAGCATCTGAAAGCATATTGAAACTCAACAGCCATACGCTAAAAAATGTGTATGAGGCAATAACAGGAGACATCAAGACCAATGTGGACAAAATAAGCATATTCAAGCTGTGGGATGGAACAGAAGAGGAACTTGACAGGCTTGCAGTATATAACCTTAGCGATTCGAAGGCTTTGCAGAAGGTGTACGAAACTTTCTCTCCGATAACAATAGAACTCTCCAGGGTTACAGGAGACGTGCTAAGCGATACTGCAGTATCCACTACAGGCCAGCTCGTAGATTACCTACTAATGAGAAACGCCTTCAAGGCAGGGGAGATTGTGCCTAACAAGCCTGATGAGAGGGAAATAGAGCAGAGAATGAGGGCGCCGATAGAAGGAGCATATGTAAAAACTCCGGATCCTGGAGTCTATGACAGGCTTGTTATATTCGATTTCAGGGGACTATACCCTTCAATAATAATTTCGTACAACATAGATACGGCAACAGTCTGCACTGATTGCGCTGATTATTACGAATCTCCCATAGGAACACGCTTTGACAAGACTAGGAAGGGGATAATGCCATTGATCCTCAAATATCTGGTAGAGCAGAGAAAGGAGGTTAAAAAGCAGTACAAGAAGAATATGGATGATGTTTTCCTTGGGGCAAGATCTTCTGCACTGAAAATATTGTCAAATTCTTTTTATGGTTATCTGGGATACGCAAGGTCACGCTGGTACTCTAGAGAGTGTGCCGGAAGTGTAACAGCCTTTGGCAGGCAGTATATAAGAGATACTATCTCATCTGCAGAGAAAGAGGGTTTCCGTGTATTATACGGAGACACAGACTCTGTTGTGCTGCTTTTGGGAGACAAAACAAAGGAAGAAACCCTTGCATTTCTTAAAAGCTTCAATAAAAATTTGCCAGAGGACATGGAACTCGAGCTGGAAGATTTCTACACGCGAGGGGTGTTTGTAGGCAAAAAGGTAAAGGGAGACGGGGCTGGGGCAAAAAAGAAATATGCGCTAATATCAGAGTCTGGAAGGATAAAAATAAGAGGGTTTGAGCTTGTAAGAAGGGATTGGTCAAAAGTCGCGCGCGAAACCCAGAGAAAAGTGCTGGAAACAATACTTAAGGAGGGAAACCCAAAGCGTGCTGCGGATATAGTTAAAGATGTAATAAAAGAGCTAAAAGAGGGCAAGATGAAGCTTAGCGAGCTAGCAATAAGCACCCAGCTTAGGAAGAGCATTAGCAACTATGACTCTACCTCTCCAGAGCTTGAGGCTGCAAAAAAAGCGGTTAAGATGGGGCTGAAAAGCAAGGACGAGGTAGAGCACGCCGTTATAAGCTATGTTATAACAAAGCACGGGTCATCCATATCTGATAAAGCGGAACTTGAAGAATTTGCAAAGGACTATGATCCAGATTACTATATAAACAACCAGGTTATACCTGCAACAATGAAGATATTGAGGGAGCTTAATTTTGATGAAGAAGAGCTCAAAGGGATAGGCTCTCAGAAAAAACTGTGATTGTATGGAAAAAAACAATGTAAAAGAGGATGCAGGGTTTGCTGGAATAGATGCAGCAAAGGAGGTAGGGGAGATCTCTTACAGGGCTCTGCAGAAAGCGAAGGGGATGATAAAACCCGGGGTCAGGCTTATAGAGGTAGCTCAAGCTGTTGAATCTTATGTAAAAGAGAACAAGTATGGAATTGCATTTCCGCTTAACCTCTCCATAAATAATGAAGCTGCTCACTACACCCCATCAATAGACGATACCAAGGTTTTCTCAGATAATGATTTGGTCAAGGTGGATTTTGGAGCGGCAAAAGAAGGAGCATTGGGAGACTGCGCTGTTACTGTCGACCTGTCAGGCAAGATGCAAACCCTTGTTGAGGCGTCTGAAGAAGCACTGAAAGCAGCCATATCTATAGCTAAGGCTGGGGTAAAGGTCCGTGAGATAGGAAAAGTTATAGAAAATGCCATAATCTCAAGAGGATACCAGCCCATACGCAACCTTGGAGGCCATACTGTGGGGCTGCACGAGCTTCACTCAAACATTTTCGTGCCGAATTATGACAATGGTGACGAAACCATTCTTGAAGAAGGAATGATTGTAGCGATAGAGCCTTTTGCAACAACAGGTAAAGGGATGGTGACAGAGAGCGATGTTTGCGAAATATACTCATACGATATGGAGGCGCAAACAAGGATGAAAGAGGCAAGAATCCTTCTCGGGCTGATACAGAAGAACTACCCCACTGAGCCATTTGCTGTAAGATGGCTTGCCAATGCAATGGAATCATCCTTTTCCATATATGCGGGAATATCAGAGCTTTCAAGGAGCGGGGCCCTAATGCCTTATCCTACATTAATAGAGATAAGCGGAGGAGCCGTATCGCAAGCAGAGGCGGAGATAGTCGTAGAAAAAGATGGTTGCGAGGTTGTAACTAAATAGAGGCATATCCAGGTCGCTTAGCGGATATCCAAAATATAAAAAATAAAAAGAGGATAAGCCAGGACAAAATGCCTTGGCTTAAACCCATATTGCTACTTTGCTGCAATATCAACTTACTTTCATGTTTACAGTTGCTATCTCAGTGTAGAGTGTTGAGCTTCCTCCAGTGCTTGTTGTGTATTCAACCCACATCTGCCCGGACAATGTCTGGCCTATTGTTGAAGGCATAGCAGTAATTGCGCCTGATGAGGAAGATATGTAGTTGCCTAATGTTATTGTTGATGTCTGACCTGTTGTAAGCCCTCCAGATATTGTGTTCACAGCGTCACTATTCAGAGTGCTTGGCGGTGCTGTAACGCCTGGTCCCAATAAGAAAACATTTGCAGTAGTCCAAGTTGCTCCAGTAGCCTGTCCGATCGTAGCAGTCATTCCGCTTGGTGTTAGAGATACTGAAGTGCACTCATATCCGGATGTTGCAATGCAGGTTGTATTGATGAATGAACCGCTGTTAAAAATTCCTAGAGCAAACAATGCAACCAAAACTATCGCTATAATCAAAATCGCCCATCCGTATGTCATCAGATATTCCATGGCGCTTTGAGCCTTTCTATTTTCTCTATGAATCATAATTTCACCTTAAACCCAATATATATTTGAAGCAACCTTTAAGTATAAAAATCTTCGTTTTAACGCAACTTTATTGGTTAAGTCTTATTTTATCAATATTTTTATTACTTTATCAATAAAATTGGCCTTTTCAACAAAGCCTTTTAAAGCAAATAATTTTCTTAGCCAACTAAAAAGTTTAGCAGGCAGCATTTTCCTAGAAGAACTAGAATCGAAGCATCATTTGCAGACTTCAATGATTGTATGGCCAGAGGAAGCAGGCAGAGTTTACGCTATGGAGGACGTAGCCACAGATGACGACTATAATGGCTCTGTTTTATATATCAAAACCCGGCATAAATTGCTATTAATAAATACTTTTGCTACATATTAATTGTATCTTATTATGGTGGGAATATGCCAGAAGAATTAAATCCATTTAGAATAGCACAGAAGCAATTAGAGGAGGCTGCAGAAATAATGAAGCTTGATAAGCAAGCGCTTGCAATACTGAATGAACCGAAAAGAACATTGATAATGAATATTCCTGTAAAGATGTCAAACGGCAAAACTCAAACATTCACTGCATTTAGAGTGAGATACAATGATGCCCTTGGGCCTGCCAAAGGCGGAATACGCTTTCATCCGCAAGAAAGCCTTGATACTGTAAAAGCGCTATCCGCATGGATGACATGGAAATGCTCTCTTGCCAAAATTCCATTCGGAGGAGGAAAAGGGGGCATTATATGCGATACTAAAAAGATGAATGAGAAAGATCTTGAAGCTCTATCAAGGGCATATGCAAGGGCAATATTCAAGGATATAGGGCCAGACGTAGACATACCAGCTCCTGATGTATACACTACACCCCAAATAATGGCATGGATAATGGATGAATATGCTAACATGATTGGGCATAATGAATTCGGGGTGATAACAGGAAAGCCCGTAGAGATATGGGGGAGTGAAGGCAGAATGGATTCCACCGCTCTTGGTGGCATGTTTGTAATGAGGGAAGCGGCAAAAATGCTGAAGCTGAATCCCAAAAAAGCAACTATAGCCGTGCAAGGCTTCGGCAACGCTGGCAAGTTCGCATATACGCTATCAAAGAAGGTTCTTGGCTCAAAGGTGGTTGCCATAAGCGACTCGGAAGGAGGAGTATATGATCCAACAGGACTGAGCCTTGAGAAATTGGAGGAAGCCAAACAGAAGACTGGCAGCGTACAAGGCTATAGGAGCAAAACCGCAAGGAAAATAACGAATGAAGAGCTTCTTGAGCTCAAGGTAGACATACTTATACCTGCAGCCATAGAGAATCAAGTAAAAAAGGAAAATGCAGATAGAATAAACTGCAAGCTGCTGCTGGAGCTTGCTAATGGTCCAGTCACTCCAGAGGCAACAGACATACTTTTTGAAAGGAAGATACTAGACCTTCCCGACTTCCTTGTAAACTCAGGAGGAGTTATAGGATCGTATTTCGAATGGGTTCAGAATAGAACCGGCTACTACTGGGAAACTGAAAGATTTGATGCAGAACTAGACAAGAAAATAACAACTTCATTCAATGAGACAATAGCCATGCAGAAAAAATATGCCGATAGTGGTGAGAAGATAAACCCAAGAATGGCTGCTTATATAATAGCAGTTGACAGAGTGGCAAAAGCCATGAAAGTGAGAGGCTGGTACTGAAACCCATGCCAGCATACAATATAGTTATTTTAGGCAAGCTTGTTTAGGCAATCAAAAAAGCCTGCCTGTGAATAGTGTAAAACTTCCGCTTTTGCACAGTTATATTTTATATTAAAATGCTCATACAGTGCGAAGTATTAGCATGTGGGTTTTTGCTGTTAAGTTATCCAGTTTTATCTTTATGAATTTCTTTTCCTCTTCCTCGTGTTCTTTCCAGTTGTCTCCTTGATGTATATGATTAACATTCCATATTTCATTTGAGATTTTGGAACCGTTTCCCAGCTTGCCCAATCCTTTTGAAATGCTGTCATAAGGCATATCTGTAATTATTACAAAATAGAATCTGTCACTATATTGTTTCATAAAGAGAGAATATTTTCGAAATATACTATCATCAAAATATTTGCGCCCTTTTGCTTCAACAATAACAACCTTTCCATTAACTTTCATCTCCAAAAGAAAGTCTGGAGTGTAGGTATACTCCCATGGCTTTAATTTGTCTAAGTCATGAATCCTAAATTTTAGAGGCTCATAAAGAAAATTTATTTTTTCATCTATAAATACATCTCTTACAGTTTTTTCAAAACTAGATTCATAGTGCTCATATTCGTGGCCTTTTCCTCTAAGAATTCTAAACAAAAATTCAAGTTCTTTATATGTGACAGGTGTTGGAGAAGCGGATTCCTCATTATCAGGCTGAAATCTAGTGCCATTTATTCTAGTAACCGTATGTTCCACCCAAAAATAGATATCCTTCAAGTTATTTATTTCTATGCATTAATCTTTAATCTGTGCGATCGGATTGATCATGAATGCTTTTGGAGTTATTATTTTTTGGTTTTATTTTTATTAATTGATCCTCTTTTCAATGCTCTTATCAATATTGCCGAGATTATAATGATTGCCACTATGGCGGCAGCATCTGTCAAATAGCCGTTTTGAACTTTCTGTTTTGGAGGTATTGCTGGAAGCGCGGTGGTTGTTGCTGATGTTGTTAGAGCGGTTGTTGAGATGGAAATTGTAGATGTCGAAGCAGATGTTGTGGATGTTGATGAAACAGAGGTTGTAATTGTTTGGGGCGTCTCTGCAGATGAATAAATGGCGCTGTAGTTGCCGCTTGAATACAACAAAATTCTGCTGTTGCACGGATATCCTGATCCGAGCCCGACTATCATACCTGCATAAGTGTATTCTATTTTTCCAGAAGTAAATTTGCACGAGAACAGAATTTGAAGAGAATTGTACAATACGTGTGAAATATTAACAGGAAGCTGGTCTTGATTATAGCTGTATGTTATATTGCTGTTGTAAACAGTAAGGACTGTCTGGTTTGATTCTGTCGAATTTACGTTATCAGATATTCTAACCTGTATATTTTTCGGCGGCGAACCTCCTCCACTTTGCGAATTAAATTGGGTCTCTTTGAAAAGGGCAACTATCGGATCTGGAGATATGGGGAAGGCGATGGTGCAGGATGAAGAATTCAGTGTGAAATGGTTTATCTCTGTCCATATGCCGTTAGAGAAGGAGTAGGGCAATATCCCGCTTCCGTATTGGCAGACCGAGCCAAAAATCACGTTTTCAGACTCTATGGAATTTGCCCCGCTTGTTATAGTTATGTTCAGCGCAATTATTTTAGAAAGGTTTGCCCCAGATAACGAAGGCAGGGGGATGTTTTTATCCGTTATGTTGCTTATGAATATCCCGGCATTTACATCGTTCGAAGGGAGAATGTTTAAGCTCAGGTTTGCATTTTTATATGTAATATTCGAATGTTTGTTTGCAGAAAGCACTGCAATCACGTTTGCTGTTTTTCCGTATATTGTTCCATTGACTCTGACGTTTATTGCATTCGCCTCTACAAAATTTGCTGAATCTGTAATGGTTCCTTTTATGCTGAAGTTGCCGATTGAATTAAAGTATATGGTGTTTCCGCTTATCGAATACCCTCCAGAGGGCGCATTGGTGGTTAAAACAAGTGTGGAGTAGGGAGGCGTACCAGATTCTATCGAATTTGATATTATGATATTCCCGTTTACGTTAATAGAGTTTGCAGAGGGAGTTATGGTGAGTATTGGCGGGTTGTTTACAGTCAACAATGGAGAATTTGCAGTGTAGCTTTCTTGGACAGATGCAGAATCTGTTACGTTGACTTTAAACTGGCATCCAGAAGATATTGCATTCGGCACATAAGAGAATGAAGAGACATTTCCAGGAGAAGAGATGCCTGGGCATTGGCTGTTATTGCTCCAAGAGTAAGTATATTCAGGCGTTCCGGTTGTTGGCGGATTGATATGTATCTCCTGGGATTGCCCAACATCCATTGTGACGGGCCCTGAAGGGGAGATTATATTTGTTGGAGTCAGTTGGGAATTAATTGAAAGAGAGTTTGTTGCAGAACTTGCCGTAGTTACCGGAGTTGGAGCGGAATCAGTCATGTATATTTTGAAAAAGTAGCTTCCAGGGACTATCTGTATGTTTGTTTTGCACTCAACATTCGATGACGCTGTTGCAGTGTTTGATGGCAATTCGCACTGAACCGAGTTTGCGGGTTCATATGCGATTCCGTTTTGAGAATAATACCAATAATAGGTTACAGTCCCAGTGCCTCCAAGCTGAGAAGGCAATTGGGAGGTTGCAGCCACCTGACCTGCATCTATCGGCCTGCTTGGCAAAATCGGAGCAGATGGAGTGGCGAGTTCAGGATTAATTGTTATAGTATTAGATATGGAATTGAATGTAAATGGGGTTGAAGTCCCTTCGTCTACAGCGATTACATTGAAGGTATTTGGAGTTGTTGCATCAGTCTTGTATGACAGGATAACATTTCCTCCTCCTGCAGGTATGGTTTTCGTATCCAGAGTATTTCCAGCTGCAACTAAATTTACTGTAAAAGGCCCTACTCCCTCATTTGCAGGAATATTTGCCTCGAATGTGGCATACTGCCCGGCATCTATTGTGGTGTTTATCGGAGAAATTGTTATAGAAGGCGCATTGTAAACGTTAAATTCACTTGAATATGGACTTGCCCTTGTTACCTGGGTTGAGTTTGTTACTGTAGCATTCTCTATTAGAGGCGATGCGCTTACCATGTAATTTTGAACTGTATTGCAGTTGGTCTGGGAGTTTGAATTTATATTTGTATATGAATTTTGCGCCTCGTTTGCGGTATGGTCTGCAGTCCTGGTTATTAAAAAGTTATATGTGAATGGACTTGCGCTTCCGGATACATCAGCAGTAACGCAGGCCAGCTGGCCGACATCGAGGGAGGTATTGGATGGTGCGGATATTGAGACGGTAAAAGGTTTTATAATGTTTCCGAAAGAGGCTGCTGGCATGACTCCGTTTGGAGGCAAATTGCGAACTCTCATCCAGTCTATTTTTTCAATAACCGTATTTGCCGAGCCTATATATCCTTCAAAATCCGAATATAGAGCGTTTGGCGCAAAATCAAGGTTATTATTAGTCAAACTAGTTGTTTCTTTTGTGTAATTTATTGCCCCTTTTGCAAGGAAATTTGTGCCGCTTTTATTTAATTGTATACTGAATAATGAAGGATTGTTGAAATAATAAGGGCTGCTTGAGCTATATTGATAAAGTAATGCTGTGCCTGAAATTCCATTATAGACTTGAAATACGGATTGCGGGCTTGATTGTATATTTGATTGAAAAATTATTGAATAAGAATTATTCACCAACCCGATATATGGATATGCTGTAATCGAGTTGCTTAATACGTCTATATTGCCGTAAAAATCCACTCCAACTGAAGGTAATAGAGGATTGCTTTGTAACCCCATGTATTGGCCGCCTATTCCAGCCCTGGTAGAAGAGCCGCTTCCTCCGGTTATAGTCAGCCCATTATCAACGATTACGTTTCCTGATGAATACCAGCTGGTAGGCAGGGAATTTCCTGCAAAGTTGGTGTAATAAGAGAATACGTTCTTTCCATCGTCATATTCTCCCCAATAGTTGCTCAAAAATGGAGATTCTCCTGTATTAAAATTATTAATAAGCGTATTTGCAGCTGTTATAGAATTGCCAGCCCACCCCAAATAGATATTGTTTGTGGTAGCAATACCTGTGTTGGCTGGTAGAAAAGTAGAAGGCCAGCTATAATTTAACCAGTATATTATATTGCTTGAAAGGTAGAGGTTGCTTCTTTGAATTTCGTTTGATGCATTGCCTTCAAGCCATGAATTGATTACTGTTCCATTTGCAAAAAATAGCTCAGCGTTCTGAAGGTTTGGGAAGTAGTATTGTTGGTATTCAAGTGCGTTGACGTTTAGAGATATAGGGGTGTTTGCTGCAATCAATGCTCCTTGATTGTTAGTCAGCTTAATCGGCAGATAATACGCAATATTGCTAGGGACTGTTAATGCATTTGTCATTGCCCACATAAATGGCATTATGATTAAGATTAAATAGGCAAGTTTTTTAATCGTCATAAATATCCTAATTAATATGAGTCTTTTATTTTATAATATTTGTTTCTGGTTTTTCTATTTATAATCTCTTCTGATAAACTTTAATTA
Source organism: Microcaldota archaeon (assembly GCA_021801905.1). Taxonomy (GTDB): domain Archaea; phylum Micrarchaeota; class Micrarchaeia; order Micrarchaeales; family Micrarchaeaceae; genus JAJZAB01. The sequence continues at coordinate 787 of JAKABJ010000013.1, read as the reverse complement.
AAATCGCCGGGGGCGAGATTCGAACTCGCGAAAGCCATTTCTGACTAAACAGCTTAGCAGGCTGCCGCCCTACCACTAGGCGACCCCGGCACATATAATTTAATTATTACATCGTTCTTTTTATACTTCCGCCTATGAGCATCCTAATACTTATAAACTGTACGGACTTCATGCCCGCTTTGATACTCCTTATTGGATGATTATGCTTACGTGCTATGCAAGCTTAACGTGGCAGAAGCCGGTATTGCACCATACATTAATGCATGGTTTGCTGTACTTCCGCTCGGCCCTGTATCCCAAAAGCGTGGTTAACGTATGCTTAAGGTTGCTCCTTCCGGCCTGGCCTGGTTCACACGCGTAGCCACCAGATGGGGCAGAACGTCTACGCTTCCGTACAGGCCATGCACAAATGCAAAGCACTCTACCGGCATTGGTCCGCCAAAAGGGATTTGCGGATTGAAGACCCTTAGCCTCCAGCCTATCTGCCAATAGTATTTGCCAGTTGGCTTTATAAATATCTTTCTGGAAGTTGGGCTTCTGTTCGATATTTTAGAGCCCGTCTGAAAGAAGAATATGGGCCGTTAATGTTTCATTGTTTCATGCTCATTTGATAAACATTGATTATGCATATGTGCCTTTTCATTACTGCCATATTTATTGTGCAGTTTGAGCCCATATGCCCACATGGGTAAACTTGGTCAGAAATGCAACAACTGACGTTCTGCACAAAAGCATTATAAATAATTTTTATACCAGCTTTAATGAGTAAATGTCATTGACAACAATT
>JAKABJ010000012.1 GCA_021801905.1 Microcaldota archaeon | reverse complement strand
CTTGATAGGATTCTGGATGCAGAAGGACGCTCCACCATATGCTGCAAGAAAAGCGATAACAACAATTCTCATTGGAGACATAATGATGCTTTCCGGCATCCTGCTCATATGGACCTCATTAGGCACATTTAATTTTGCTGCAATAATATCCTCAATCGGTGCGCTCTCATCTGTGCCTATTTCTATAATTATAGCGCTTGGGCTGATAATATTCGGCGCATTCACAAAATCTGCCCAATTTCCTTTTCATGAATGGCTTTCTGATGCAATGGAAGGCCCTACCCCTGTCTCTGCATTCCTGCATTCTTCTACAATGGTAAAAGCCGGAATTTTCATAGTTATAATATTGCTGCCCATAATAGCCCAAGCCAAACTATTGTGGGTTCTTCTTGTTTTCGGAATAGTAACAAGCATAATAGGCGCATTCAATGCATCAGGTTCTACCCATCTAAAGAAGATACTTGCATATTCCACAATTGAGGATCTCGGCCTTATGTTTGTTGCTTTAGGGCTGAATGCCGTTTCAGCCGCAGTTGCGCTTTTCATAGTGCAGGCAATATATAAGGCACTGCTTTTCATGAATGCTGGAAGCATGATGAAGGCCAATAACGACGAAGTTGATATATACCAAGTCTCCTCTTTCAATAAAAATCGTTTGCTATTGACGGTTGGTGTGATAGCTGCAATCTCCCTTGCAGGAATCTTCCCTGCGAGCGGTTTCTTTGGAAAGCTGCTGATAGACAACGCTGCCTCATCAAATACAACCGTATACATAATCCTGACTGTATTGGATTTTGTTACAGGGTTCTATATATTCAGATGGCTTTTCATACCCCTTAATCGCGGTAAAAATGGATCTCTTGCCATCAGCGCCAAATATTCTGCGCTCAGCAAAGCAATGATAATCCCGCAAGTAATACTCGCAGCCATAGTTCTCCTGCTGACCCTTTTCTTCCTTTACACGCTCACAAGCATAAACGTACAGGTTGCTGCGATATTGACATCTGCCTCTCTTTTCGGCGTACTTAGCGCATACCTGCTTTTTAGGGTCACTCCAAACAATCTTTGGGAGAGAAGCCGCGCACGAGAATTCCTATCAAAAGGGTTCTTTGTCAACAAAGGATACTCATATGTTGCATTTGGCATTGAAAAGATCTCGATAGGTATAGAGGCCATGGATGGCGCAATAAACAGGATGGTGTATGCCGGAGCGGAAGGGGTTATAAGAATCGGTAATTCGATGAGAAGAACAGACAACGGCATTGTAAATACCTATGTTGCAGCATTGGCCATAGGCTTTGTGCTTTTAATTGCGATTCTGGTGTTCTCGATATGATCCCTCTTATACTATTCATAATAATACCCTCTCTATTCCTTGCAGCTATAGCAATATCCAAACGCCACGGCAGGATACTCTCAACAGCATCAGCTCTAACGGGTCTTGCTCTAATCTCATTTATCATAGCATCAAACATTATGTCCGGAAGCGCTGCTGTAGCATCGCAATCTTACTCTTACATACCTGTTTTAGGAATAGAATTTACTCTTTCCGTAAGCAATGCATCGCTCTTCCTGCTTCTAATGGCTTCGATAATACTTCTTGCCGCATCTCTTTCAGGGAACATGGGGCTTGAGAAAGAGAAACTCTCAAGCCTTCTAATAGTTCTTTTTCAGATAGGGGCGTATGGGCTTTTCATATCCGGAAATTTCTTCATATTCTTCATATTCTGGGACATAGGCGTAATAGCGCCTTTCTTCATGATAAACATACTGGGGTCTGCAAATAGAAGAGTGGCCTCATACAAGTTCATACTCTATGAGCTATTTTCCAGCGCACTCCTTCTTACAGCGATAATTTTGGTTTATTTCTATTCGCCAGGGCATACCCTGAACATATACTCATTGGCTAGCCAATATTCCTCAATGCCCACATACATCCAAGAGACAATATTCTCGCTCTTCTTCATAGCATTTATGATAAATATGCCATTATTCCCTCTACATACCTGGCTGCCTGATGCGCACTCAGAAGCATCCACGCAGGGTTCGATGGTGCTGTCTGGAGTGCTGACAAAGTTTGGAGGGTTCGGGATGCTTCTAATATTTATCACAATGCCCATAGCAAAATCTTTTTCATCTTATATTGCAGCGCTTGCCGTGATATCTGCATTCTATGCTGCCTTCCTAATGATGAGACAGCGCGACATAAAGAGAATCATCGCGCATACAACAATAATAGAGATGTCAATAATAATGTTCTCTATAGCTACAATGACAGCCATAGGCTATGAGGGTGCATTATACGGGATGCTCTCGCATGGCCTTGTTGTTGCGCTCATGTTCCTTGCAGCAGGCGGCATAGAGCATATGTTCCACGAGAGGAATATAGGCATGCTTAGTGGAATCTCAAAATATTCAAGGATTACCTCCTATGTTTTTCTAATAGGGATCTTTGTAATGTCAGGGCTTCCCCTCACAACCGGGTTTGTCTCGGATTTGTTGATATTTATCGGAGGTATAAAAGCATTTGGCGTTTACGGCATAGTGCCGCTTTTCTCGCTGATATTGCTAGCCGGATTCATGTATCTGGTTATAAACCTCTCTTTCTTTGCAAACAAGCACCCCACCCGCCCCTCAGACCACCTTCCGAAAGCTGCAAAGGCAGGGTATGCAATCCTGCTATTATCGATATTCATATTTGGCATACTGCCTTTTATTGTATTGAATCTAGTAAATTCAAGTGTTATATGAGGGAATCAATATGGATGTTCTAACAGCAATTCTGCCTCTGCATATTGCCTTGCCTATAATCATAGCGATATCAATAGTTTTCTGCTCTTTAACTCTGCTTTCAGAAGATAGAAAAATATACTATGCTATAGAAGTGGCGTTATTTGGAATTGCTGCGATTATCTCTTTCATCATGCTATGGCAAAATTATTCAGGAATATTCCTGAGCATACTGCAGGCCAATCCTTTCTCAGAGCTGATCTTTGGGTCTCTCGCATTCGGCACAATGCTGATTCTTCTTCTTTCTGTAAATTCAAGACAGCAAAAAGAGATGAGGCTACTGATGTCATTGGTCCTCTTTGGAATATTCATGGTCTCTTTTGCATATTCCATCCTTGCAATAATAATAGGGCTGGAGACGGTAATAATAGCAACGGTTTTCATGATACTTTCCAATGGAAAAAAGTATATAGAGCCAGCAATGAAGCTGTTCATACTCGGCGCGATATCTACAGGTTTATTCGTAGCTGCTTTGGCGCTTCTGCTTCCGTATAATCCATCGCTATCGATTACAGCCACACTCGCTCCAGGCGCTGGAAAGTTTATAATAGGATTGTCCCTGGTGCTTTTTGCAGCTGCGCTAGCAATAGAGACTGGCGCATTCCCTTTCAACCTCTGGATACCTGATGTATATTATGGCTCGCCAGGCAACATAACCGCCCTAATGGCGGGAATAAACAAGAAGGTGGCATTTGTTGCTGTGCTAGAAATATTTGTTATAATGTTTTCATCGTACGGCATGTATGGGAACAGCCAACTTATCTCTACGATCTTTTTCGTCCTTTCAATATTCACGATGTTCTTTGGAAACCTGATTGCGCTAATCCAAAAGAGCGTAAAAAAGATGCTTGCATATTCCTCAATATCACAAGCCGGTTACATATTTATAGGAATATCTGCAGCTACAAAAATGGGGATAAGCGGGAGCATATTCTACATAATTGCCCACATGTTGATGATAATTGGTGCATTTTCAATAGTGTTTTGGCTAGAATCAAATAATATAAGGACTATAGAAGAATATGGCGGGTTAAAAGACAGGAACCTGTTTGCGGCAGTCACATTGACAATACTCATGCTCTCCATGGCAGGAATACCTCCTCTTATAGGGTTTGCCGGCAAATTTATACTATTCTCAAGCGCGGTTTACTCCAATGATGTTCTTCTTGCAGTTATAGGAATCATAAACAGCTTCATATCGATATACTATTATGCAAAAGTCATAAACCAAATGTTTCAGAAGAGGCTTTCTCCAAAAATTCAAATACCAGCAAACATTGCTGCAGTTGTTTTCATATGCACGATTTTGGTTATATTCATTGGCCTGTATCCACAAATCCTTTTGGGCCCATCCTTCCTTGCAGCTGCATATGTAATATGAAGTTTGGAACTTCTTCAAAATTCAGAGATTCAATTATCCTGTTTGAAGGGCTTCTCGATAGCGCCAAAGACTCTCCATCTTCAATCCCAAGTCTTTCACATGTCTGTTTAGGTATCAAAATTTCGCTTGGGTCATGCATCCGGCTGCATATATCCATTCCAATGCCTAGTTGATCATCAGGTAAAATTTCCATAATCCTGTGGGTGCTATAGGATAGTAGAAGCTGCCCGTATCCCTCATTTGTCATCCTTTTTATGCTTAGTACTGTGTCTGTGCACCTTGGGTCTACAGTAAAACCAAATGGCGCATCATCCACAAATATCTTCCCTCTTATAGGGCTTATAAATTGAATTCCTCTCAAAGAGCTTGCTTGTAATCTAATGCTTGAATCTGTATGCTCGAGTGAATCATCCGACCGCATCAAGAATCTGCAATCTTTTTTAGAGGCTTCCCATCTAAGCACTCTGACATTTTCAGGAAGGCCAACTACCAACTGACGAGGTTTAGGAATGTCAACTTCCACGACTGTTTTTAGCAACAAGCCAGGCCCGTTAACCATAGCCACCATTTTTACTTTCCTCATGAAGTATTTATATCTTTTGTATGGTTGGGCTTTGTTTAGAAAGTTTGACTTTGTAAACACTTTTCATACTTTTTAAACAAGAAAAATTAAGCTATTGTTTTTGTTCTTCTTTTCCTTTCTTACCTTCATTCTGCTTTAGTTCCTTTATCCTGTTCTCTATTGCCAATTTTATTAGCTCTAAATTAGTTACATTCTCTGGTAATGACAGGTTTATTTTATCCGCAATGAATGTTATAGAGCCTTCTACTATTGACTGTTGTGGCTTATTCTGTTGGAACTGTTGAGGTCTAACTGACGCATTTTCCGTCTGAACTCTTTGTAAACTGGACATATCAATATATGGAAGTGCATCCTTATAAAGTTTGCTAATTGTTGCCATTAATGGCTCTAATTCATCTGGTCGTCTTTTAGTTATATTAACCAGTTTTGACCTTATCTCACTATCAGAAACGGATGGGTCATGTGGTAGAACCTCTGCCAACTTCCTTATTACCTCGATGTTATTTATCATTTCTAATATTGCTTGGTTCTTCTCTGGTTCGCTTGAGGCAAAGGCTATTCTATTAGCTAAATCAGTTGCCCTGTACGCCTCCCCTCTGCCCTCTATAAGCCCATATTTCCTTAAATCCGACATCTTCCTTATGAATGTGCCACTTCCTGTATTCTTATGTCCTAAAGTGCTTGCCAGTGCATCCCTTGTAATATCCCCTCCTTTGAACGTAATCAGTTTTTTGGCTATTTCTATTGCGTCGTCTATTGTTACATAAACTGGCACTTCAACTATTTGAACTCTCATAATATCAAAGACATATACGCTATAAAGGTATATAAACCTTGCTATTTATACGCTAAATCATAGCTTATGTATAAGCTAAATATAGCTACATTTATATAGCTATATGTAGCATATAATAATGAAAGAAATGTATGCGAAGGTGGTGTAGTTTGGAAGCACGTCGTGGTTTTACCAGCCCGATGTCGTGGGTTCAAATCCCACCCTTCGCATTAAAAACCGTGAATATATATGGAAGCGAAAAATAATATAAGTTTGCTTTTGCAGATGCGAAAGCAGAGAGGACAGGAAATAGCGAAAAACGGAAAGGTAAGGCTTGAGGGCAATAAATGGCTTGTGCCTTCCCAAAGTAGCAATAAGCAGTATGAGGTTATCTTAGGTCTCGGTAGTTCAAAATGCAACTGCCCTGACTTTGCAGAGAGGCAGATAAAATGCAAACACATTTTTGCAGTAGAGGTAACCATAGTAAAGACAGTAAATGTTAAAGGTAATGTAATAATAACAGCGACTAAGAAGATAACCTATGCACAAAACTGGGCTGCCTATAATGCCTCACAGATAAACGAGCAAGACCTTTTTATGAAACTGTTAGCTGACTTATGCCAAGACATAGAAGAACCACTATACAAATTTGGAAGACCACAACTGCCATTAAAGGACATGGTCTTTGCCTCTGCCTTAAAGGTATATTCAACATTTAGCCTAAGAAGGTTCATGTCGGATATGCGAGCCTCAAAAGAAAAAGGGTTTGTAAGCAAAGTGTCTTCTTACAGTTCAGTAAGCAACTATATGAGAAGCGAGGAGCTAACACCGATATTGCAGAGCCTTATTTCCTTATCATCTATGCCACTTAGGAGTGTAGAAACGAAATTTGCGATAGATAGCACAGGCTTTAGAACCACACGATTTAACGACTATTGCAGAGAAAAGCACAACACAGAGAAACAGCACCAATGGATTAAGGCTCATATCTGCATAGGAGTTAAGACTAATATCATTACAGGGATAGAAGTAACGGAAGGCACAGGAGCGGATAGCTTACAATTCATACCTCTTGCAGAAAGAACCTTTGAGAATGGCTTTAGAGTTGAGGAAATGAGTGCCGATAAAGCATATTCAAGCAGAGACAACCACGAATACATAGACCAGATAGGCGGAACGCCTTATATCGCTTTCAGGAGCAACGCTACTGGAACCGTGTATAGTGGCAATAAGGCAAGGTTATGGCGTAAGATGTTCCATTACTTCCAGCTAAACAACGATGAATTTATGGAGCATTACCATAACAGGAGCAACGTGGAGACTACCTTCCATGCTATAAAGGCGAAGCTCGGGGACAGCCTAAAGAGCAAAAACTACGTCTCGCAAGCGAATGAGACGCTATGCAAACTGATAGCATACAACATTACGGTCTTGATAAATGCGATGTATGAACTCAAAATAGAACCAAAATTGTTAACTTAGAGTATGCCTTTCTTCATTGCCTCGGCAAGAAGATCAATAAATATCTCCTTGTCAAGTGCTGGTGGTCTATTTGGCCATGTGTATTCTTCTCCATTTTCTTTATTCCAATAACCAAATCGCAGTAATTCCCCACCATTATTCATAGCTATTCTCTCTATTCTCCATTGTATCTTATGGCTATCATAGTCTATGTCCATCTTTGCATAATCAATTAGTTTTCCGCCTTCATTAAGGTCTATCTCATCCCCTATCTCTTTCATAAAACCACAATATAGTCTTGCTCCTAAAGTCTTTTATTTGCTCCTAAAGTAGTTTTAGGAGCAGACTTTATTAGCAAAGCCGTATGGTTGGGCTTTGCGTATAAAGTACCCTAAAGCAAATTTATATACAGGTTTAAGGCTAGCTCTGTCTAAGCCTGTTTGCTATATGCCTAAGATGATCATTAGTTTATTTGAAGTTAAGAAGATTAAAGAATCCCAAAATAAGTTAAAGCAAATATAAGCATTACATAAAGAGTTATTTAAGAAATTATATTTCTATACATATCCGTTCTAAGAAACAAGTTCTTCAAATATGCTCTCTATATTCTTCGGATCCCCTATTGCTATAAGTGCTGTTTCGCCTTCTTTGAGACCAATTATCTCATTTATAAACTCAATTTCCTCTTTCCTTATGCCATGGTGAGGTTCTCTACTAGTAAATACGATATAGTTTCTTTGTTTGAATAGTTGTTCGTAATGTTCTTTTTCATATTTTACATTTCCTTCTAGTTTTATCGCAAGTGCTCTGCCGTTTCCTCTTATGCATTCATAGATATCTTTTGTGTGATTTTCAATAAATGCACTTGTTACATCATATACAGTTATCTTTTGAAGGCCAGTGCTTTCTTTTACGCGTTCTGGTGCATGCAGTGCCCCCTTCTCGTGCAATAGAATGCCAATGGTAAGCACAACTGCTGCGAAAAAATAATAAGGTTGTATAGAGGTATCTAGTAATACGAATGATAGGATGATGGTTAAAAATGGTATGGCCAGAGTCGACATTCCGACCAGCGACGTGCTGAAGACTTTGTAAGAATAGTAGAAAAATAAGCTTCCTATGCCAAAGTCAAATGCGCCTATAACTATTATTGATAATATGGTTGAGATGGAAAGATTGATAGGAACTGAAATATGAAAAATTAGAATTATGAATACTGTAAAGATAGTTGATGCTGCATTTGCAAGTATTACAAACCCGATGGTACTTGCATTGTACTTTTTTATTATTATGGTTGTAATTGCAACTGCAAGCGCTGATAATAGCACAAACCCAATATATGGCAATTCTTGCAAGTTTATTGAGGTAAAACTACCGTTTGTCAATACTATGCCAACGCTTGCAAAACCAATAATCAATGATAACAGCTGCCTACTGCTTACTCTTTGCTTTAAAGTGAGTGGTGTTAATAGTGCAATAATCAAAGGATACGTCCTATAGATAATTGCACTGACACTCGGAGTCGTTCCAAGAGTCCCAAATGTAAATAATAATGTGGATATAGCATATGCGAAGATTCCTGTTACGGCTAATATCAGCAGGATCTTTTTATCTTTCAGTAGCGATATGAAGCCTCTTCCTCTATCTTGGAAATAACTTACTACAAGCATAGTTGCAGTGCCAACAACACAAGAATAAAGCAGCAATGGCAGCGCGCCTATACTATTGCCTCCTGTTTGCAGTGCTATGGTCACAAGCGATGAGTACAATACTACGAATGCTAAGGCGAAGAAGCCCTTGTAAATTATTTTCATAATTTCAAATGAACTTTTAATGCTGGATATTAAATGGCTCACATTTATTCAAATTTATTTGATATTTTTCGCTGAAATATAAGTTTATAATTATTACTTAGTAAATAAAGTATATGTACTTTAACGCGAGAGAAAAGATTATACTGAGGGAACTTAGCAATAACTCCAGAGCAAGTCTATCCAGCATGGCAAAAAAGACAAAATGCTCGTATGTAACTGTAGGCAAGGTAATAGAAAAACTGAAGGAGAAGATTGACCTTAAATTTACTTTGGAGATAGATCTTATCAAGATGGGTCTCTTGCAGAGACATATACTGATGATAAAATTTCGGGATAAACCTGACCATAAGTGGCTTGAGTCTCTCCTAAAAGAAGAAAAGGAGGTAATTTCAGCTTATCTAACACAGGGACAGTTTGATTTGATAGTGTTCGCAGCTACGAGTGATCCAATAAAATACGTTCTTTGGGAATTTGTATTAACTCAGAAACTCTCTAGCTATGGGGTGTTAGTAAAATCATCGGACTTACCATATTTCAGCTTCGGATATTTACCATTAGACAATACAGTTATGGAAGAATCTAAAATAGATATCAGTAATGATGACAAATTGTTGCTCAGGTTGTTGAATGAAAATTCGCGCCTTAGTTATAGCGATCTTGCAAAGCGCATGAAATCTAGTGAAAGCACGATAAGGTATAAACTATTCAATTTAGTAAAAAAGGGCATTATAAAAAGATTCACTATCGCAGTTCAAAAACCACCACAGCTATACACTATAGGCTTTTTTGAGAATTGGACTTCATACACAGAGAAATTTGAAGAAAAAGCAGCTATCGAGAGGAAGATAACTATGAGTATAGATGAACAAATGCCAGTGCTGACTACATTCCAGATGTCGATACCTCTCAGCGGAAGTTTTGGAAACTTCACTATGGGGCTGTTTGATACGGAAAAAGATGCATTAGAAAATACAATAAAGAAACGCAAAGACATCTACAGAAATGAGGGCTACGAAGAGCGACATGCTAAAATATTGAAGCCACTCAAAGGCATGCTTCCATTCAGAAATTTAGATATAAAAGAAAATTACAACGTTGTAAAATGGGAGCAGCAGCACTATTAGAAAATAATTTTATCTCTAACTATGTTATAAATCAGCGAAAATTTACAAATAAATTCTAAAAATTAATAGCCTATTTATATTTAAAAATCCAAATATGTATACATGGGTGAAATGGTTGGCGCTGGTAGAAGCAAACATATTCTCACTAATGTAATGGAAGGTCTAAACCCTACTATCTCATATCCCCCAGTTTCTACTGTATGCCCTCTTTCACCCTTATGATTACTAAGGTGGGAAAATGGAAATAATACCAAAAATAAAGGAATTGATTGCAAAACCAGTAAATGCTGCATATCAATGCTGGATGTGCGGGGAAAAACACAACGATGCGGCACAATACCTTTTGCACATAAACACATGCAAGATGAAGGTACAGCCAATATTGGCAAAGCAATAGGCGTGAATAGCTGCGCTGTCCAAAGTATGGTAGGATGCTGAAACTGAGATGAAACATCAACAATGCGATTTCGTTTGCCTAAAGGGCGATTACGAAAAACAAGGTAACGATTATTGGGTGAGTAGTATGGTTGGGAAACAAGCAAAACATGGTGTGAGCAAGAAGAAAGGAAGCTACATGGATTCGCAGTATAGTTAATTAATTAACGAATATTATTTTTATAAAAAAAGCGTTTTATTATAAGACTGGGTCTATCCATGTCCCCATACTCCTCAAGAAACCTATCTATTCCGAAACTTCTGGAAATTTTTATCATAGTGTCTATTCCCCTGCTCCCTAAAACAGAGTAATACCTGTGCAGCTGCATGTGAAGCGCCAAATCCGTTCCATATCTTTTTCTCCAAAGCTTTTCATAAACCGATATTGGTATGCCTTTTCTTATGCTGTTAATTATGCATTCGGCAGCTGTCTTTGCGCACAATGCGCCAAATATTATCCCTCCTCCTGTTGTGGCTTTTACCTGGCCTGCAGCATCTCCTACAAGAATCACATTCTTTTTTACTGTCTTTCTTCTTGGCGATATAGGTATCAGACTCGCCAAGCCTTTTAACTTTACCGAGTTTTTTATGGACTCTTTTATTTTTGGCGTTTTAACGAATTCAGAGAAAAGAGAGTAGCTGTTCCTTCTTTCACCCATCCATTCCCCAATGCCTATTTCAAGATTTGATTTAGAATAAGGTGCTGTCCATCCAAAAAAATTCCTAGAGCCACTGGAGAAAAAAAGGCTTACAGAATGTGGATCCAGCACTGCCGCATTCTCATATTCTGCCTTGTAAGTCAATATGTATTTTTCTATTTGTGGAAAGTCAAAAGCGCTAGCCACTTTGGACACCGCACCGTCGGCTCCTACAATTATTGAATCAGCACCAAGCTCTTTAATCTCCTTCCTGTCAAGCATGTGTCCAAGCCGCACCACGGCCCCTGCAGCCACAGCATCTCTGTATAGTATTTTTGCTAGCAATTTTCTGTCCAATACATATGCCATGAGCTTTTTTGCATTTAATGACATTGCCTCTTTCCTGCCGTATATGGTTGCTCCATACAATGAGTTTATTACAGCATCAGAATAGTCTATTCCAAGCAGCTTAAGCCCTTCAGCAGAGAGTATTCCGGAAGCCTTGTCTGCATGCTGCCCAACCTCTTTATCCGCTTCAAAGACCTCAACATCAATGTTTTTAGAGGCAAGCTCTCGAGCCAAAATAAGCCCAGCAGTTCCAGCGCCTACGATTATTGCCTTATTTTGCATAATTATCGCTAAATTACAGAATTTATAAATCTTCGTATATAAATAAGCTAAAGGTGTTTAAACGGCAAAGAATAAACGAGAAGCGCGAAATCAAGGAGCTATGATAACCTATCCGCAGATAAAAATCGTCAACATTGTTGCAAGTGCTGATCTTCACGCGGAAATAGACCTGTACGAACTCTCCAAAAAGGTAAAGGAGGTTGACTATGAGCCAGAGCAATTCCCTGGTGCAATATTCAAGATGCCGGAGTTCCATGTGTCAATGATATTATTCAAAAATGGAAAGATGATCTGCACTGGCACAAACACAGAAGCCAACATTAAAAAAGTGCTTAATTACGCTGCAGGAATAATATCCAAGTATGTAATAGGCCCATCTCCGCAAGGAAAAGCATGAGCTTACGCCCTTTTCAAAGTTTTCTTTATTGAAGCGTCATACCTTTTGAGAAATGCCTCCCAAGAATATTTGGTCTTTGCTTCATAAAAGCCATTTCTTGCTATCTTTTCCCTTAAAGATGCATCCTTTGCAATCTCTGCCATTCGGGCAGCCATCTCATTCTCATTATTTACAAGAAATCCCGTCTTGCCGTTTTCTATTGTATATTTTGGCCCTCCTTCGTTGACTGATATTATCACCTTGCCACTGGCCATGGCTTGGAGAGGTACGACTCCAAGGTCCTCATTTATCGGCGAGTAAAGAACTGCGGTGGATCTTGAATAGAGATCAATCAGCCGTTTTTCAGGCACATCTGTAAATATCTTTACATTACCCACCTTATTGGACAGATCTACAATTTTCTTGTAATAATCCATGTAGAAAGGGTCTGAAGAAAGCCCTCCCGCCATTATGAGCTTATATCCTTTTACATTTCGACTGAAAATCTTGAATGCACGGAGAACATAATCCTGCCTCTTATTCGGGGAGAACCTTGAAGGGTAAAAGAAATACTTTCCATCGCCCTCGTTGCTGTACGCAGAGCAGTCCACTCCGCTCCCGACTATTGTTGCATCCCTGTTATAGTATTTTCTTATTCTTGACAGAGTATTCGGGCTGTTAGTGACTATTCCTTCTATCTTTTTGACTACTCTCTGGTCAATCATACGCACGAATTTTGCCCCAATGGCGTAAATTGGTCTATTATGGGGCTTTCGCAATGACATTCTGAATTGGTAAAGGTCATATATATCCCTCAAAGGGGTATGGCAGTGCCACATGACTCTATCGTTATTATTCCTTATCCAATGGCTTGGCCCCAAGTGTGCATTAATTATGTCGTAGTCCTCCTTTACTTTCATATTATAGAATGCAAGTCCGTAATCAAGCCCCTGCGAAGCCCTGCTGTAAGGCATGATTCCGCTTAATCTCCCCTTGCTTATTACCCTTATGTCAAATTCCCCAAATTCCTTATATGTCTTGTTTTTGTTATACTCTGCTGTGTATATTACTGGATTGTATTTCTCTGCAATCTTAAGTATAGTAAGCTCAGCTCCACCCATCAAGGTCAGATTGGATTGAGCCATCAACATCTTCAAAGGAGCACCTATAATTGTTTTCGCTTGAATATATAAATATCAAATTCCAAATTTAAATGTGAGCATTTATGGATTTAGGCGAAGGACTAAGGCAGGCGCTGGCAAAGCTGCAGAGGGCATCGATAATAGATGCAAAGACGATAAGGGAGTTCAACAAAGATCTCCAGAAGAGCTTGCTTATTGCTGATGTCGAGGTCGGTCTTGTATTTGACCTCACCAAAAGGATAGAAGAGAAGGCCCTAAAAAGCAAACCTCCCGCAGGAGTAGCTCCAAGAGATTACATCACAAACATAGTCTACGAGGAGCTAATAGCATTGGTAGGCAAGTCATACGAGCCGAAATTTGGGAAAAAGAAGATCCTCTTAATGGGGCTGTACGGCTCAGGAAAGACCACCACTGCGGCAAAGCTGGCAAAATACTATCAAACCAGAGGGTTAAGTGCAGGTGTCATATGCTGTGACGTATCAAGGCCTGCCGCCTATGAGCAGCTCGAGACTCTTGCAAATCAGGCAAATGTCTCTTTCTTCGGAAAGCGAGAATTGAAAGATGCAGCTTTAATAGTAAAAGAAGGACTGAATGCATTAAAGGATAAGCAAGTAATAATATGCGACACTAGCGGCAGGAGCGGGCTTGATCCCGCACTTATAGAAGAATTAAAAAAAGTTGCTGATGTTTTTAAGCCAGACGATAGCATTCTTGTAATAAATGCCGATATAGGCCAGGTTGCAGGAAGGCAGGCTACAGAGTTCAATAAAGCAGTAAAGATCAGCGGCGTGATAGTAACAAAGATGGATGGTTCAGGAAAGGGCGGAGGCGCCTTAAGCGCCACAAATGCAGCAAAAGCGCAGGTAATGTTCATAGGAATCGGAGAGAAGCTCAATAATATAGAGCCGTACAACTCTGAAAAATTTATAGGCGGCCTTTTAGGCATTCCGGATATAGGCAGTTTGGTTGCAAATGTGCAAAATGCAATAAAAGAGGCGCAGATCAATCCGGAAGATATGGAGACGGAGCGGCTGAACTTCAATACTTTTTATAACCAACTAAAAGCCATGGGCAAGATGGGGCCATTAAAAAACGTATTTGGGATGATGGGCGCCCCAGACATGCCTAAAGAGGTTGTGGAGAAAGGGGAGGAGAAGCTTGAGAAGTATAAAGCCATAATAGCATCCATGACCGATGAGGAAAGGGACAATGACAAGATAATTCATAATCCTTCAAGGATAAAGAGAATCGCCAAAGGGAGCGGCAGGACGGAAAAAGAGGTGCATGAGCTGCTCTCTGATTTTAACAAGATGAAAAAGATGTTTGGCATGGTAAAAAACGACAGGGGGCTGAGGAAAAGATTTTCAAAATTCATGCAATAAAAATATAAAAAGAATAAAAAGAGAAAAAATAAAAAAACAAAACAAATAAAGAAGAGAAAAACTATCTCTTCCTACTGGACTTTTTTGACTTCTTTGCTTTCTTTGCCATTCTATTCACGTGATTAACAATTGCATAGGTTATATTTAAATATAAAACGAAAAAAATAAACATAATATAAATTATTTTTACTTAATTAAAAATAAATCACTTTGGTAAAAGGTTATATACAATGGTAGAAAAATCAGATGTTCTCGATAACAAGCTGGAAGAGCTTTCCGAAGAATACGCCAAAACAAAGCACAATAAAGCTACAAACTTGCACCTTGGCATACTCAGGGCAAAGATAGCAAGGATAAAGAAAGAAATAATCATATCCAAAAAAAGAATTCACGGGACAGGGTTCTTCATAAAGAAAACGGGTGACGCAACAGTTGCCCTTGTGGGTTTTCCAAGCGCGGGAAAATCATCGCTGATAAATATCATCGCCAATACTAGGTCGAAGACCGCCCAATACGCATTTACGACAACCGCAATAATTCCAGGCACTCTTGTATACAAAGATGCGCATATACAGATATTCGATATGCCAGGCCTGATAGAGGGTGCTCATCTGGGGTTGGGAGGCGGAAGGGCGGTGATGGCGGGCTTAATGTCTGCAGACCTCCTAGTTTTCGTTATCGACATAAACATACAGAAACAGTTCGAGCAGCTGATGGCGGAGCTGGAAGCCATAGGGATAAAAGTAAACAAGAAGAAGCCTTCGGTGCAGATAAATGAAAGGCCTACCGGAGGCATAGATGTAGAAGTAAACAAATCAGGGTTGCCAGAAGAAAATATTGAAATCATATTGCAGGGGCTTGGAATACACAATGCGAAAGTTTCTATATGGGATAAATCGAGCGAAGACGAAATCATATCAGTAATATCTGGAAAGGCCAAATACGTTAATGCAATAGTTGCGCTCAACAAGTCAGATACAAGAAAAGACTACCAGAAAGCTGCAGTTGAGTTTTCAAAGAAGTATTCGATAATTACGATTCCTATAAGCGCAACTCATAAACTCAACATAGACCAACTCAAAGAAGAGATATACAAAGGGCTCGGAATAATTACGGTGTATTTAAAACCAAAGGATGAGAAAGAGGACAGGACGCCTATGATACTGCACAAAGGGGCAACGGTGGGCGATGCTGCAAGGAAACTCCATACTGAGATAGTTGATGAATTAAGAAGTGCGCAGATCTATGGAAAAAGCGCAAAATTCACAAACCAAAAAGTGGGGATAACGCATGTACTTGAAGAAGGAGACACGATAACATTCATAAAAAATAAATAGGTATAGACAGAGGTATTATTGCGATTAGTGATACTATGGCAATAAAATACTGGGAATTTGAGGACGCCCCGTTAAAGGAAAAACTAAAGAGTCCGAGCATAAAAGAGATAGCAAAGATCTTTTTTGATAATGAAACCGAGGCATACAGATTTTCGCTCCTGCTTCTCGAAGCCAAAAGGAAAAAGGGCATAAGATTAAAGGACGTTCCAGAGAATATACCTATAGCAACTGCAAAAAGATACCTGGATTATGCAGTTCAGATTGGGCTTCTCAAGCATGAAGACGGTGCATATATCCTTACAGACAGATACACAAGGCCCTTCAGGAATATAGCTGCATACATAAAGGCATGGATGGATAGCGAAGCTGAGGAAGACCTTTCTATTCAGTTTGCAGGGGCTAGAAGGGAGAAGCAGTTTAAAAGAGGAGGAAGAGGCGCACCAGCAAGTCCTGCAGGGGAACAAGAAAAACAAGAGCCTACATCCCAGCATTCATAATTGCTGGTCAGATATGGCTATAGAAAAATAAATGTAAAAAAGAAGCAAGAAGGGAGAGAGTTAAAACTGAACCTTGCTTCGCAGTCTAAGGCTTTAGACGGGCCCAGCGGGATTTGAACCCGCGACCTTCAGCTTTCTCCATTTCATTATAGAAGGCTGTCGCTCTATCCAAGCTGAGCTATGGGCCCAAGCAGATAGATATCTAAGGAAAAAACTAAATACGGATTAGACTGCTTCTCTTTTTCTTTTCTATCCCAAAAAACTCCTTTGTGTTTCTTGTAAGCTCCATTGCTGCCTCTTCAAATGTTATGCCTTTTATAAGAGCAATAAGCCTTGCAGAGGTCTCCACATCAGAGGGTGATTTCCCGACTGCGGGAGAATCGCTTTCAGCCATTAAATTATTTATAGGAGTTACAGCTATTACCCTCTTCCTTTTTGAAGACTCAATTGGCGGCACAGATATCATATAGCCTCTCTCAACAGCAAGCCTTGCCTCCTTTTCATCCCCTTCAAAATAATGAAGATGGACTCTTCTTGCGTTCATTTCGTTAAGAATATCAAATATGTCAGGCAACGAGTTGCGAGAATGAACAGAGATTGGCAGGTCTAGCTCCATCGCCGTGCCAATTAATCTCTTAAGCACTTTTTTCTGAAGGCTCGCAACGCCTTTCCATTTATCATCTTTATAATCCAGGCCCACCTCGCCTATTCCTATTATCCTGTTTGTATTTTGGTGCATGAGCCCTATATTAAATTCAATCGTCTTCTCCAGCTCCGATTTAGGCAGCTTTATTATATGCTCCGGGTCCATGCCCAATGCTGCAAATATGTTCTTGTTGTCAGCTAGCTCCAATGCCTTCATATTGGAGCTCGTATCCACTCCATCGGTAATTATTGTTTGCACTCCGCTGCTTATTGCCTTTTTTATAAGGCTGAAATCCTGAATTAAGTCTAGATGGCAATGCGCATCAGCAAGCTCTGTCAGGCTTTTGAAAAGCCTATCTTCCTCCTGCTCTACTGCCTTTGTTGCCATAAAACCACTCTTTTAGCATAGATATAAATAATTTAGATTTTAAATGCTTATCGAAAAGTGCGTTTCATTGCCTAGGAATAAAAAATCAAAAAAGAATTGGAATTCCAAAAATAAGGGGCCATTGATAGGCGTAAATGTTATTTTAGGTGTAATAATATTCGCGCTTTTAGCTTTTGCTTTGATACAGTACTCTACAATAAGCAATCAGGCAAATTCCATAAGAGGGCTAGAGATCCAGATAAAAAACCTTAACTCCACAATATTGGCACTGCGAGCAAATTCTACAACAGTGCCTATAACAAAGACAAATCTCACTCTGTATAACATTTCAAACCAGCAGCTTCCCCAGCCTCCTCTAAGCCTTTCCGCGTATCCTGTTATAACCCAGCAGCAGCCGTTTGGCAAAAGGCTTACAAATATAAACGCCCCGCTAAATTCAACAGAGTTGGCAGTGATAAACGATGCGCCATCCTCATATTTCGAAACTGCTGGCGAAATGCTGCTTAACGGATCTATCGATAATTATGTGGGCGTAGGATCGGGGCTTCAAAATGTGAGTGCATTCATAGTCAACGGAAAGCCATCTGTAATATATCTTGGTAGCATAACCTGCATATTCTGCGGTGAAAACAGATGGGCGATGGCTTTGGCGCTAAGCCGTTTCGGAAAGTTTGACCATCTATTCAAAGGATACAGCAGTTTTGGAGATGGTGACCTCCCCACCCTGTATTGGAGGCCTATGACATACAGCAATGCAAGCGGGGCAATAGACATAGGCAATTTTTACAATAGCAGTCTGATAAATTTTATAACATTGGAAGACACCAACCCGATAACTCAAGGATTTCAGTTGCAGTCTTTAGGCCAAATACAGGCAGAGCTGCAGCAGATAAACAATACCGCATATTCTGATGCATTCAACCACATACTTCAGATAAACACATTTTCAGGAACACCATATACAATATGGGGCAAGTATGTGGTAGGCGGAGCTGACGCTGTAGATTTCGGCAACACCACTCCTTCATCAACTCCCTTCCCGCTCACAAACATGACGCATGCCCAGGTGCTAAGCCAGCTTGCCAGCCCCTCTGATCAATTTGCATGGACAGAATATGCTGGCGCGGATGTCTATATAGCTACAATGTGCGCAAGCCTAAACAACTCGGCTCAGGTCTGCGCCCTGCCTGCAATAAAAGGTATAGAATCCAAAATCGGCGCAGTTTCATGATCAAATTTATTAAAAAACTACCTCGCGCATTCAAAAAAATATATAGCCCAAAATATATTGTTTTCAACGTAATAGTCGCAGTAGCATATTATCTGGCAATAACCTATATCATAAAAGCGCAGAATTACGGAATAGTGCTAATCCTTGTTCCAAAATATCTCCTTTATCTTGTGATTGCATCGGCCTCTATAATGCTCACAACAGGGGTCTACACCACAATAAATTCATTACATAAAAAAGGCACCACAGCAATAACTTCGCTAGGTACTGTTGCAAGCCTATTTACCGGGCTTATACTTGGCTGCGGATGCGGTGCACCCGCGCTCTTCGCAATAACCGCAGTTGGCGCAAGCCTGATAGAAGCATCAGCAATAGCAGCAACACTTGTCAATTACTCAATACCCATACTGGCAGGGATAATTCTATTCAATCTGCTTCTTATTTTATATTATGCAGGAAAGGCTGGTAGGCTCAAGTCAAGATAACGTTTTATAAAGTTTTAATTCAATACCTATCTGGGCATCAAATGGCAAAAAACAAGCAAAAAAGTCTAAAAAAGAGGCCGGCCAAAACTGTGAAACCAGAAATCCAAAAGCGTGAAAAAACATTTTTGAATACAGAAAACGAATACCTGATACGAAGAATACTTGATTCTGCAGATTCTGCAAAGATACCGCAATCCGCCTCCCTGTTCATAAGCCTTCTTTCAAATTTAACCCCCTCTATGAGCGAGCTTACAAAAAGGGAAGGCATAAGGGTTGGAAGGGCTCTCTATAATGAAAGGAGATTAAAGCACTATCTGCCACACGAAGAATCCGTAGCCGATTTAATATTTTTCTTTGATCGCGCAGGGCACGATAGAATCACATACAGCATCTTTCCTGACAGATTCACCCTTAATATGCTAGACATGCATAAGGAATACATAGGCATGAAAGTCCACCAGTTCGAAGCCGGCATAATCTCTGGATTTCTTTCAGCTTCAAAAGGCGAATACGTGGAGGTTGAGGAGCAATCCTGCTCTTCAGATGGGAGCAACAACTGCACTTTCGTAACTACATATGTTAAGCCTGAGACACAGTCCAAGAATCCATTAAAGGCGATAAACTTCTTTGCAAATCATGTTATAAATGAAGTGCTCAAAGAAGAACATGCAGAAAACATAAAAGAGACTCCTTCATATTACATACTCTCATCATCAGCGATAACTTCAAGAAAGTACGAGAAAGAGATGAAGCACATATCTGCATTTATAGGCAGCCAAATTGCATTCGGCATCTTCCCCGATCCGAAAAAAGCCGGGAAAAAGGATGCAAGGATGCTGCAAAAGGCATTAGAACTTATAAGTCCTGGAAAGCCAAGTGTTAAAAGCCTTAAGCCGATTAAAATAGATATCCGTTTTGATGCTATACATTCTAACAGCGGGCTGATAGAGCTGAATTGCGCCCTATTGAATGGAATGTTAAGGTATCACGCAGTGCAATCTGCAAAACTGACAAAAATTCGTACAAAAGCGGGTTATATAATAAAAATATAATCCAGGTTAAAAGAGAAAAGTGTAGAGTATGGCATTAGAGTTCATGGACAAGATATCCAGGTTCATGCCTGTGATAAAAGGGCCCAAGACCCCTCTTTCACTTAGGGAAAAAATGTATTGGACCGCAGGCATACTCGCAATCTATTTTGTACTTTATAACACATATGCCATAGGGGTAAACCAGCAGGCAGTCACGCAGCCCCTTCTCCAGCTGGTTAGCATAATATTTGCAGCAAGAATAGGCAGCGTAATAACAGTGGGAATAGGCCCTATAGTCTTATCAAGCATAGTTCTCCAGCTTATAGTCGGTTCTGGGATAATAAATATAGAGATGGGAGATACTGCGCAGAGGGCAAGGTTCCAGACTCTGCAGAAACTTGCTGCCATGGTCATAGCCGTAGTGGAATCCGTAATATTTGTATATACCGGTTACGTGCCTGCAGCATCTCCGGCAGCTGTTGGCATAGTCATGCTCCAGCTTGCACTAGGAGCAATAATGATAATCTACCTTGACGAGATGATGACAAAGTACGGTATAACTTCAGGAATAAACATTTTCATAGCAGCAGGCGTATCTTTCGCAATAGTTGCAGGAACCTTTGGAATACTGCTTCCTGAAGCAGCAGCAGCAATTCAAGCAGGAGGCGCAGCAGCGCTTCCAAATGCACTGCTCGCATTCGGACCTCTCATATCTGCAATACTTGTTTTCCTGATCAGCATATATGTTTACGAAATGAAAGTAGAGCTGCCGCTCTCTTTCGAGCAGCTAAGAGGAATCGGCGGAAGGCTTCCAATACCTTTTCTATATGTAAGCGTGCTTCCAGTCATACTTGCATCTTCGCTGGAACTCAGCATGACTGTCTGGTTCAGGTTCCTCGCAGGTGTAAAAGGCAGCCTTGCAGGGCTTGCTAAATTCATAGCTCTTTATCAGCCCGTAGGCACTGCTGGAGGAGGCACAACCCTACAGCTGAACGGAGGGATTGCATATCTCATATCGCCAACATTCCCCTTGCCATACTCTGCAAACTACGGCGGAATCGGAGGGTACGGGACATATTTCACATATCTTGCTACGCACACAACCCAGCTCTTCCTGCCATGGGGCGGTTTTGTCCTGGTGCCAGAATGGATGCACGTGATAATATATACTCTGGTGCTTGTTGGATTATGTATAGTATTCGGCAAATTCTGGGTGGAGATGACAGGACAGAGCCCAAAAGCACTTTCCGAGCAGCTTGGCGACATGGGGTGGCAGATACCAGGTTTCAGAAGAGATCCTAGGATTGTAGAGAACGTTCTCAACAAGTACATACCCACGATAACCGTGCTCGGAAGCATATTTGTAGGGCTTCTGGCAGCGCTTGCCACAATTGCAGGCGCGATAGGTACTGGTATGGGCGTGCTTCTGACAGTCGGAATAATATACATGCTATTTCAGCAGCTTGAGCAGGAGCGGCTCTATGAGACATATCCTATATTGGAGAAGATCGCAAAATAAACGGCAAAATGCGCCGCTCCTACAACATCGGCAATTACATACTTAGTGTTACTGGCCTCTAAATATAGTGCGCCTTAAGAGATATGTATTTTAATAATTCACTTTGCAATAAAAATAGAGTGGAATTATGCGAAAGAGCCTATCCAAAGAACATTCCCCCAATTCTATATTAAACAGATCCCAATCTGCAATGGAGTACCTGATGACATACGGCTGGGCAATTCTCATAATTGCGATCGTCCTTGTAGCGCTTTTCTCTTTGGGAATCTTCAACAGTTCCAACTTCGCCCCAAGGGCACAACCAGGATCCTGCGAGGTGCTAAAGAACTCGGCTCAGACCTCACTTGTAGGCCAATGCAACGGAATGCTGCCTGAGTATGTTGCACAATTCAATGGTAATACATCACAGATAAAATTACCCATACTCTCAGGCTTTACTTCATCAGGTGGATATACTATCTTATTTTGGATGTATATTAAAAACCAATATGCATCTGGATCTACCGCCTGTGGAGGGCCTCCAAGAACTCTTGTTGATATTGAAACAAGTCCTCAAAAAATATATATGCAAGGTGATGGCTCTATAGTTCCTTATTTTCCAGCAACTGCTAACCTTTGGTCATATTCAAGTGGACAATATTATGGTATAGGTACAGCTGCAGACCTAAATATAGGAACCTGGTACATGATTGCCGGTACTGTTAATACTACGGCACAGTGTATTTATTTAGGATCAAAACCTTATTGCCAAGCAGGTTTATCTGCTACATTTTCTAACACTTCAGGTCTTATTGGAGGTGATGACGGTTGTGGTTTAACTTTTAATGGTTCGATATCAAATGTCCAAATATACAACACATCTCTTTCTAATTCTTCAATAAAAACTCTCTACAAAGAAGGAATAGGAGGGGCCCCTATCAATGTCAACAACCTTGTTGGATGGTGGCCGCTCAACGGTAATGCGAACGACTACAGCG
>JAKABJ010000030.1 GCA_021801905.1 Microcaldota archaeon | reverse complement strand
TCCATTGCATTGGCCCACAAGTGAGGTCTGAGCCGAGTTCCTTAGCACCTCGCAGGACCCAGGCTGCGCTCTTGGAGAAAAGTTTGACGAGTTGAAGATTCCCAAAGAGAAAAGTGCTACAAGGACAATCGCAATTATGAGAATTGCCCATCCGTATGTCATCAGGTACTCCATTGCAGATTGGGATCTGTTTAATATGGAATTAACGCCGTGCTTTTTTGAAGAATTCTTTCGCATAATTCCACTCTATTTTTTATTGCAAAGTGAATTATTAAAACACTTCGTTTCAAGAGTAAACTATAATTAATAAAACGGGATTTTTCCAGCATAGCTACCGTACAAAGTTTTACCCCACACATCATCACAAATCAGCTAAACTTAAAAAGATTGCATACATAGATTTTAAAGTAATTTAACCAATGGCGATATATTTGGGAGATATAGAGATCGGAGTAAAATTTGAACCTGAGGCGCTCCGCGCAAACGCGAGGAATGAGGCATTTCTTATAATTTCTGCTACTAACGGCAGCTCCACTGCCCCTTACTGGTGCGAATGCGAGGTATCTGTAAAATCACCTCTATCATTGGCAGTAGATAGAGAACTTGAAATGGGGAGGACGCGCATAGGCATTGCAATACCTGGCGGATTTATAGAGAAAAAGATAAAGCTATTTACCAGGCCTAACAACTTTGTTGATGATTACCCTATTTCTATAGTGGCGTACATATATGAGACAGATGGCGCCATATCCGAAAGGATAGAAAAGAAGGCATTTATACAATGCAGGGAGATGAGCCTAGAGGATAAAAAATAGTTCTAAGCCGAGCTCTTGCTTTTATTTTAGATGCTGCGCACCAACACGCACAAGAATCGTATCTCCAACAGATCTGCCTTTTGATGTAGAGGCAAGATTGCCGCCCTCTATTTTATTGCTTCGTATATCTCTGCTATCCCTCTGAGCATTATATATGCAAAGAGTATGCCTACAAGAGCATAGGCAAAGAGCAGGTACCTTCCGAAAAGGTTGTTTGTGATGTATGCCCATGACAGGTATGAGAATGTTATAAATTTAACCACGCCAATCCCGCCTCTTGATATGTTGGATGTGTAGAACAGCCTTGCAAAACTGCTCTTCATCTTTGATGAAGTCCCCCTGGCTCCCATCAGGGCATCAGCGAAAGAATGCCTAAGAACTATCAGAAAGATTATAAACAATGGCACTATGCCCAGGAAACCGAAGAGTATCCAAAAGACATATTCTGTAACTCTGTCACCAGCAACATCAAGCCTCTTTCCATACCAGCTCAATTTTTTCTTTTTCTTTAGCTCCTTTTTCGCAGCATATCCATCTGCAAAATCCAGCACAAACATTATTGCAATTATGAGTATTGTGGCGTATGCGTTAAACCTGATTAAGATAAGGTATGCTACCAGAAAGACCATTGCGGTTCTGAATAATGTTATCGCATCTGCCTTATTCATCTAATCATTTCCCAAATAACGCAACCATTATGGATTCTTGATAGAGCTATAAATAGGTTTGTAGATTGCCGTGCGCAATGCACGGCCTCTGAAAAGAGAGGGGGCTCTCTTGTTGTTTAGCCTATCATGGGAATACAGGGCCATAGAATGGTTGTGATGCCAAACTGCTCAATACCGTGCTGCTGAAGATTATCCCTATGATGAGTACAAGCACCAGTGTTGCAAGGTAGACCAAGAAGACTTCGCTCCTCGAAATCTTCTGCTGGTTCGAAAGCGCTATGACAGCTATAACGAATCCCCAGACAGTTATTATTGGCAGCATTATGTAGCTCAAGCCAGGTATGAAGAGCAGCCAGTAAAGTATTAGTGCTGGAAGAGCACCGAACATAACTCCTGTGAATGTGCTATGTATGTCCCTCTTGAACGCCCTCAGGAAAAATCTGCCTATTAGCTGGTAGACTAGCGAGTCAATAAACATAGCTATGGGCGGTATTATGAGAAGGAACAGCACATCTGCAAGAAATACCGATGCAACTACCCCTATTAGAGGCGCAAGTGCACCTATGAATCCGTCAAAGACTGTGAAGTATCTGGCCGGAGCACAGCTCAAGCTTGCTATTTGGGCAGAAGAATAAATGCAATTTGTGTTTACTGCAAGTGTTCCGTAAAGGAGTGATCCTACAACAAGAAAGAGTATGAACGGTATTATGCTCACAGAGTAATAAAGCCTAAGAGCGCTTCCTATCGAATAGTTTCCTTGTGTATCCTTTCCAGGATGTATTATAGCTCCAAAACCTTTCTTCAAATCCTCGCGGAATTTTGATCTTGCCACACTATCACGGATAATACTTCATAAGAAAGCTTTAAATCATTATCTATGATCTTGCGTCATCCTTCTGTACAGGCCCTTTGATTTCCTTTAGCCATTCTACATTTGAATGCAACCATTCCTCTATTTTGCTTATCTGCAGAACTTTTACATTCTCTTTTTGGAAGTATTGCGAATAGAATGGATATGCCTTATCATTTGTGAAAATTATGCTTGTTTTGAACTGCCCCTCCCTTTTCAGCATCATTGATGCTGTCTCTTTGTAAGACTTCCTTCCCGTCTCGTATTCTATTGCAGTTTTGGTTCCATTAACATATGCAACTATGTCTGGGCCCTTGGAATTGTTCATTATATAGTGTTTTATTCCAAATTCTGCAAACTTTTTTGATATAATTCCTACCGATACCTCGTGCTCGATGCTCTTCTGCCCTTTCTTCATGATCCACTCGGTGCGCTCCCCTCCAATCTCTACTGGCTCCATTCCTATTCTTCCGGAAATTATCATTTTATCTAGAGCCTCCTTCCCCAAACGTTTCCCTGCCTCATCGTACTTCATCGGCTCAGTTATAGCTATTACCTGCATCTCCTCTAAGTCCTTGCCCTTTTCGTTTAATGCATCGGATAATGCACTTATGCGTTTGCAGTTAATTACAACTGGATCACGCATCCTGCCGCTTATCATTATTGCCTGATTCTGCCCCAATGATCTAAGTCTTGCCTTTACAGAAGCCGCCATTGGCTGGTTGCTGCTTGACATCGCATTTGATATGTAATTTATTTCTGTAGGGTCTCTTGCATAGAAAGATATCAGAGTTGAAGCATTAGCCATAATCTGCCTGTCAAGGTTTGCAGATATGTGCGTTGCGATTATGAGTCCTACTCCATACTTCCTGCCCTCTTCAACCATGCTTGTGACTATTTTTGAACCGTTATCAGATCCTAAGAGAAACTGCGCTTCGTCTATCATTATGAATATAGAAGTGCCTTTCTCCTTCGCATTCTCCTTCATGCTGTTGTATAGCCTCTTGAGCAGCTCATGTATGTATATTATCCTTGCCTCCTTGTTCTTCAAGCTTGCTAGAGAAAAAGAGCTTATACCATCTTTAAGTGCAGATACCTCTACAGTAGCATCAACAGATGCCGATATATTGTATATCCTGTCTTTTAGGTGCATCAGGCTGTTTTTCTCAGAGGCGGTCCTTGAATTCTTTATGAATATGTTTATCTCAGATATAAGGTCCGCAATAGTTGGCGCGTGGGTTTTCTGGCCAAGCATAGAATTCTTCCTATAACAGTATGAAAGGCATTGGCTCAGTTTTATTGCCTGTATCTGGCCCAGCCCATAAACGCTCTTGAAAAGGTTGACTATCTCAGATATCCTCTCATTCACTCTCACCCCATCAAGCTCCAGTATGTTTATTCCGAACCTGGATGCATCGTAAACCCGTCCTCCAAGCGCAAGCACTGCAGACTTGTGCTCATTGTGGGCATCAAAGAGGATTGCAGCCTTTCCCATCCTGCTTATGTCTATAAGCATAGACTTCATCATTGTGCTTTTTCCGAAGCCGCTCATCCCCAAAAGGACTATGTGGGGGTTCGGCTCCTTTTCCGGAAAGATCCTTATGCTCCCATTCATCTTTCTCCATTCCGGAAGAATGTACGCATCACACGACATCTGGCCATTTTTTGAGTACACTCTGATTTTCTTACTTTCTTTAAGTACGGCAATCGCATGCCCTAATTCGATAAATCCGGTGTCTTTCTCTAAAAATGCTTTTGCAAACGCATCTCTTGACCTTTCCAATAATTTTTTTATTTTGTATTCCAAATAATCACCAATGATACTGCTTAATAATTTTTCTAGGCAAAGGAATAGCAAGCCAGGGTGGCAGAATCTGGTAACGCGCCGGTCTTGAGTCTCAGACATCAAGAGCTGATTTGTGATGCAAAGAAAACCGGTGCCCTTCGGGGCTTTAGGGTTCAAATCCCTACCCTGGCGAATTTAACTATCGATACATCATGCATGAAAATGCGCAAAAACAAAAACCCCTTTAATTGAAATATAAAAAAGAAAAAGAAAAAGAAAAAAACTGTCTATTTATTGCGGAGTACGCTGCTCCTTTATGCTATGTTCCAATCTATCCCTGCACATCATTATCTCTATGGTGTGCGAGATTTCTTTGCCTGCCT
>JAKABJ010000011.1 GCA_021801905.1 Microcaldota archaeon | reverse complement strand
GAGTATACGAGATAAAACGAAAGAGTTTTATATTTATATAATGCACATATACTTCGGTAATGATATGGTAACGAAACGACCACCTATTACCTCTGAATCTGCGGTCCTCTCGGGGCTATTCTAATAACCAATAAGGTATATAATCTTTCTATTTGAATTAATACTGACTCTATGGCAATGAAAAGCTTTCTGCGAAGGAACCCTGCAGGATTTAGCAGAGTCATAGAAATAATTTTCGGAGTCATATGGGGAATAGATGGCGTATTGAAATTCCTTCCTGGCGTAGTTCAGGCATTCCCCAACCTTATAATTCAAGCATCTACAGGGCAGCCGGCTTGGCTTTCCGGATGGTTCTTGTTTTGGGCTCATGCAACTTTTGGAAATCCAGCGGTATTTGTATATAGCGTTGGATTCTTTGAGCTTGCTCTTGCTTTCTGCCTAATTTTCGGGTTCATGAGAAAAGTAGGATATCTGGGAGGATTTGTGCTGAGCCTTATAATATGGTCTGTGCCTGAAGGTTTTGGAGGTCCTTACGGCCCTGGCTCAACAGATATAGGAACAGGGATAATATATGCAATTGTATTCCTGCTCCTGATGGCTATTGCACTTACAAATAAAGAGAATAGGAAGTCGCTGGATTACATCATAGGAAGAAGGCTTAAATGGTGGCGAAAGGCGTTTGCTTTCTGAAAGCAAGGCTTAATATTTTTGCACCATATACTCTTTGATTCACATGGATATAGAGACTAAGTTGGATGCATTCGGAGGCTTTGCAGAGGAGATAGTCACATTGGAGGAGCTTAGGAACCTGCTTGAGACAAATGATCATCCTCTGGCTTATGACGGATTTGAACCTTCAGGGCTTGCGCCGATACATTTTGGACTTCTCCGTGCCAAGAACCTTAAAACGATTATTTCAACAGGGATAAAATTCAACCTCTACCTTGCGGATTATTTTGCATTCTTAAACAACAAGCTTGGAGGTGACATGGAACGCATACGCACCGCAGGAGAATATTTTGTCGAGATATGGAAGGCGTGCGGAGTGGATATGTCAAAAGTAAATTTGATTTGGGCAAGCGAACTCATGGACAACATCGACTATTGGGACAGATTTATGAAGGTAGGGAAAGCCACAACAATAGATCGAATAAAAAGAGCAGTAACAATAATGGGAAGAAAGGAGGGAGATAACATCTCCGCAGGTATGCTCTTTTACCCGGCAATGCAGGTAACAGACATATTTTATATGGATATAGACATATGCCAGCTGGGCATGGACCAGAGAAGGGCAAACATACTTGCAAGAGAAATTGCAGATAAGTATAAATGGAAAAAGCCCGTTGCTGTGCATCATCCGCTGATGCTTGGCCTGCAGGGCGTTCCACAAGGCAAAAATATAAAGGACTATGAAGCAATGGCTGAACTTAAAATGTCAAAGTCAAACCCTAAAAGCGCGATATACATGCACAACACATACGAAGAGATAAAGGAGAAGGTTGGGAGTGCATATTGCCCAGAGCGCGTTGTTGAAGGAAACCCAATGTTCAACTTCATAAAGCTGATAATAATAGATTCCCTGAAAAGCCATATAACCATAGAGAGGCCAGAGAAGTTTGGAGGAACTATAGAAGCGGAGGGATATGCTGAGCTTGAACGGCTTTACATTGACGGAAAGATTCATCCTCTTGACATAAAGAATTTTGTAGCTGAAAAGCTTGAGCAGCAGATAAAGCCAGTAAGGGAGCATTTTGAGAAAGACAGAAGGGCGAAAGAGCTTTATGAAACTGTGCAGAAATATCAGGTAACCAAATAACCTTCAGAATTTGGATGTATTGTAGAGTTTTTTCAGGCAATCCGCATATGCCTTGATCTGCTTTTCCCTGCTGTACTCTTTGGCCATATCGCGCGAAAGCAGGTTCAGCCTTCTCCTTAATTTACTTTTGGAAAAATACGAGATTATCTTTTTCCTAAGCTCATCCGCATTGTAAGGGTCAAACGTATAAAGCCTCTTTCCAAATCGCTCCATTATGTCTTTGTTTATCGCAAGCTTGGAAAGCAGAAGGCCAGATCCGAAATATGCTGCCTCTATCATTGTGGCATTGAATGATTCCCATATCGAAGGCAGCACATAAAGGCCTGCAACAGAATAGCAGTATCCGAGATCTTCTTCTGGCACTCTTCCGAGCATCAGTATTCTTTCGTCAGATTTTGACATCTGGGCGTATAGGGGCATTGACTTCCCCTCCCCAACTATAATTAACCTGAATTCGCTTCCTTTTATCCCTTTAAATGCGAGTATCAAGGTGCTTACATTCTTCTGGGTTTCAGAAAGCCTGCCCAGGTAGAGCACGGTTTTAGCATTATTTGGCAACTCCAGCCTTCTTTTAAAATTTTTAAGCTTCGTTCTGTCTATCTTGAGGCTTTCCATAAGAACGCTGCTGTGTATAACTGCAATGTTCGGGTTTAGCTTCTCGATTCTCTCCTTCTGCTCTTTATTCAGTGCAATAATCCCATCAAAAAATTTGAAGAATCTCTCCTGGGAGGCACTTAGCCCTTTATAAAATCCTGTTCCAAAGGTCAATGAGAGGACGTTATAATCCAAAGCGCTTTTGTAGGCGCCTGAGGCATTCGCGTGCTCTATATAGACTATCTTTGCCTTTCCAAGATGCTCTTTTATGCGTTTAAGCACAATGTAATCCTGTATAGAGCTGGCCAATATTATATCCGGACTTATACTCTCAATCCATTTTTCTGCCCCTTCCAGATGTACTCCGGTAATTGAATACATTGAATAATATGCAATCCTGCCGGGCCTGCTTTCGGCTACTCCGTTTAACCCCAGCCTATGTACCATCTTTCTTGCCATGCCTTGCAACTTTATTTTTCCTCCGGAAAGTATGAATGTATGCTCGTTTGGCCGTATATACGGGGTGCCATACCCAAGATAATAGGTTTCTATGCCATGCTTTCCTAGATCATTAAATAGGCTGCCTGCCACTCTCGCCGCGCCTCCTAGAGAGACTCCCGCTTTAGCGCTCAGATCCAGTATAAGCACTTTCATTTATTCACTAAAAAATTGGACCATATCTTTTATCGTTCTTTGGTGCCAAGCCGAAATAGTGCATGACTGTAGGCTGCACATTGTACACGTATAGCTTTTTTTTATGTATTTTACCGCAGTCTATTTTATTATTGTACGACACCGCTCCGAAAATCCCATTTCTGAGATGATCTCCAGACTTTGGCATCTCTGGCTCCATGAAGAGGTTTCCATCTTTGAGGAATCCAAATGACTCTAGAAGGTATCCATCCTTAGCCTGGGCCATTATGTCAGGGGCTATGAAAAGCTTTGTGCCTTCATAATATTCGTCTGCATCCCATACATTGGTTATCAAAGGCTTGCCTTTCTGGTCTTTAATGCTCATTAAATCGCGCATTATCCTTTTTTTAAGCGCGGGTTTTTCTGCAGCTTTTACAGATCCGTGCGTAAACCTGCCATCATTTATGTAAATCGTGGTGACTGGGCAGTTTGCTATGTTCGCAAACGCCTTGGTTTTTGACATTTCATAGTCGAAATCGTGTATTCTGTTGTAATTTCCGCTAGAAGCGCCAGATAGCGTGTTTGCAAGTATTGCGCGCGCCATCCTCTTGCCGAATCGCGGCAATTTATCGTATACCGCTTTCCTTGAGCCGCTTCTGTGAATGGTGCGAAGTATCTGCTCCCTTAAATCGTACTTAAGCGCCAGATTGCTGCTTGCCTTGTTGAAGCCTTCCTCAACCTCTTTCTTGAATTTTGAATATCCTGCTTTCATGAGCCATCCGTTCATGAGGAACATTTTTTTAATTGGCTGGGCGCCATGATCCGAGACAACGATAACTGCCGCTCCCTCTTTTTTTGCTCGCCTTTCAGTCCACTTTAGAAATTTTGATATCTCTTCGTAGAGAGGTATTACGCATTCTGCCCAGTTGCCTTTATTTAGCGAAAAGTGCTGCATCCTGTCAGTTTCTGTAAAACAGATGAATGAGAGGTTATAATCGTTTGCATCTATAAGGTCCTTGCTAACCTCTGCCCTTTTCCTTATTCCCTCTTTGTAGATGCTTGAAGCTTCTTCTTTCGAGATTTCGGAGTTTTTCATTTGGGCCTCTATCTCCGGTTCTCCTTTAAAATCATGCGCATCTGCAATCTCTTTTATAGAATTGGAGCTAAATTTGGGCGGAAGCGGGAAACCCGTTATCATGTCTATATTCTTATTTGCAGGCGTCCTTACAAGCATTGCTGGGGTTATGACAAGGCTTCTGAATCCTTTTTGGGCGATGCTTTCCCAGAAAGGAGGCTTAATGCCAGGATCATAATAGACTACAGATCTTGTATAGTCGGGTTCCATCTTGAGGAACTCTGGCACACCATGCTCGCCTGGCCTGAAACCCGTATAAATGCTTGGCCATGAAGGGCCTGTCATTGGAGGCATGGTTGATTCAAGGTCTGTAAGCACTCCTTGTTTTATTATTTCAGAAAAGCCCTCCAGGTCTGCTTTTTTCAGATAATTGCGAATTATCCACAAAGGGGCCGAGTCTATTCCTATGATATATAATTTTTTATCTTTCTCTGCAGGCATTCTAATCACTCGGTGACATAATAGTCTAAATGGTTGGGTTTTCGCTCACTTTGCCAATAACCCGGCATTTTATTCGGACTATAATGTTTTATCCTGCTTAAAAAGATTTCTATAGCTTCTTTTAATGCTTGCTTCTTGTATTAACCCCTATCATATGGAATTCGTTATCATAGCCTATAGCCGCCTTGAATGCATCAGGCTCCATTGTAACGGTTATGTCAGAATACGGGTCATTTATATAGAAAGTATCCTTATCATAGCCTTTTACTACAACCCAGTGCGGAGAAGACTCAAGCTCGGGATTTATGGATTTTGCATCGATAATTACTATAGGTATCTTACCGTTATTCAGTGCCTTCTTTATGGTATTTATGCTCGCCTTCCCATAAGTTTCCTTTACTTTTAATGCGCGGGCTTTTTCCCTTACTTCATTAAATGATGCAGTCAGCGTATCCAGATTTATTCCCTCATATACCGCTAGCCTTTTCTCATAGCCCTCGTCTTTTACATCGCTAATAATTTCAATTTTTGCCCCCCTCTGCGCCAAAGCGTATGCAAGGCCGTATCTGGATCCGTACCATACGCTGCCGCCAATAGCCTGCTGCCATATTTTATACTCTAAATCTTTAGACAGAGACATTTTCTTGTTGATGTGTTTTAGCACCATGATTGCACATGCTGCAGAACTTGTAAATCTCTCAGTCTGGGCATAATTGGGAATGTCAAACATCTTAGATTCCCTTTGTCTTGGTTTATGTTTTGATGCCGATCTGTTGTTTTTTTGTTTTTTGTTCGCTGTTTTTTTATTCATTTTTACACCTTTAAAATAAGATGCAGGGAGGGAGATTTGTTCTCGATTGATTGAACTCCCGCAGGCCTAAGCCAACGGATCTTGAGTCCGTCGCGTTTGACCAAGCTCCGCCATCCCTGCACCTTTATCTTTTGTTCATAATATAAATAATTGTTTGCATCTGAATTCTTTAATCGCAACTAATGCTATTGATTCCAGGTGATATTTAAAGCTTCCCGCTATTTTTTAGATAGATTTATAAATCATTGCTTTTTTGCAAGAGTTTAAAATCTGTTTTTGCTGGTTGGTTTTAAAGCAGTCTGTTAAAATGCTGTTAATAATTTCCCTCATTAAGTTTCAATTTCGTAAACATACTCCCTGCATCTCGTAGCTTTCCATCCGCGCACATGTTACCATAACGCATCTGTAATGCATATCATTAGCGATACAGATTTGGCATTTGCCTTTATTGCGCAGATAGAGCAAAAAATCTAGCTAGATCCCGCTATCTTTATTTTTCCTCAATATGCGTGCTGGCCTGAAATGACAATGGAAAGCGATCTTCCTGCGGTGTGCTTCTGCATCTGCATTTTTTGAGTCTGTTTGCGTCTGAATATTGAGTGCCTTCTCCTTACTGCTTTGGTTCTTATCAGCAGAGCCTTGTAGCAATTTGCGCACGAAAACCTTCTTTCCATGGGCATGCTGCTAGCCAAGAATGCTGATGAAGGCAGCACTACTTTTACCTCGTTTCTGCTTAGCTCCTTTTCGCACACGGCGCATTTCGCCATTCCTCCGGATACGCTATATCGAGTACCTATTTCTGCAAAGTTCATATCCCATCCCCATCCTTGACAGCCTTGCGGCGTCTATCCTTTCCCCTTAGAGAGATTTTATTTTTTAGATATTTATACTTTATTGATTTTGCCGAAAAGCGGAAGTGAGCCATGGATTAGTGCTTTTCCCCTAATTTATCCACCAGCCGATCCAGATCTTTTATTCCGGCATTGGTTTTGATTCCGTCAGGATCGAAATGCGTCGGTGTTGCCAAATAGCCTTTTGCCTTAAGCTTCTCAATGATTGCAGAAGGGCTGACGGATGGAATTTTTTTGGATTTTGTTATTACAGG
The DNA here is from genome assembly GCA_021801905.1 of Microcaldota archaeon. Lineage (GTDB taxonomy): Archaea > Micrarchaeota > Micrarchaeia > Micrarchaeales > Micrarchaeaceae > JAJZAB01. Next base: position 16,885 of record JAKABJ010000011.1, on the reverse strand, counting down.
TATGGAATAAAAAAACAGCGAATCGTATTCTTCAGAAATCTTTTCCATCATTGATATCTCGCTTTTTTCTGTTATATTTTTTTCAAAATATTTTAATAGATCCAGCGCATCCCTCTTATTGTACAGATTTCCAAGCCACATCCTTCCAGCAGCTTTTGCATTGCTTCCGCAATTCTCGCATTTGGTTTGAAGAGGCAGCACTCCAATGCGGCAGCTTCTCCATTTGCATGATTCGCAATAGGATACATAACCGCACCTGCTTATGGAGTCTAGAGCGCTCTTGCTCCCGTGTACTAGCTTTATGAAGATTCTAAAGTAATGCGCCTGGAAAACCGAAAGGCTGACTTCTATGCCAAAATTAAACTGTGCTGCGATTCCGACCACATAGTTTATAAGTATCCTTATCCCTGCTTCGTGGCATAGCTCATTATGAATAGGAATTGCTCCGTATAGCTTCACGCAAGCATCTCTGTGAGCACCGCACAAAACCGCCGTATCGGTTGCAGTAAGCATGAGATAGCTGCCGCCTTTAGCTATTTTGATCGCATCGTATATGTAGGGATGCAGGCCGCCAAACGGGTCTATGTCTATAAAGTCAAACTTCTCTTTTGAAGAGTTAGAAAACTCTTGAAAGGAAATTTTGACAATTTTGGGCTTGACTTTGTTTAGCAATGCATTCGCTTTTATTGCTTTTACAGCAGATGCATTCATGTCCAGTATTGTTACATTCTTGGCTTTTGATTCGAGGAGATACCTTATACCGCGTATTCCAGTGCCTCCTGTTGCATCAATCACATTGCTGTTTTTATTTGCTTTTATCTGCATGAAACCTACGCTAAGGTCTCGGATAAATTTGGCTTTTGAATTTAAAAAGGCGGATTGCTGTCTTATTGCTGCCTTTCCCTCCTTATACACTCAATCACCAAATATTCCTTTTATTGCATCCAAGAGCCCGTGAGCATACGATATGCAGGAGAAAGAGGTATAGAAATCTCCCTTGTCCAGATAGCTCTTAGCATCTTTAGCATACATCATAGACATTTCCACCATTCTGACCACCTTGCCATCCTTATGCAGAGATGATATTGATGCAAAATTTGTTTGGAATGCGTTTATGTCCTTTTCTATCCTTGCTTTTATCGCTTTGTCGTCATCTATTGCCATGTATTCACCACTACTATTAATACTTTTATCTTTTATAGTAATATAGGTGTTTAACATGGCTGAGATATTGAGCAATTATACCCAATCATTGGTAAAAGATATGGATAAAGAGGCAAGCACAAGATTTTCATTGTCGATATCTGACATGATTAATAACCTAGACAAATATGAAACAAGACCGAATATTAAAGTCACAATATCGAATATGAAGGAATATGCCAACAAGTACATAGACAATGCCCTTAACTCTATTTCTAAGGAGGCCAGGAACATGGATGACGACCTTTCTAGGATAGATTCCATGACCAGGCAACTCACTCAAAACCTCTCAATGCAGGCAAAGCAGCACGGCATTCCAATTATAAAGCCTTTTAATGTTGCACGAGATACTTCAAAGGAAGAAACAATAGAGATAGATTCTGTTAATGACCAGATTATTAAGCTGATGGAGAGGCTTGCTGTTAAGTCAGACTTGATTGCGGATTTTAGCTATACGTTCAAGGACAGAATGATAGGATCTTGGCTTTTCAGCGGAGCAAAGAACTATGCAGTAAATATTCATGTTCCGCAAAACGAAGCCATGAACTTGGAATTAGCAAGGGAAGAGCTGAACGGGGTTTTGGACGCCGCCTCAAGTTATTTGAGTGGTTAGCATAAAAAAAGAAAGGCGCGGGCTTTTTGTTGCTGTTACAGGAACTCCGGGAGCCGGGAAAAGCACTTTTGCTAAGGAAGTATCTGATGCTATTAAAATCCCCCTTATAGAGATAAATTCAATATTGGAATCATACCAGCTCTTCTCTAAGATTGATGATGACGGAGCGAAGGTTGCAATGATAAAACCTTTGACAAAAAAAATAAAAGAGCTTGCAGAAGAAAACTTGAAAAATGGAGCGGTGCTAATAGTTGGGCACCTTGCATGCGAACTTGATATAAAATATGACATTGCCATAATAGTGAGATGCAGCCTTGAGAGCCTGGAAGAACGCCTTTCAGAAAGGGGATATGAAGAGGGAAAACTAAAGGAGAACCTTATGGCTGAAGCGCTTGACTATTGCGGCGTAGCAGCACAGGAGAGAAGCGATGAAGTTCTTGAAGTGGATAACAGTTCAGACAGAAAGGAGGTAATGGATTACCTGAAAGCAAGGCTTGAAGGCGTGCAGACGCACCCTCCAGAACTAAAGCAGATAAACAGGATGCCGGAGTTGCTAAAATTCATTGAGTCTGGGAAACTGCCCTAGATATGAAATCCATTATTGCATTTTTAACCGTCTCCGGCTGCTCATAATGCGGCTCATGCCCTGCTCCTTCGATTATGTTTATATCTGCATTCATTTTTTTACTAAGGAGTATTCCGTAATTCAGTGGCACAATCGCGTCATCGCGCCCCCATATAATCCTTGCGGGCTTCTTTATATCCGCAATCATGCTCTCCTCTATATCTTCGCTGCTATGGTCGGAGAAGATTATGCTTCTCATTACCTCTTCTTTATTCCCGTTAAGCTTCATTACTTCAGCCATCAGCCTTTCCCTGTCCTCTTTAATTTTGTTCGAAGAGGCAAGATCATCAAATTGCTCCTTTATCCCAGCAGTATCCTCTAGCATGATGCCTTTCAGTCCGCATGGCTGCGATGCGTAATATGCGGTGACCCATCCGCCATAGGAGTGGCCGAATATGAAGCTGTCTCCATTATTCTGAAGCGCTATGAATTCCCTTAGGAATTGGAATTGGGCGCTTACGGTATAATCAATATCCGGAGCCGCAGATTGGCCGTGCCCCAACATGTCTATCAAGTATATGTCAAGGTTTTCAGGCATATATTCCATTAGGCGCTTCCACACTAAAGTGCTGCCACCTAATCCGTGTATGAATATTATTTTGTCTCCGTTTCCTTTATGATGTTTAAAATGCATATCCCCCAGAGAGGTTTCCGCAAATTCGTCTTCAAAGTCTGATTCATAGTCCATTATAAGCACTGTTATTTTACAGGTTTTCCGTAGAAGAAGTGTATTGGCCTGCCTAAAGCAGCCTCCGCAACCTCCTGGATGCCTTCGCTGTAGGTAGGATGGGGATGTATAGTGTCAGCTATATCCTCTATTGTAGCGCCCATCTCTATAGCTAGCGCAGCCTCTGCTATCATAGAGTTGGCATCAGGAGATACGATTTCGACTCCTTTTACTAGGCCGTCATCCTCATATGCGATCTTGATAAATCCTTTTGTGGTGTCAAGCGCGACAGCCCTGCCCAATCCTGTCAAAGGGAATTTTGTAACTTTTACTCCTTCTGCTTCTTCTATGCTTCCCGCTATTGCAATTTCTGGATCGGAAAAGATAACTGCAGGTACGACTATGTTTGAATAAGAAGAATTCATTCCTGATGCCACCTCTCCAGCAACAACTCCCTGCCTTATTGCCTTATGCGCTAGCATCGGTTCCCCTATTACATCCCCTATTGCAAGAATGTTTGGGTCTAGCGTCTGCAGACTGTTGTCAACTTTTATGAAACCGTTCTGATCGACCTCAACTTTTATATTTTCAAGGCCCAAGCCATCAGTATATGGGGACAATCCAGTTGCAACAACGATTATCTCCGCATCTAAGCTACTGCCATTGCTTAAAGATACCGTGTTTCCTTTCCTTTCGATAGGAGTCACGCCAGCTATTATCGAGACGCTTAATTCTGACATTCTCCTTTTGACAAGCTCAACTGCATCCCTATCGAAATGGGATAGCACATCCGACCTTGCAAGTATTGTGACCTTTGTGCCAAGCTTGGCATAGAGAGTTCCTATCTCAACAGCAACATAGCCGGCGCCTATTATCAGCATGCTTTTAGGCACCCTGTCAAGCATCAAAGCCCTCTTATAGTCTATTATAGTATCGCCAAACTCAAATCCTTTTAGCGGTTTTGGGATTGAGCCAGTTGCTATTATTGCTTTTTTGAATTCCAGCGTAATTCCATCCGTAAGTTGAAGACTGTTTGAGGAGATAAATGTTGCAGTGCCTTTAAGCACATCCACTCCGTTTGATTTGCAGAGGAATGCCACACCATCTTCCAGCTTCTTAGATACGCCAAGCCTCCAGTCTAGCATTTTCTTTGCATCAATAGATGCAGAGGATATATTTATCCCGAATTTCTCTGAATGCTGGGCCTCATAAAATATATCGGATATGTGAATCAGGGTCTTTGAGGGTATGCATGCATAATTAAGGCAATGTCCGCCCAGCTTTTCTTTTTCTACAAGTACAACGTTTTTGCCGAGTTCTGCAGCCCTTATTGCAGCAACATATCCTCCAACCCCTCCCCCTATTACTGCCACATCAACCTGTTCTGGCAGAGAGCCCATTACCATATTGTCACTTTCAAAAAGTATTACAGCGTATTTATAAAAGAGTTTGCAAAAAAGGGTTTAACCTTTTGTTACTCCAAGAGGCACGAGTTTTGCAACAATTCCGGATACCTTTGCGCCTTCCATGCTTGCCACCACATCATCTACATTTTTGTAAGCCCATTCCGCTTCTTCGCTTACAAGCTTCCTGCTTCTCACCCTTATCTCTATGTTTTTCCTCTTCATTTCTCCCAACGTCTTTGATGATGTTATTTCTCTGAGCGCTTGATGCCTTGACATCACTCTCCCAGCCCCATGGCATGATGATCCAAAAGTCTCCTCCATGCTCTCCTTTCTCCCTGCCAGTACATAGCTTGAGGTACCCATGCTGCCGGGTATGAGAACTGGCTGCCCAAACTTTCTGTATGCCGCTGGGATCTCATTTCTTCCAGGCCCAAACGCCCTTGTTGCTCCTTTTCTATGCACATAGAGCTTCATTCTTTTCCCATCAACATCGTGCTCTTCTAGCTTTGCAGTGTTATGGCACAAATCGTAAACAAGCCTCATGTCCAACTCATCTGCACTTTTTTTGAAAGTATCAGCAAAGCTCTTTCTTATGAAATGCGTCATTATCTGCCTATTCACAAAAGCGAAATTAATTGCAGAGCACATTGCAGACCAGTAACTATCCGCCTCTTTACTCCCTATATGCGCATAGCTCAGCTCTGAATCAGGGAAGATTATATTGTGCTTTTTCTGATAATCCATAAGTATCCTTATATAGTCGCTGCATATCTGGTGGCCATAGCCTCTTGACCCGCTGTGAAGCATTATCACAACCATGTCTTTTTCGAGCCCGTACGCGCTGCCTATCTTCTCGTCGAAGATTTTGTCTACTTTCTGCACCTCTGCAAAATGATTTCCTGCACCAAGGGTGCCAAGCTGCCGTATGCCCCTTTTCTTGGCAAGCTCACTTACTATTCCATAATCTGCCCCGGCCATATGCGTTTCTTCCTCTGTTCTTTCAGGATCTTCTGGGAAGCCATAACCCTCTTTGACTATGTAACCTACACCTTCTGTAACTATTCTTTCCAACTGCTTTTGAGTGAATCCGAGGCTCATCTTGCTTCCGACCCCGCTAGGCACATTTCTGAACATGGCATCCATGAGCTCCTTGAATTTTGGCCTTAGCTCACTCTCGGTTAGGTTGGTCTTGATTAGCCTAACTCCGCACCCTATGTCAAACCCTATGGCACCAGGGGATATTATACCGTCATCGGCATTAAATGCTGCGACTCCGCCTATAGGAAACGAGTATCCTTCATGCGCATCTGGCATTAAAAGCATGTTCTTAACAATTGATGGCAGCTTTGACGCATTAGACGCTTGGTTCAAAGTTCTGTCTTTTTCAATAGCATTTCTAAGAGACTCGTTTGCATATAACCGTATAGGCACGTTCATTCCGGAACTCTCATCCCTCTCGATTTCCCAAAGAAAATCATTTATTTTTTTTATCTCTCTCATTTTCCTAGCCTTTTAGATATATTGCATCAGCGTATTAAGCCATTGTTTCCTGAAATTATCCTTTTTATGGTTTTATTGAACTCTCTTATATTTATTCCGAATCTTTTATTCTTTGCGTATTCTTCCTTTGCCCTTTCAAGAAGCAATATTGTAATGATTGGCAAGAGAAATAATCAAAAACCGCTTTTGGTTTGGGTTTAATGGCCATTAGAGCATCAAGCCAAACCAACGGCTTTAAGCAGCCTGCTAAAATCTTTCTTATCTACCCAATCAACTTTCAGATATTCTATTATTTCATCGTTCGACATGCCTAGTCGCTTTGCTTCGGTAACGCCCTTTTTATATGCCTCTATCTCGGTAGGGCTGTCTACGTATTCAAAACTGTCGTCAAAAAGATTTTTTCCCTCCATGCCCTGTTTTATGTGAGTGAGCTCATGTATCACATCTAGATAGATATGGCGATCATCGGCCCTTTTGATGTAATCATAATTGCACCCTATGGAAAGATTTCTATCGTCTACCCATAGATAACCCCATTTTGTTGAGACTAGCATTACTTTTAGTTCCGAAATGACCTTCTTCGTATTTTTTCCGAATATTTTTTTTACAGCATCTACATCTTCAAAGCCTTTGAAAACATCTGTAAATTTATAATATCTCAACTTAATCTTCTTGTTTATCTCCACCCCTGCCATTCCACCCGCTGATGATGTTGGGCTTCCTTTCGGCTTTGCTGGCGCATTTTTGCTTTTCATGTTATCATACCTTATTCTATATCCTGCTTTATATTTTTTTCTGCCTATGAAGAAGCTTGTCAACAAAATTGATTCCGTCCCAATATCTTTCCTCCTTCCAATAATCGCCGCGAAGGTTGTATCCGCGCTGCTCCCAGAATCCAGGTTTGTTCTCTTCCATAACCTCTATCCCATCAATCCATTTTGTGCTTTTCCATAGATATAATGTGGGTATGAATGCCCTTATCGGACCTCCGTGCTTGGGTTCAAGGGGCTTTCCGTTGACTTTGAGAGCAAGCATGCAATCATCATTTAGGTATTCCATAGGCACATTTGCCGAGTAATCAACATAAGAAGACCATAGCATTAGGTACTTTCCTTTCGGCTCCGCCATTTTTAATAAATAATTAAGCTGTATGCCCTCCCATTCGTCGCCAAGCCTGCTCCATCTTGTAACGCAATGCATATCAAGCTTTTTTCTAATCCTGGGCATTTTCATTAGGTCGTCCCAGCCAAACGAAATTTCTTTATCGACTTTACCGAATATTTTTAGCCTATAGCTTTTCAAGTCTATATCTGGCGTGTCTGTAGCGCTCAATACCGGCCATGTTATTTTAGTGACAATCTGGCCAGGAGGTATGCCTTCCATGCTAATGAATGTGCATAAGAGATATTAACGCTTTCTATGATGTTAGGCTTAGAATCACTAAATTCAATTGTGTGGCGTAAAGCAAACTTCATAAAAAAGGTTTTGAGAAGCAGCATTTAATTAGATCATAAATTAGGAACTCTGGAAATTAATGCAGAGATTGTTATAGAACCCAATCCCTAATGACGAACATTAAAAAAGCTTTATAAAACTTCTTATTTATATAAAAGAGTGATTTTATGGGATTTAGTGAAACTTTGAAGGAAGCATTTAATGCAATACTGCATCCAAAAGATGGCACAACTCAGAGCAGATCTGTATCAGGTGCGCTTAAATTTTACTACATGGTTATGATAATACCGTTAATTCTAGGCATAGTGCTAAGCTATCTTTTGGGCGGGTCGACACTCGGATTGGTTGCTGTAGGCACGATTGCATTGTCTCTGATAATAATGATACCTCTTAGCATACTCATATCTGGAGGAATATATTATGTGATAATAGGCATGCTATTCAAAATGTTTAAAGCTGACTATTCAAAAGTTGTAACTGCATTTACTTATGCAGTAATACCTTACCTGTTTTTAATATGGATAATTACTCCTCTTACAAGTTCATTGTCATCTCTTGCTGAGATAGGAATTGGACTGGAGATAATTGCCATAATATGGTCATTCATAACACTGCTCTTCGCATTATCTAACCAGCTCTCCATTAGCAAATTAAAGGCTTTTGGTACTTTGCTGCTAGAATCGATTATAGTGGGCATAATATCATTCATCATAGTATTTGCACTTGGCGTTTCACTACTTGCCCCTCTTTTACATACAAGTAGCGTGGCTTAATATAACAATTCTGATAGGAATTGCATATTTTGCAGCCTTTTGTAGTTAGGGGAAGAGCTTGAGCGGAAGTTTAGTTCTAAAAAATAAGCCAGGAGAGGGAGTTGAACCCCCCTATGCCGCTCTGCAGGCGGCCGCATAGCCGATCTGCCATCCTGGCACGAATATGGTTTTATTGCCGATTATTTATATTTTAGCATGTAATATCTAAAAAGGGTCTTATAATGGATAACAGCATAATTAACATTCCGAGAGAGCTGGTATCAGAAACCAAATCTTTTGATGCCACCCTTCCAGTTTCGAGCATACTGGGGGAGATTGATAGATTCGGTGCAGTTGTAATAACCAGAAAGAAAAAATATTTAGGCATAATAGACAACCGTGCACTTTACAGATCAGGTGTTGGAACCGGAACTGCAAAAATGTCTGCGGAAAAAATCTGCATTAATGCTCCTGTTTTGACAGACAATACAAGCATAGATGAGGCACTTCTTGGATTCTACAAGAGCAGAACCAAGGCACTGCCATATTTCTCAAATGGAAAGGTAACGGGCATCATTAAGAGATTTACAATCTTAAAGATATTGCTATCTTTGGGCATGCTTAATGAAATTGGAGTTTCTGATGCTATGACCGCTCCTGTTCTTGCAATAGACTCAGAAGCATCTCTGCACCAGGCAAAAGCCGCAATGCGGGATAACAAAGTCAGCCGGCTAATTGTGATAAAAGACAGGCAGCTATATGGGATTATAACAAATCACGACATAGCATACGGGCATTTTGACAGGGAGGAAAGGCTTCCTGAAAAGAAGAGCGCGGCATATGCTGCAGATAACGTTAATGTTGGCAGCATCTGCAACACCAACCTTGTTGTTCTTAATGAGAGCAAAGGGCTTTCTGATGCTGCGCGGGAGATGATCGAGAACAATGTCTCTTCTGTGATAGTGCTCAAATCTGGAAAACCCTCTGGAATAATAACAGCATTTGACATATTCGGAAATATAATTTCTAGGAGGAATGCCTCAGAGGACAATATACTGATATCAGGAATTAATGATAAAAACATCGAATACGAGCAGGAAATGAAAGATGAGATCTCTGGCTTCATGGCTAAAGCAAAAAAAATGCGCAAGGTAAAACCTTATGCAATAATAGTAAACATAAAATCTTCTGGAAAAATGTATAGCATGCATGCACGCCTCTTTTTGGAGGGAGCGGGCACCATAAATGCGCATGTTGAAGAATACATGCTTGACAGATGCCTTAGAAAACTCCTTACCTCTCTTGCGAATGAGCTGAGGAAGAAAAAGGAGAGGAGCATAACCATGAGCAGAAAAGAGGAATTCAGAAGAGGCATGGAAGAGGTGCAAATAGATGAGCTCTAGCTTCTTTGATAGGAGAAGGCAGAAAGGCCAATCCAGCTTTGAGCTGCTCATAACCGTCTCTTTTGGCTTAATAATATTGATACCGATAATAGTGCTGGCGTTCATACAGATATCAACATCCAATTCCACGCTAGCTGCCACTGAGGCTCAGTCAGCAGCTAGCAAGCTTGCCAGCGTTGCCACAAGCATTGGAGCGCAGGGGTATCCTGCAAGGCAGCTGGTGCTTGTGCAGGTTCCTCCAGGAGTCCAGAATGTATACGTAGGCACCCAGTCAAATAATCCGGGCCATGAGATAATATTCGTGATAGCCACCAGCGGAGGCAGCAGTTATGTTACCTCCTACACTCCAATCAATGTGAGCGGGCAGCTCTCATCCATATCCGTGCAAGGAACTTATCTGATTAATATAAGCGCGCAGAGCAGCTGTCCGTCTATGCCAGGAGTGCCGTGCGTATATATGCAAAAGGCGTGAGTGTGCACTATTGCTGCTCTTATTCCAGCCTTAATATGTAGATATTCCTGTAAAGCTCCTTTCCGTTTTTAACTCCGTAGAGGGAATAAGATCTGCCAGGCTTAAGCTCATAGTATTCAACGAAAGCATTTGCCACTTTTTTGTCACTGAGATATATGTCATAACCATTTTCTAGCTCATCCACTCTTGAGGTAAAGGTATTTCTGGTGCTTATGAACTTCATAAGCTTTGCCATGATGTTTTCAACTTTGCTTTCAGGCCCCCTTATCTGGAATATCGCTTCATAATAGCCTGAAGTCTGCCTATAGCAGTCTATGCACATTGGCTTTTTCACTTTTACCTCTATCTCCTTTTCCATTTTGACTCTTTCGTCTCCGTATTCCTGCTTGAATACTACATCAGCGCGCTTCCAGTCGAACTCTTTTATTGAAATCTTCCATTTTCCCCCAACTCCAGCAGATATCGCATCTGCGATTGACTCTTTATTCGGGGAAGCGTACCCATCGCGCGTCCTTATTCTTCCGCATGACTTGCACACCTCCAGAGTAACATTGCTTGGAAGCCCTTTTGCCAATTTCTCCTTTATGCAAATTTCGCAGAATTCGCCTATGAAGTGCACATCATCGCTTGACCTGTTGCAGGTCGGGCAGTATTTAAGCATTTTATTAACCTCATGTGAAGTGCTTGCTTATTATAGCTCCGTATGCCGGCCTGGTTATAAGCACCCCAAGTATTGCGCCTATTATAGTAGACTCTGAGAAGCCTATTATCGTTACAAGCGAAGTCGAGAAGAAAAGGGGCATCATAGCTATTACAAGGAGTATTGCATCGGCCCAGACTATGTAGAACGCATGGCCCAGTAGAATCTTTGCAGATCCCTGTTCATCTTTGTGCAGCAGTACCTCATCCGTTATGATTATCTGCGCATCGACTCCAGTTCCAACCACAGCTATCATCCCCGCCACTGCAGCAAGGTCTATAGTTCCGATAAGACCGATTATTGAGACTATTATGAAAAGCTCCATTGCTGTTGTTATCAGTATTGGCCCTACAAGGAAGAGTTTTCTATATCTGAACATTATGAACGTGGATACAAACAGGATTGCTATCCCTCCGGCTATCAGGCTTATGTAGAGGAAATGGGAACCGAGGGTTGGGGGTATCGTTGTAGGAGTGCCTGCGAATACCGCTACGGGAAGTGCACCTCCGCTAAGCACGCTTGCTATCTGCTTTGTCTGCTGGTTTGCATACGTAATCTGTGCAGATTTTGACAAAGTTGATGGGGCCACTCCTGATATCTCATAACTGTCGCTAACGTTTCCATTGGTTATGGAGGGGTTCAGAACCGGAGCGGATAGTAGGCCTACAGCTGGCCATGATTCTACAACCAGCTGACCCGAATTTATTGTAGTATATGTAGGGGTCATATTTGCCCTGCTTTCCAGTTTTACAGTATAGTTATTACTCTGCAGGTATGACAATAAGCTTCCGTTTATGCTTGAGCTAGCTATTATATTTTGATACTTCTGCTTGCTGCTTTGCAGAAATGCCTCTATGCTCTTTATGCTGGAATTTGTGCTGTAAGAGATCATTACAGGTATGGTTTCGTTTCCGTTTTTCAGCGCTGCTTGGAGAGCTGAGAGCGCTGCTGACTGCGAGATTGCTGATGTGGAGTTTGTAGGTATGGTCCCATTGAATATCACTATGGCAGATGTTGGCCTGTCAAGGAACATGTATAATGACTGGTTTGCCTGCCCGAGAACCGCCTTTGCAAATGTAGATGCGGCAGTCTGAGTCACGAAGAAAGTAACCTGCCATTCCGCGCTGTTATTAAGGACCGTTGGGGAGGGCTGCCCTATGCTACCCTTCAGTATTCCGCTGCCGTTCAGCGCTTCCTTTCCGTTCACTATTCCTTGGAAAGTACCTTGGCTCTCTATTATATTTATAGTCTGGTTTATTTCGCTGCTTGAGACAGTAGGTATTGTAACATATACCTCCTTGCTGCCAATTCCTTCTACAGTAACCTGCTTAAGCCCGAATGTTGAGACCCTTTGCTGCAGCGCAGATATGAGCGTTGACATGTCGCTCGCGTTAATACTATGCTCCAATGTGACAGGTATCTGGGTGCCTCCTGCGAATTCTATTCCAAAATGTATCCCATAATGTAGGTCTAGAGCTGCGAGCGCAATCACTATCAGTATAAGTGAAAGTATTCTTCTGTCTTTTAGATAATCTTTTAAGTTCATCTTAACTCACGCTTTTTCTTATACGCCAGCACCATAGGGGTGTTGCCGAACCATGTTGTAAATATATCTGCAATCAATCCGGCAAGCACTACTCCCGATATTTCAAGATAGGTAGGTATGAAGGCAGTATATGACACCACAAGCAGTATTGCGAATGTTATTATGGCCGCTGATGTCATAGTTATGCCCGTCTTCATTGTTGTATACGCGCGTATTGTCGGGGTCGCCTCTGTTCTTTTCAATATCCTTATGGATGAGAGCAATGCCGTGTCTATAGAATAGCCTATAAGCATCAGTATCCCGCCTATTGAAGCGACACCCAGAGGTATGCCAAATGCGCCCATAGCGCCTAAAGCAACAAGAATGTCATTTGCGGAGCTAAAGACCACGGCAAGCGCAGGCACTGGGCTTCTGAAAACTATGAATACTGAAATTGCCACCAATATAAATGCAACTATTATTATCCCTTCCATCTGCGAGAGGAAGAAAGCCCCAAGGGTTGGAGTTACATCATTGTAGGAGTAGCTTGTAAAGCTTATGAGGCCGCTTATAACAGATATAACCTTTGATTTGTAATTTGATGAAGCGTTTGAATACGCGCTCTGTGATAGAGAAGCCATACCCTGCGGGTCTGTTGCGTTATATGTAGGAACAGATTTCAGGAAAATAGAAAGCAAAGAGAGCTCTTTAGCAAGATTGGTCTGCATTGACGTAATATATTTTGTTTGGTTGGTCTGCGCTGTTTTTATTGCAGTGATTACGCTCTGGTTGTTGGGCTGGCTGCGCAGTTGTGCCTGATATGCTGCAGATTGATATTCCGCATTTGTGTAATTTACATAGGCGTTGTATACTGCCGCAGAATATAAACTGGCGGTGTATAATGTAGTATTTGCACTAAGTGTTATTGATATTCCTCCTGGGGATTTTGACAGGCTTGCCTGGCTTCCAGGAAGGGCTGAATCTATCTCTGCAGTTAGAGCCGGCACGTTTACAATTGAATTTGTCTGCAGCTGTATGTCTATTCCTCCCCTTAATGACTGGTCCAGCTGTATCTTTGGGATGAAATACAGGCTTACAAGAAGCAGGATTATAGGTATAAGTATGAATAATTTATATCTTTTGAATTCGTATATGTTTGGAATCTGCATTTCAATCAGCAAGTAATTAGATAACCAATATTAAAAGTTGCGTGCCTTCTATGCGTACTTTTTCATCAACTTGATATGGAGGGCGGATGCAAATCCATACACTATCAGGAATAATGAAAAAAGTATCAATACCCAACCGAAATACAACGGGTAAGAAATTGTGCCAGGCACAAGCGTAGCTAAGATCATACCGATTATGAATATGTAGATTCCCCAGTATATTGCCCTGAATATATGCCATCCAGAGTGTTTTTCCATGTAATGCAGCCTCCTTTTGTAAAAGAGCTCCGGGTCTACAGTGATAATATTTTTTCTCTCTGCCATTTAATTCATCCTTAATATATGCATACAAAAGGTTAAATTATTGTTTGTATGCCTTGGGATTGGGTTTAATAGCTATAACTGGGATTAATAAGCATGGCAAGAATGAGATCTAAGCGTCATGCCCCGTTAAGAGAAGACTTCATGCTTAATGAGCAGAGGAAGACCGAACAGGGCATATTTGACCATAATACTATGCGGGTACTCGGAAAACTTTTCAGCAAAGGCATAGTGTCAAAACTGGATTACCTGATAGCACGTGGCAAGGAGGCAGACATTTATCTGGCCGAAGTCGGAAATTCTGAGATAGTGGAAGGAGAGCAGCTCATTGCGCTGAAATTTTTCAGGGTGGATTCAACTACATTTTTTAATATAAAAGATTACATTCTGGGAGATCCACGTTTTGAGAGGCAGATCGGAAGGGGACGCTACAGCATAATAAAGACATGGTGCAAAAAAGAGTTTGGAAACCTCTCTATAGCGATCCAGGCTGGCGTGCATGCTCCAAAACCATACATATATAGCGAAAATATCCTTGGAATGCAGTTTCTTGGAGATAAAGAGAACATAGCTCCAAAGCTATTAGATACGGAATTAGAAAACCCAGGAGCGATATTGAATTATATAATAAAAGACGTAGGCAGGCTGTTTTCTTACGGATTAGTCCACACCGATTTAAGTGAATACAACATATTGATGCATAACGGATTGCCATATATGATAGATTTCGGGCAGGCAATTTCTATAAAACACCCGCGTGCGCAAGAATTCTTGAAGAGAGATTTGGCAAACCTCCTTAAATTCTTTAGAAAACGCTATAAAATAGAGAAAAGCATTGAAGAATGCTACAATAAAGTGGTTTCAAATAACGTCAGAAAGGTTTAGGCTTCTGCTTATAACTGCGCTTATATCGCATTCTTCGTACAGGGCAGAAACTTTATCTGGAGGCATTCCGGTAGAAGGATTTTTGATGCCGATTGAGCAGACATCCTTGTAAGGTTTTATAGAGAGATCATAGGTTCCGATTTCCTTTGCCCTACTTATTATCTCAGCTTTGTCAAAGCCAGAGAGCGGCCTGAAAATCAAGCGTTTTATCCCGTATTGTGAGGCAATCATGTTCTTCACAGTCTGTGATGCAACCTGCCCAAGGCTTTCCCCAGTGACAATAACCTCAGCGTCCTCTTTTTCCGCAACTTCCTCTGCAATTTTGAATAAGAATCTCCTAAACAAGACTAGTTCATATTTCCTTGGAATTTTCAATGTAGCAGTTTGGAATATGTGCGATGGTATGAAATAGATTTTACTGCTCGGGGAGAATTTTCTCAATATTTTAATTATATCTTTCATTTTAGAATTTTCTGCTTCTGAATTATCGTTGAATGCGTGAACATGGAGATATATGGGCTTCAAGCCGCGCTTCATTGCATACAAAGCGGACACTGGCGAGTCTATCCCTCCTGAAAGAAGAACTATAGCATTTCCTGAAGACCCTACAGGAAGCCCGCCAAGGCCTTTAATTTTCTCCCTGCATAAAGAAGTTTCGCCTTCCATTACGCTTATGTGCAGCACTTTGTCTGAATTTTTATCTAAATTAAAATTAAGGCTGCCAGAATGCATAAAACTGCTTACGATATCTTTTGAGTTGAAAGGGGTGCCTTTGTAAGACCTGCTTGCAGAGATCCGTACAGTGTCATCCTTAGAAAACATCAGGTTGGATGCTGATAATATCGATTCTATAGAGTTCTTTGCTAGCATCACTGGGCCGAACCAAGATATCCCGAATGTATTCTTCAAAGACTCTATTATCTCTAAAAAGCCAGACTCGTTTTTTGGATATATAAAAAACCTATCCCTGTTATGGACTATATCGGCCCCTGTTGCAGAGATCATATCCAATATATTATGTTTCAGCCTGGATACAAAATCATTTCGGTTCATGCCCTTTAACCAAAGCTCGCCAAAATGCACTTCTATAGCATCATATTTAAGCACAAAACCACTATATATAAAAATCCGAATACGAATTTACATTATATAATTGATAAAATATAAATTGATTGCATGCAATTGGGAACTAAATTAAAAAGCTTCATAACTAACGCAAGGCACATCCTTTACGTAAGTTATAAGCCTGGCGAGGAACGGTTCAAGAGAACCGCAAAGATAGTAATATTGGGCATAATACTTGCGGGGGTATTGGGCTTGGTTATAGCCATAGCGATTTCACTGCTTGTCACGGGCAGCCTTGCACTTGTGTGATCATGCAGATTAAAATAGACTTTACCAAATCAGCGCAGGAAAATGCTGATGACTATTATAAAAAGTCAAAGAAGCTTCTGCAGAAAAAGATTGGCGCGGAAAAATCCATTAAAGACCTGGAGAAAAAGCTTCTGGGAATTAAATCTTCTACGGTAGCTGAGAGAAAAACCATAATAATAAAAAAGCCAGGAGAATGGTATCAGAAGTTTCATTGGATGCACACGCCTGGCGGATTCCTTGCGATAGGCGGAAGGGACGCAAAACAGAACGAGACGCTAAATTCAAAGTATTTTGACGATAACGACCTGTTTTTTCATGCAGATATATTTGGAGCTTCCGTATTTATATTAAAAAACGGAGCGGAAGCCAAAGCAAATGATAGGGAATGCACAGCTCAGTTTGCTGCATGCTATTCGAGTGCGTGGAAAAAAATGCTCCCGGTTGTAGACGTATATTCAATGCGAAGGGAACAGGTAAGCAAATCTACAGAGAAAGGAACCATCTCTTCTGGCAGTTTCCTGCTTAAAGGGGAGAGAGAGTGGTATAGAAACATGCAATTAGAGTTGATTTTTTTTGTAGTAGATGGAGAACTTAGAGTAATTCCAGGAAATGCATTGAGCGGGCTTTCTGGATTAAATGTGCAGAAATACGTTATAGTGCATGAGGGCAAGTCAGAAAAGGCGGATGCAGCTAAGGAAATATGCAAAATGCTTGGATATGGAGATATTGATATGGTTATGCGGCAGCTTCCTGCAGGGACATTCTGGTTAGCCCAGCAAAACCCGGGAAATAAATAATTTTTACCCTGTATTCAT
>JAKABJ010000010.1 GCA_021801905.1 Microcaldota archaeon | reverse complement strand
TTCTATCCTTTTTCCATCGAGCTGGTCTCTTGAATCCTTATAGTACCTATAAGCTTGCGAAAGAGGTTGAGGGCCTATAAAATCTTTGTTGGTATTGACAACAGGGCAGGCATCCATGCACAAGCCGCACATTATGCAGTAAGAATATGGAAGGAACTTTTCTATTTCCTGTTGGCTCTGCTGGTACTCATGCTGAGCCACGTATTGCTCTTTTTTATCCTCCCTGTGAAGCCATGGCTTTATGGAGATGTGCTTGTTAAAGAATTCATCAAAATCAGTAACAAGGTCTTTGATAAGGGGGTGCGCCTCCATGGGGCCGACCTCTATTTTTCCATCTATTGCATTGTTTATAGCATTTGCCTCGCATGCCAGCATAGGCTTTCCATTTACTACCATGCCGCATGAGCCGCATATGCCCATCCTGCAGCTGTATCTGAAGGATAATGTCTGATCGCCTTTAGATTTTGCATGGAGTAGCATATCGAGAACTGTTGTAAATTTGCTGGCGCTTGATTTGTAGGTCTGTTTCTCTAATTTTTTAGTGCCAATGTTGAACCTAGTTACTGTAAGAGATATTTGCGTTTGGTGCTTTTCTCCAAGATTTACATCTTCAAAACTCGAGTCAGAATCGGTTATATTCGCAGGTTTTGGCTGCCTGTCTGGCACCTTTGCATAAACCTCAAAGAATCCAGTTATTCCGAATATGAGTAACCCGAGTGCAATGAGAGGCAGCAATAGATAGTAACCAATTAACGGTGCAAATACATATGAGATAACGTAGATGACCATTAAGACTGGCACTCCTATCATAGCAACGTACATTGGCGCTACCAAAAACGATGTCCTCATATAAACCACAATGCGGATATGGAGATTAATCCGGCAATCCATACTATTATCGCAAAATAAGGGAATGCTTTATATAGCAACCCCAAAGGATGCCTTTCATATTTTGCTGCAGACTCTAGATACATTTTGTTTAGCATGCCATGGATAAAACCGTTTGTAGCGATTATCGAAAGCCCTTTCGATGTTTCAAATACTTGTGGGATAAAGAGCACCCAGACCAATATGAAGATCAATTTAAAGAGCATGCTAACAAACAGAGAGGGGTAAATGTATTGAATAGCGAAAATTATTGCTGCGATTATTGCCACAGGTATAAGAATCCTGTAAAAAAGCATGTGGACATAGCTCTCTTTGGAGAAAGCCCATAGCCTTGTTATTCTTGATTGACCGCCCCTCATATCGTATGTTTCTTTTTCCATGTTTTCACTAATACATCCTTGGCTGTGGCTTCCATTTGGTTACCTTGACAGGGATATATTCAAACTTCGGCCCTTGTCTAGATTGAAGCGCAATGGTATGCTTCATCCATTTCTTATCATTCCTTTCTTTATGTTCGACTACTGAATGCGCGCCTCTGCTTTCCTTCCTTTTCATTGCACCAGCCGTAGCAACTTCTGCAAGGTCAATGAGATTCCTTATCTCGAGCGCATCCCTGAGGTTTGTATTGAAAGACTTGCCCTTGTCCTCCACGATCATCATGGATGCTTCTTTCTTTAGCTCTTTTATCTGTTTGAGAGCCTTTTTCATGCCTTTTTCTGTTCTAAAGACATACATGTGCTCTTCCATTATATTTTGAAGCTTGTCGCGGACATCGTAGGGACTATATTCTCCCGCCCTATCTATGAACTTGTTTAGGTTCTTGCTAGCATTGCTCTCCATTTTTTTCAATGCAGAAATTGATGAGTAATTGCCATATGAAGATACTTTTGCGGCTTCTATGCCAACCAACCTTCCCCAGACTGCGCATTGGCTCAGTGAATTGCTGCCTAAACGGTTTGACCCGTGAACGCTTACACATGCGCACTCTCCAGCTGCAAAAAGGCCATGCACATGCTCTCTAAGATTATGCTGTATTATTCTTCCGTTTATGTCAGTATGTATCCCTCCCATTGTAAAATGGGCTGCTGGTCTTACAGGTATGGGCTCTTCTGCAGGGTCTAGCCCTATGCTTTTCATGGTTATTTCACGAATCATAGGAAGCCTGAAATCAAGTTTTTCTTTTCCAAGATGTCTTAGATCCAAGTCTATGTATTTCATTCCAGAGCCTTCCTGTACTATGCCGTTGCCTTTGTTTATTTCTGTAATTATGGCTCTTGACACTATGTCCCTTGGGGCCAGCTCCATCTTCGACTTAGCATAATCTTTCATGAATCTTTCTCCTTTTGAGTTTCTAAGATATCCTCCTTCTCCCCTTGCAGCCTCTGTTATCAGTATGCCGCTTGGAACAAGAGCGGTAGGATGAAATTGTATGAACTCCATATCTTTAAGCGGGAGGCCTGCCCTGTATGCCAATGCAATACCGTCTCCGGTGCTTGAGTAAGAAGTTGTTGTAAACCCAAAGACCCTTGCATATCCCCCTGTTGCTATTATGCATGCTTTTGTCCTGAAAAGTATGCTTTCGCCTGTAGACATATTAAATCCGTACAGCCCTGCAACCCTGTTCTTATCAAGCAGCAGGTCAGTTATGTAGTATTCATGATATACTTTGATGCCTTCTGTGCCTGTCAAATAATCATACAACGCCCGCATCATGAAAAACCCGGTTTTATCTGCTGCAAAAGCAGTCCTCTTAACGCTCATGCCTCCAAATGCCCTGAAAAGTATATCGCCGTTTTCCTCCCTGGTCCAAGGCACGCCTATATGCTCGAAAAACCTTATTTCCTTTGGAGCATTCTTAACTAGAAGCTCTACCGCATCCTGGTCTGCCAGATAATCAGATCCTTTTACAGTATCAAATGCATGCAGCTCGTATGAGTCATCATTCTGGCCAGGGTATAATACTCCCGATATTCCGCCTTCTGCTGCCACAGAGTGGCTGCGCATGGCATGGAGTTTGCTTAATATGGCAATCTTTGTTCCTTTTTTAGATGATTTGCTTGCGTGTATTGCGGCAGACATGCCTGCAATTCCGCTTCCGATTATTACAATGTCATATTCGACTATTTCCATAAAGCTCAGTTGCTCATGCTTTCTTGTTTAACTTTTCCACCTGCTTCTCTATTTTATTATAATGTATTAACATTTTTCTTACTTCAGCTTTCATCTCATTTCTGCTTAGGTTTAGCTGCGCAACTCCCTCTTTGACTGCAGCTTCAGATACTGATATTGCAACTCTGTATGCAAGGTTTATATAGTCTTTCTGCCGGTCATACTTTGGTATTATATGGTCTTTGGAAAGTTCTTTTTTATTTATGCTTGATGCTATTGCATCGCTTCCTGCCATTATCATGCTCTTAGTTATTTTTGACGCACGGCATGACAAAAGCCCCCTGAAGAAGCCGGGGAATGCAATATAATTATTCACTTGATTTGGCCTATCGCTTCTGCCTGTAGCAACTATGGCCGCCCCGGCAGCTAAGGCCTCTTCGTATTCTATCTCAGGGCTGGGGTTTGCCAAAGCAAAGACTATTGGATCGCGTGCCATTGAATGTATTAGTTCCTTATTAAAAAGCCCTTTGGCAGATACTCCTATCAAGACATCTGCGCCTTTAACCATATCATCAAGAGCGCCTTTCATCATAGAAGGGTTTGTTCTATTTGCAATCTCATTTTTGAATTGCCCCATGTCCTGCTCCCTTCCTTTGTATATCGCGCCTTTCTTATCGCATACTATGATTTGCTTTATCCCAGAATCGGATAATATTTCAGATATCCCATGCCCTGCGGCTCCAGCCCCGTTTATAACAACCTTTATTTTTTTAGGGTCTTTTCCTATGACTTTGAGTGAATTTATTAGTGCCGCCCTTACAACCATAGATGTGCCTTCTCTGTCATCGTGGAAGACGGGCAGGCCTATCTCTTCTGAAAGTTTCCTTGTTATATAGAATACTTTTGGCGATTCAATATCTTCTATTGCTATTGCGGCTACAGATGGTTTAATCATTTTTGCAAATTTTATTATATCGTCTTTGTCTTTTGATGAGACAACGATAGGCATTGCATCAACTCCGCCAAATTTTTTGAACAGCAGAGATTTGCCTTCAAGAATTGGCATTTCAGCTTCAGGACCCAGATGGCCCATCTCGAGCACCCTTGTTCCGTCGCTTATTATCACTACAGTGTTTGCTCTACTGGTATATTCGTATGATAAATCCTCATTCTCGCTTATCGCCTTGCTGACAGCACCAACTCCTGGCGTATAATAGAGTGCCAGGTCTTTGCTATCTTTTATTGCAACCTTGCCGATTATTTCTATTTTGCCTTTTCTTTTCCCATGCACCAATAATGCTTGCTCGTTTATTTCTTGGTCTAATCGTTCCGCCATAACAGTATATGAACGAAAAGGTTTTTATGAGACACGATGCATTGCTTGGCGATTGTTTGAAGGTTAAGTGTGGATGCTGTGTAATACATTAGATTGTGCCAGTAGAAATGAATTTGCTGGTGCGCGGGTGTTAAAGTTTCAAAAAGAGTGGATGATAAAGATACGCGGCCTGACGCGATATTTAGTGTGCAAGGGCTGCCTTTCTGGTTGACTTTAAACATGGGGCTGCCGAGATTTGAACTCGGATAACCGCGACCCGAACGCGGTAGTCTGCCAGGTTAGCGTACAGCCCCTAGCTATGGCTGTGCGATTAAAGATTTTAACTCTTGGCATACCTATAGATAGCCTATAGTTTTTGCTCTGGCGTATGCTTCCCTTTTTGCTTTGGAGACAATTCTGTCACTCTTCCTAAGCAGAGGGTATGGATAATCTTTCCTGGTCAAATAAAATTCCTGTATAGGTTTTAATGCATTATTGCGTGGGCAGTATTTTTCTGCAATTTCGTATAGTAAAAGGCCTCTTTCGTAAAAAGATATTGCTTCTGGGTCGTGTTGGACAGAAAACATCTCATAAAATGCTTGCGCGTAAAGCATAGACGCTTGTGCCGCGATATTTGAGATATGTAAATTATCTTTTCCTTCTGTTATGGATCTTGCCAGCTTTGTCTCTGTCTTTTCTGCTTGCACATATACATTTTGATTTCTGAGCAGATCCAGATAGTCTGACTGCGCCAAATGCGGTTGGTATGTAGCCATTCCCATAATATTACCAGTAATCTGGTAAAAGTTCATATATTTATAGCTTACCTTCAGGATAAACTATGTTAGTATGTTCACTGAAGAGGCATTATCTTTTGCTTACAAATTCCCTTTCTCTAAAGACGCAAAGGAGATAGTTTCGCACGAGCCAGCGCCAGCAGGCCCTGATCTTAACAGGATTTTGCAGGCTGCGCGGTCCAGGTTGGAAGAGGCTTTTTCTAAAGAGAAAATAGAATACAGAAATCTAAAATATGGCAAGCTTGACTATGTGATAGGTTATCCTTATTGTAGGCTTATTGTAAGTGCGATGGCCAACCGCGCAGCATTATTTAGATATGTTTATGCTGAAGCAGAGAGATCCAAAGAGGCTATTGAAAATGGAAATGCTAAAGAGATAATGAGACTGGCTGAAACTCTGGGATTGAAATTATCATTGGCTAATGATGACTTTACAGTCTCTTTTAACGTATTTTTGAACTATATGGCAGATCGTGAAGATTTCAACCTTGCAAGCTTTAGACTTGGATCTGGACTCGTGTTTTTGAGCAGATACGAGCTTTCTGATCTTCTGCGTAGCGCCATGGTTAAGGAGATATTGCGTGGGCTTCCGATAAAAGCATCAGAGATTCCAAAACAAATTATAGAAATTGCAAAAGAGATAAAACCTCCAAAATTAGAGATGCCAAAGGTAAAAAGCAGCTCTGGAAGCATAGCATGGATTGAGCAGCTGCTTAATACGCCAATACCTGACGTAAGACACCGCGTAGTCAACCTGGTTTTAGCACCTTATTTGATAACTGTCAAGGGGATGAGTGTAGATGATGCATTCAAATCAATATCAGCATATATAGAACGCTGCAAGGAGCTTGACCCGAATACAAAAATAAACGATTCGTACATAAGATATCAATGCGAATATGCAAAAAAGAAAGGAAGAAGGCCTCTATCATTAGAAAAGGCCAAGGAACTTCTTGAAGGGACTGCAAACCTGTGGTAATGGAATGGAGATAAAAAAGATGTGCAATACCTGCGCCATGCCGGCAATAGCTTCATGTCCTTTATGCGGAAAGAGCTTTTGCGCTAATCATTTCGATAAAACCTCAGGAGTATGCATATATTGCAAAAGCGGGCGTTTAGTAAAGTAATTTAAACCTTATTCTACATAATAATTTGCCAAACGGTAATAGGAGCAGGGAAACACCCGAACCCATTCCGAACTCGGAAGTTAAGCCTGTTCACGATATGTGTGTACTGCCTCTGGTGGGAAAGCATGTTGCTGTTTGGCACTTGTTTTGTAGATTTCATGGAAGGGAAAAAAGGCATTGTTGGCAAGATAGCAAATGAGAGAGTGGAAATCCTTTTCTCTATGGCTGAAAAGTGCATTACTACTGAACCTGAGCTTTCAGCCTCTTATGTGAATATACTTGAGCATATAGTTAAGCATTATCACTTGAGATTAAATAAAAATTTGAAAGGAAGGATATGCAAGAAATGCCATGTTGTTTTGGTTCCAGGATTTAATTGCACAGTTAGGATTAGAAGTTCTTCTAAATTGGTTGCCTATACCTGCAGCAAATGTAAGTCAGATATGCGTATTTTGTATATATAGTCATTTTTATTTTCTTTTCAGGAATGATATCAATGCTTTATCAATAGACATTTTACTAGTGTCGATTATTGGTATTTTTAGTCCTCCAAATTGCTCCGTGGTTATTTCAATCATTGGCTTAAATACTGGCATTTCAGCAAAATAAACAAAAGAAAAGTGGTATTTGCCTTTAAGCATTTCTTCGTCCCTTGTCTTATCATCTATTACATATGCCGTATAAGCAATCCCGTCGCACCAGTAGATTATTATCGGCCGTCCATCTGGCCTAATTTTAGTCAGTACAAGATCTTTTAGATCCATTTTATTAGAGACATGCACGATTATCTCTTTTATTTTTTCCTCTTTAACTTCCATTTAATTACCTGATAAAATATGTACGGCACTATATAAATACTGCAACGATTACTGTGAAACTGGAGAGGATTAATGTAACCCTTTTAATTATATGGGCCCGGTGAGATTTGAACTCACGACCTACGGCTTTCCTATAAACTTCCTATTGAAGTTATATATAAGACCGTCGCTCTGACCAGGCTGAGCTACGAGCCCAATATAAATGATTTGATTTTTGGATTTATATATTTTGCTGAGCTCGTTAATCAGAGTCTAATTTTGCATAGCTCTCCCTCTGGCTGCTTGGAGAAAGTCTTATCAATTCGGCATTCTCTCTTAATTCAGAGATGTTTGTTGCTCCGGAATAACTAAATGCAGATCTTAATCCTCCGCACATCTGGGATATTATCTCCTTTGCGGATCCAACATATGGTATGAATGTTTCATTCCCCTCTCCGACAACGTCGCTTATATCAAAATCCGATTGATCCACTTCTAACTTTTTGTTGTTAGCAGATATTGATGACATCCCTCTGTAAAATTTGTATTTTCTTCCTCCCCTTATTATTGTAGAGCCTGGCGCTTCCTCGGACCCTCCTAACATCTTGCCCACCATGACAGTCGATGCCCCGGCTGCAATCGCTTTTGCTATGTCTCCTGATGTTCTAATCCCTCCGTCACCAATTATGGGAACCCCATATCCCTGTGCAACATCATATGCCCATTCTATTGCAGTAAGCTGTGGGACGCCGCTTCCAGCAACAAGGCGTGTGGTGCATACGCTACCAGGGCCTATTCCGACCTTTATCGCATCCGCTCCGGCACTTATCAGCTCTTCTGAAGCTGCACTTGTTGCTATATTTCCTGCTATTACCTCTACGTCTAGCTTTCTTTTGATTGACTTTAGCGTGCTCAAGACCGCCTCGGAATGCCCATGTGCAATATCTATAACAAGAACATCGGCTCCTGCTTTTATAAGCGCGTCGGCGCGCTTCGCTGCATCCTTAACACCAACAGATGCCCCGACCATCAAGCTTCCGTCTCTACTTTTTGTTGCCTTGCCATCGCCGAGATTTGCTATGTCTTTCGCAGTTACCATGCCTAAAAGATTTGACTTTTTATCTATGATTGGTATCTTTTCAACCTTGTGCTTTTTGAAAACCTCGACAAATTTTTCGGGTTTCATAGACTTTTCCTGCTCTATTAGCACCATGTCCTTTTTCTTTGTCATTACGTCAGCTATTAGAGCGTCATCCCTCTGGAACCATATATCTCGCTCAGTAACTATGCCTACAAGCTTGCCCTGGTCTAAAACAGGGAATCCAGAAACCCCGTGCATCTGGCTTATCGCTTTTGCATCTCCAACAGTCTTATCTTTGGTTATTGTATATGGGTCTTTTATTATGTAGGAGCTTTGTCTTTTTACCTTTTTAACCTCTGCAACTTCGTCTTCAATAGAATTAAACCTATGCAGGATGCCTATGCCGCCGCTCTGCGCCATTGCTATTGCAAGCCTGGAGCCAGTCACGGTATCCATATTTGCGCTGACTATAGGTATGTTCAGGGTAATCTTTTTTGTCAACTTTGTTTTCAGGCTTACTTTCTTCCTTGAGCCAAAGCTATTTTTCTTAGGTATAAGAAGAACATCATCAAAAGAAAGACCCATATCCGGATGCACTTTCATTTAGCCCCCGTATACTGAGATATGCATTAAAGGATAAATACCTTTGTGTCAACCAGGCATAGTGTAGTTGTTTTTCACATATGAAGGTTTTGGTGTTTTGGGCGGCAGGCTTCCTGTAAAGTTGTTTATCTCAAATATCCTTATTGGATCTGTGATGTTTACATAGTTTACTCCGGTGGCGTTGTCTATAGGATAGACCTGCGTAAATCCTGGAAGGTCTCCAAGGAAGAATCCCTTGTAGTAATTCGATACGTAGAAGGATGATGGAGCGTCTGTTATTGTGTTATTCGGGCCATTTGGCAGGTATATCATAAGATACTCTACGAAAGGTATGCCTGATAGGTCTATTACACCCTCGTACTGGCTTGCTTGGATCACGGCATTCATCTTGCCTCCTGACTTATTGTACACTTGCAGCACGCCTTTTGCATTAGGCTGCCCGCTAACGCAGACGGATTCGTTTGAGAGGCTGCTTCCTTGAACAAGATATGAACTTATCATCAAAGATGTAGAGTTTGAGCTGCTGCAGTAATATGAGAGATTCTGCGATGTTGTGTTTGTTGGGATCAATGCTGGAAGTGGCACTAGTACAAACTGTGGGTTGTGCGATAGCTCGCACTCAGAAGTGCCTAGCACGTATGGCTGCGGCGGGTTCTGCGCCTGCCCTTGCGCTATTGCATATGCTTTTGATGTTGCATTTATATCAACACATGCGAGGAAATCCAGTGCTTGCCACTTACCCACAAGCCCTTGGTCGAAAAGCACGTATTTTGTCTGGTTTGAGCTCATCACTTTTGCTAGCGTGCTTGGGTAATATCCATCTTTTGGCCCCAGCACAAAACTGGCCGCTGTGGCATAGTCCTCTGTAGGGGCGGAATTGTCGCCCCTTATTACAGCCGGGGAGTTTCCAAACCAGTTTATCCAGTCTCCGTAATCCCACCATGCAAGTATCCTGTAACCAAAAGGACCTACATTCTTCTGCATCCATTGCGCAGCTGTGATCCAGTATGACGGCACCTGGTTGCAGTATATGTCAGCACCTACAGAATTGCCCCTGCTGTTGAATATGTTGCAGGCATTTGCAGAGTTTGCAGAGTAAACGTATGATGCGGATATCGATTGGAGCACTGCTCCAGATTCGCCCAGAATTAATTGATGGTTAATCAGCAGCGCGCCGACCTCTATTATTACAAAAAGGACAAAGAGCGCCCAGAGATATGTTGCTTTCTCTGGCTTTGCTATAAATATCACTGCGAGCAGAATTATTATTGCGATTATAGGGGATATGAAGAATACGCCTATCGCTATAATTGAGAAGAAGAACTGCTTGTGGTTATTGTATGCGTTCTTAAATTCATGCGCGCCGAACCCATGCTGCATTACTTTTGAATATTTTTTGAGGTTAAAGTCATTGTCTGCAAGTATAAGTGCCTCTCCTATTATCGCGCCTAGCAGCACTATCAGCACTATGCCGAAGTGGGGCAGGTATTTTACTTCAGAGAATCCTGCAAACATTATCGGCAACGCTATTGCTATGTAAAGTATGCCCGTCTCGCTCCTTCTTATAAATATACTCATTAGCAGAATAAGTATGCCTATGCCTGCGACTAGCCATGCGACTATAGGCACACCTCCTATGCTTGCCCCTATCAGGCCTACTCCTGCTGCTCCAAAGTTGTAGAGCAAGCCTGTTGGCTCGAACTCCTGAACCGTCATGAAAAGAGGGATTGATGGCGTAGTGTAGTGGGCGCTTATGTTTATGTATCCTTTAAGCGACCTGTAGAGAGGAGATACAGCTGTAACAGCAACAGCAAGTATTATCACTATTACCAGCCAGATAAGGTATTCCCTAAAATCAAGTTTTTTGAAGAATATTCCAAAGCGCTTGAGCAGTTTTGGGCCATAGTCTACAAATGCAACAAGCACGAGTGCAAGCAAAGGCCATGCTATAGTTGTTGGGAGGCCGAATACGGAAGGTATTGCCCCTGAGAGCGTTGATTTGTAAGCGGTGTATGCCGCCAGGAAGATTGCTATCACTATAAGCATTATTACATTCATTTTGTAGAAGTACTTGCTAATGCTGCCTCTCATTATGCTTACCATTCCTTGAAGTATAATGTATATTGCGAAGACCCCAGCATCTACAGTATAGTAATGAGCCCCTAGGAACGTTGATGCAAATGCCAATCCTGCGAGTATGGCCAGTCTCGAATTCTTCATGTCCCTTATTGCAAGCACATACATTGCAAAGAAGAAGAATAAGGAAAAGATACCCCATGGCTCAAGAAGCTGCTCACCTGCTATAAAAGTTGTAAAAAGCACGGGCATTGATGCGGTTATTGCGCTTGCAATCAGAGCAACATACTTTCCATATTCTCTGTATAGAAGAACAAATATTGCGAAAACAAGGAGTGCTGCCGTAATGGGAGGGTAGAAAGACCCCACATAACTCATAAGGCTTGTGCTAAATGTCTGATAATTCTTCGGTCCGAGATAATTTGCCAAATCATACCAGTATGCCTCCAGATAAGGGATTATGGGCTGTATTCTCATTACAGAGCCGCTAAGCTCTACAGGCCACGCAGAATGGGTAATGTAGAATTGCTGCCCGTATACAAGTATTGACTGTGCGGCCATCATGTCAAAGTACGGGTCAAATTCAAAATAGCTTGGAGAGATAGATATGCCCTGTATTCTTGTAGCAAAAGTAAGAAGCATCAATGCGAGAAGAATAATCCATGGCCATGCTGTTTTTAGATTTATGATCTGCTTTGTATTCTCTGGCTTGTTAAGCCTGTTTAGAAGTATTCTCTCTTCCTTTTCATGCTCGGATGAAAGCTTTTCCTCTTCGGTTTTATGAAGCTCTGCCAGTTTCGCCCTGTCATTTGCGTCCAGCTGGTTTACCATCTTCTGCTCTTCAGAATGCTTCTTCCTAAGCTCGTGCTCCTCTGTTTTATGCTTCTCTATTATCTCTCTTGCCTCCTCATAATAAGAAAGCCTGGCCCTGATCTCCTCAAGCCTTTTCATTATGCTTGCTTCTGACTCCTTTATGATTGCCTCTTCTTTTTTTATCTGCGCCCCTCTTGCCAGCCCTTTTATATCTAGATTAGAAAAGACGCCCTGCTGTATGCAGAGTATTATTCCTATTATGGAGAGTATGAGGGCGTTTACTTCAAAAAGCCCCAGAGAGAATGAAAAGGCATGGAACTTGTCTATCAGGAAGGATTCTATCCATGTGAGGCCTGCTGGGCCCATCAATCCGAAGATGAATCCTATTATGGTTATTTCAAAGATATGAAGCTCGGTTTTTTTGTATAGAAGAGCTAGCGAAAGCAGCATTCCAGGTACAAAAATAGAGATGAATGCTATCAATATTGTAGCTATTACCATGACCATTAGAACATCTATAGCATTCTAAAGCGAAGCAATTTAACTGTTGAGTATTGATTTCGGTATTTCTATCGGCTTTATTTTCATCCCAGGGAAGACAGTTCCTGGAGGGACAATCCTTACTTTTACCCCTATGGCCCCGTATTTTGGATATGCAGTGGCGTGTGCTTCTCTCACGTAGTTAACCACATCTCCTGCCTTTGGTATGTAACCTACGCTCTTTATTATCGTCTTTGCGCGTGCACCTTTTGCGGCAAGCTTGCCGCTCGCTATTATCTCTGCTCCGATTGCCCCGTTATCCAATATCTGTTTAAGCATTGATTGGATTACCTTTCTTGCATTTATACCTCGCTCGAATTTCTCGGCAATCTCTCTTGCGACAAGCAAGGGCTCAAGCATCTTATTCTCAACTTCCATTACGTTTATCTGCGGGTTTTCAACTTTGAAACGTTTCTTGATGCTCTCGGTAAGGGTATCTATCGTTTTGCCTGCCCTGCCTATAACTCTGCCCGGGCTGAGGACATAAACAGTTATTCTCGTCAAAACAGGAGTCTTCTGTATCTCTACTCTTGAAAATCCTGCCTTGGAGAGCTCTTTCTCTAGGTACTTCGTTATGTTCAGCTTTATTATAGAATCTTCTAGGAATTTTCTTTCTATTGCCATCAATTCACTTTATCTTCAGTTTTTGCTTGCTGTTTCTGCTCTTTTTGCGCTGCAGGCTTAGCTTCTTTTTTCTGGGTCTGCGCTTTTTTGACTGCAGGCTTCTGCATTACATGCTTTTTCTGCTTTCTGTTCTTCTCTATAATTTCCTTCATTCTCCCGCTGAGCCCCTCCTCTGTGCCATACCCTATAGCCAGCTCTACTTTTGCAAGCTCCAGGTTGGTCATCCTTGTTGAGCCTCTTCCCATGTTGTGGCCAAGCCTTAGTTCGCCTTTCGGCGCAATTCTTGGCAGTATCATAGTTTTGTTGGCTGCAGCATGAACTATAAACATGTCATCAGAAGCCTCTCCTTTATTCTCTGCGTTTGCTATAACATTCATCAATACCTTCCTGACTATCTTTGCACATTTAATCGGATACCTGCCCTTTTTGCCGCCGAGCTCGTGCCTAGATCCCATATACTTATTGTATTTCTTATACAGAACCGGCATGCTGCCTTCAGACACCCTGTCCAGGATGCCCATGGCTTGCTGGACATTTTTATACCTTATAGTATCGCAGACTATGCTAAGATCCTTGAAACTCGCGTTTATGTCTTTCATTTGGGCGAATGCGAGCCCTTTTCTGTTTCTATTGAATGAATACTCCATTTTTCCCACTCATTACTTCTTTTCTCCTATGAATTTGCTTCCCTTTGTTGCGCTTATTCCTGGAGCAGAATGTACTACGCTCTTTGTGCTGAAAGCATATTCGCCGAGTCTGTGCCCAAGCATATTTGCAGCTATTTGGACTACCTGGAAGCTTTTCCCATTGTGAACTTCAAATCTAAGCCCTATCCATGATGGCAGTATCACCGCTTCTCTTGTGTGCGTTTTTATTGTCTTTTGGCTGCCGCTTTTCTTTATTTGTTCCACTTTTTCGCAGAGCTTCCTGTAATCTATGGCATTTCTTTTAATGCTGCGTCTCTGCCTTGATTTTATCAGCTGCGCATACTGCTCAGCGGTAAGCTTCTCTGCATCTGAAGGCAGTAATCCTCTAAAAGCAATTCTCTCGGCCATTTATTCACCCTTTCTTCCTTCTTCCGACTCTTCTTGCTGCGATATGTCCTACCTTTCTTCCAGGCGGAGCATTCCTTGCTGTCATGCTGCTCTTTCCTTTGTGGTGCTGCTTTCCTCCGAAAGGATGGTCCACAGGGTTGCTCTTGACCCCTCTTATCTTGGGCCACATGGTATTTGTAGCGTGCATTATATAGTGATTCTTTCCAGCCTTCATTATTGGCTGCTCGGTCATGCCTCCTCCGGCAACAAGGCCTAGCTGAGCTCTGCAATCGTTATTTACCTTTACTATGTTTTTTGAAGGAAGGAGAACATTTGTATATCCGCTCTGGTGAGCAGTTATATATGCGACAGCTCCTGCGCTCCTAACTAGCTTTCCTCCGTCTCCAGGTGTTGATTCTATATTATAAACTGGAAAACCTTCAGGAATATCGCCCATCCTCATAGTGCTTCCAAGAGAGAATACATTCATACCGAGATAGATTTTGTCGCCTACTTTTATGCCTTCTGGCGCAATCATGAATGAGGTTGTGAAATCTTCATACCTTACCTCTATCAAGGGGGCGGTGTGCCCGGTATGGTTAAAGATCCTTATCACTTCTCCTTCCTTTTTTATTGAAGCATTATTTACATAGTTTACGCTTATGTCGAAAGTTCCTGGTGGCTTTGAGTATGTCTTGGAGCCTTTTCCTCTTCTTTGCTGTCTAAGCCTTTTTCCCATATTTACACCAGCTTTAGCCTCTTGGCAACATCCTCTGCGTTGCTTCCCTTAGCAAGTTTGATATATGCTTTTTTTAAATTTGTAACAGTATTCACAATCCTTATCCTGCTGACCTTTACATTAAACGTCTTTTCAATCTCCTCTCTTATCATCTTCTTTGTTATCCTTGCATCCACTATATACGTCAGGGTATTGCTCCTGCTGACCTGGCCTATGGCCTTTTCTGTTGATAGTGGATATTTCAGTATTCCGACCATTATATCATCATAATTTCATGTTCTTTATCGCTGCATCGAGCTTGCCTATTGCATCTTCGCTCCATATTGTCAACCTGCCTGGAAGCCCTCCAGGAGCGAGTTGGTTTGCCGATAAGTTTTCCACAGTACAAATATCTGCACCAGCTATGTTTCTTGCCGCTTTTGCAGCCGCGCCGTTTTCGCCAAGAATCATCAAGAGTGTTTTTCTGTATTTCCTCTGCTGCGCCGATCTCCTTAGTCCTTTTTTCTTGCGCTTTTCCTTGCCATTCTGGATTACTCCGTCCAATCCAAGTTTTTTGAGCAATATTATGATCTCTTTTGTCTTATTTATCTTTTCTACATCTCTAGAGATTATTAAAGGATATTGAATATTGCCGTCTAACTTTACTCTCGCATAATCAGGGTTCATTGTTGCTGCTATTGCGCTTCTTATTGCCTTCTGATACTCTTTTGAATTTATTCTTTCCGTTAATACTTTCTCTATTTTGTGCGGATGCGCCCTTTTTCCTTTTACTGCGGAAGGTATCCTTTTTACTTTTCCTTGCGCGCCTCCTCCAAGTTTTTCCCTTGGTCTTATTGCAATTCCCATATGCCTGCCTGTTCTATATGAACTCATTGCACCGTAGTACCTTGCGGTTGTCTGCATTCCTGCAAGCAGATAATGCCCTTGTGGCTGTATCTTTTCGGTTTTCTCTGCGTGTATCGCCCTAAATATCAGATCCTTTCTTACAGTCTCGCTGAATGCTGCTGGAAGCTCTACTGATCCGGACTTTTTACCTTCTAAATTCAAGATATTCGCATTAGGCATCATAATGACCTTTCTGTTGTTGCAAGATATGTTATTTTTGCTTCTTTTATTCCTTTTGAATCCACATTTGTTATTGATTTCCTTATCCTAACCAAGCGCTTTGCAGGACCTCCTACGGATCCATCTATTATTATGAAGTCGCTCTTTACTTTACCGTAATTTATAAATCCTGACTTTGGGTTTATGCTGTCTACATCTTCTTTTCTTCCTATCTTTAATATTCTTTTATTCTGCTCAGTCCTGTAATTGAATCCAAGCTGTCCTGATTGCGGAACAGAATAGAGAACCCTTCCGATTCCGAAAGAGCCGAGCACTCCTACGTGCCTTATTTTCTGAGTAGCTTTGTGATTCAATCTGGCTACGCCGAACCTCTTTATTACGCCTGCCCATCCTTTTCCTTTTGTTATTGTTATTATGTCTGTGTGCTCTCCTTCCTTGAATATGTCCCCAGATTTGATTTCCTTTCCTAGAACGCTGTTTGCAAGCTCGAATTTTTTAGATATGTCTTTTCCGGATATATGGGATTCGAAGCGGTCAGGATGATGCTGGCCTGTAGCTATGCCTTTCGGGTAAGCCGCCATTAGCAAGCTTATGTCGATAGAAGCGGGAACAAGCGCCTTTGCGGATTCTGCATTATAATCATCAGCCTTCTTTACTCCTGCCCTTAGAGCCGAGTTCTTATCATAGATTTCCTTGAGGATTTTCTTGTATCCTGTGCCATTTTCCCTTTTATAGAATCTAATTCCGTATACTTCTATTCTAGGCACCTCTATAACCGTGCATGCACGGACCTCTTCCTGCTTTCCTGCGGTAGAGGTTACTGCATGTGTCATCCCGACCTTATATCCAACTATGTTGACAATTGATGGCTCTTTTGAATCAGAGAAGTAATTGCGCACGCGTGGCAAACGTCTGTATGCCCTTCTTTTCTGCCAGTATTGCATTGATCCTCTAGCCATTAAATTCACTTTGCTTGTTCTTGCCTGAAAATCAGATTAAATTAACAGACACTCATATCTCTTGTTCATATTTATATATTTTTAGTTATTTTGCCCCAGTGTGCATTTGCGGAACTGAGTTATTTTACGCCATATTGTTTGTCCTTTTGCTAGGCCTTAATTTTATTGTGCCATATCCTTTGTGGGCCAATCCTCTGTGTTTTCTTC
Organism: Microcaldota archaeon; assembly: GCA_021801905.1. Classification (GTDB taxonomy): domain Archaea; phylum Micrarchaeota; class Micrarchaeia; order Micrarchaeales; family Micrarchaeaceae; genus JAJZAB01. Next base: position 6,781 of record JAKABJ010000010.1, on the reverse strand, counting down.
CCTGGTGCGTCATGCCGCGATATGCCCTTCCCCTCTGCGCAAGTATGCTTTTGTATTGGGGAGAGTTTTGTATTGCTTTGTTGCTCCTGTCCAGAAGTATTATCTCATAAAACTTGTCTGTTCCGGCCGCGCCTATAAAATAGGAGTTTAGAACTTCGCAGTTAGAAAATCTTGTTGCCGCCCTTTCCTCAGCTATAGCCTGCAAAGATTTTGCTCTGGAGAAGAATCTGCCGCTTTTCGAAGGCTTTCTTCCTCCGTCGGGGGCTTCTCTTTTGCTTTTTCCGCCCCTAACCTTCACCCTGGCCATAAGTATTCCCTCTTTTGCTTTGTACCCAAGCTCTCTCGCTCTGGTAATATTTGTGGGTTTGTTGATTCTTGTTATAGAAGACCCAGCATTCCATTGAGTTATTCTTGCTTTATAGATATCGCTGCGCTGCTTGTATTCTTTTTGAAACGCTTCCTTCATATGACTATACATGCTCATCTAAATCATCTTTTATTGATAGAATGCTTTCCTGAATTGCATTAATTAGAATTCTACTTCTAGCTTGATATGCTTTATTATCTGGTCTTTTGTGTTTATATACTTTTTTGTTTGGGAGAGGAATTACATTGTGCAGGATTTACGAATCGTCCTGTTTAAAAGCGCTCATTTTTGCTGGTTTGTTGTTTTTTTATAGCCATCTGATAAATCCCCCATACAGCTATATTTAAATATTTGAGATGCGTTAAATATAGTGGCGTTTGACGACTTCTACGTTACCAGATGAGTGCATAAGATGGCTGTAATAAATAGAAAACACGTTCTGAGCAAAAGGCAAAAAAAATCAGGAAGACCGATGAGAGTGGCTAAGAAGATACATCTGCGGAAGGTTTTAAGCAGAGCTTCTGCAAAAGGCAAAAGTGTGCAGCAGGCTTCAAAGGATCATTTACGCAGACCTGGTCCTTACAAAGAGCGTGCGGAAGTTAATGCACCGCTCAGTGCAAGAAAGACTATGCCGATAATAGCGACTCCTGAGGAGGTTAGCGCCTCTATTGCTTTGCTGTTTCAGAACGATATGGCTATGTCATTCCTTAAAAAGAATATCAGCAAGTGGTCCCCTGACGTGCTTAAGATGCTCACCACTCCTAAGACAGATGAGTATCTGGCAGAGAAGTTGGGAATGAAGATTAACGCAGTAAGGAGGATTCTAAACTTGCTGCATGGCCACGGCATAACTAATTACTATGTTTCAAAAAACACAGGCGGATGGCTCTCTTTTGCCTGGTATATAAACACAGGCAAGGTTGAACCTTTCTTTGATTATATAAACAGCATGGCAAACGAGAAGAGCATAGTTACAAATGATTGCGATGATTATTTCATGTGCAATAGCTGCTACTCTAAAGAGAATGTAATTTTTACATTTGATTCTGCTTTTGAATCCTCATTCAGATGCACGTGCGGCCAAAAACTATCTAGGATGAGCAAGTTGGATGTAGAGAATATAATAGACAATAATGAAAAAGAGACGATGCTTAGCCAAAACGATAAAGTAATTTGAATACTGCCATAACGTATTATAAACTCTTTTGATTTATTATTAGATTTGTAGCGAGGTAGGGTAGTCTGGAGTGCCCGCTGGGCTCATAACCCAGAGATCGATGGTTCAAATCCATTCCTCGCTATTTTTTATTTTCGTAACCCTGCAGTTCCGCTAATATTTACATTAATCTAACCTTATAATAATATGATTTATATTCTATTTATCAGAAACATTATAGTATAAAAGCAGTGATTAGTGGAAGTACGGGGTGTATATGTGGCTGAATCTGGAGTCAATATTGAATATGAAACGATATGGCAAATTTATCAAAAGGAAAAGCAATCAAACGAACTGCAACTTGTACCAAAAACCCTTTACGAAGATGTAGCGGCATTGGTAAATGAACTGAAAAAACAAAATACAGAAGATGCCGAACTTCAGCTTGGCAACGCACAAAGACTTATAAATGCAGTATTCGAAAAAAGAAAGCAGAAGATATTGCTGTATGTGGCATACGGGAAGCAAATTCCTCCTCAGTTCCCAAAGCAAGAAGAAGAGCTTTACAACGAGGTGTTATCTGCACTTAAGTCAAAACGGTTAGACACGCCGCAAACAGAAGAACAAAAAACACTGATAGCAATACAAAAAATTCCAGAGATAATACTCCCTTCAGGACACAAAGAAGGTCCATTTGAAAAAGATCAGATAATAAATGTAAAATCACGCAGCAAGGAAGATATTAATTTTCTGATAAATAACAATATATGCAGAGAAATTACATAAAGTGAATTGTATGAAAATAGTAAAAGAGATAAGGACATTCTGTCCAAAATGTAACAAGCACACGGTCCATTCCCTAAAAGTATATGCAGGAAAGCAGGAGAGCGGGCTAAGCATGGGTACAAGAAGAAGAATGAGGAAACTTAAGGGGTATATAGGAAAAGTCAAAGGGCAGGCGACTAGGATAAAAGCCTCAAAGAGGCAGAAGGTTCTTCTTGAATGCAAAGAATGCAAATATACTGTGGAAAGAGTGATAGGAACCAGAACAAAGAAAAAATTAGAAATCAAAACGCAGTGATAAAGTAATGCAACAAGAAGGAAATAGAGAAAACGCGCTCAACATACCTAAAATTGGCGAACTTGTAATCGTACAAGTGTCTAAAGTCATGCAGTTCGGTGCATATTGCAGACTTCCTGAATATTCTAACACGGAAGTATTCCTTCCTATAAAGGAGGTATCTTCCGGATGGATTAAAAATATAAGGGAATTCATACACGAAGGGCAGAGCATCGTCTGCAAAGTGGTGCTCTATGATAAAGAGAGGCATTCGATAGACGTATCCTTGAAGAAGGTAACCCCCAAAGAAACAAAAGATAAAATAGGAAAATATAATCTAGAAAAAAGACTAACCGCGCTGGTCCAACAGTCAATAAAAGCATCAGGGGTAAAGGGCGCAGAGGAGGAGATGGAAAGGATACGGGTAGAAAACAGAGGCTATTCCGAGCTTTTCCAACACGCAATATCAGAAGACGCATGGTTTGAAAATTTAAAAATCCCTGATAAGTTAAAGGAAGAAATAAAGAAAATAATAAAAGCAAACATGAAAGAGAAGAAGAAAGTGGTCTCATATATCGTTACAATGGTCGTTTATAATACGGAATCGGGGGCATCGAAATTAAGGACGATACTTGATGAAGGGCACAAATCCGGAGTAGAGATATCTTATATAAGCGCCCCAAAATACAGGTTCTCTGCAGAAGGGAAAGATTATATTGAAGCAGAAAACAAGATAAAAAAAGCAATGAGCATAGCAGAAGCAAAGCTATCAAAAGAAGGAATATTTAAGTTCGAAAAGGAAAAATTGAAAAGAGAAAAGGATGATATACTTGCCCAAATCTAATATCGAATCAGGCACATGGATAAAAATGAAAGAGAACGTAAAGCTAAACAACCCTGTCATTTTGGTTGGCCTGCCTGGAGTAGGCAGCGTTGGAAAGCTTGTAGTAGAGCACCTTAAAAACGAATTTGATGCGCAAAAATTCGCGACATTGTATTCAAATCACCTGCCGCACAGGACAATAATGCTCAAATCAGGAGGTTTGAGAATGGTGAGCATAAGATTCTACCACATAAAGCCTAAAAAGAAAGGAATGAGTGACATAGTTCTTCTTACAGGAGACGACCAGCCAATAACCCCGGAAGGGCAGCATGAAGTTAACCTTAAAATAGTGGATTTCTTCAAGAACGAGCTCGGCGGCAAATATATCTACACGATAGGTGGATACGCTCCAGCAGAACCGATAAACGGCACACCAAAAGTCTTTGGAAATGCCACTGATAAAAAGGTAATAGAGTCATTTAAAGGCAGCAAAGTGCTCTTCGGCAAGACAAAAGGCATGATCTGGGGATCTGCCGGCATGATTATCGTGCTAGGCAAGATGCGTGGGCTGCCAGGCATCTGCTTGATGGGTGAAACTGCGATAATGGATCTTGATGCGGCAGCAGCAAAAGCTGTGCTTTCTGTCATTTCTGAGAGGCTTGGAATATCGATAAACACGGAGAGCCTCGACAAGATAATAAACAAAACCGCAAAGGCGCTAAAGGAGCTCGAGCAGCAGATGTCCATGTCATTGCCAGTATCTTCGCAGGATACGCTTCATGGAGGAAGGCAGGACTCTAGCCTCTCTTATATAAGGTAATGCTCTAATCCAAGCAGAAAGCTGCGCCAGTAATCTAGCCTGGTAGGATCCGAGCTTCCCATATTAGGAATAAGCTCGTAACCCGGGTTCAAATCCCGGCTGGCGCATCTGAGCGCGGATTGCACGTGCATATAATCTAAATTATAGAAAGAATTCAGAGCTTTTACCGAAGCCCAATGAATAAAGAGATCTGTTATTTGTGCATAATAACGAATGCTTCATAAAGGCTTTATATATTAAATGCAATTAAGAAAGCGGATATAATGGACGAAAATATTGTTACGGCTATAGGTACGCCAAACATGGCGCTTATAAAATATTGGGGAAAAAGGGAGGAGAAGCTTATACTGCCTATGAACAGCTCAATAAGCATGACCTTCGATGAGACATTTAACACAAAAACGAGCGTCTTATTTACTGACAGGGTGCCAGAAGACTCTTTCTATATAAATGGTGTTAGGCAGGATCTATCTGACAAAGATATCATGGAGAGGTTTGCAATAATAGATATAATGCGGCGCATGGCAGGGACAACCTCCAAGGCAGTGGTAGTGTCAGAGAACTCTTTCCCTACGGCTGCGGGGCTGGCATCAAGCGCAAGCGGCATTGCCGCTATGGTTTTTGCGGCCAACTCTGCTTTGAAGCTAGGCCTTGGCACTAAAGAATTGTCCATAATAGCCAGGCAGGGAAGCGGAAGCTCCTGCAGGAGCTTGAGCGGCGGATTTGTTAAATGGGAGATGGGATCCAAGGATGATGGTAGCGACTCATGTATAAGGCAGATTGCAGGCCCTGGCCATTGGTCAGATATAATTGATATCGTAGCGATAGTATCTAAGTCCAAAAAGAAGATATCTTCAAGGGCTGGCATGAAGCAGACAGTGGCAAACAGCATTCTATACAAAGCAAGGCCTGCTTACGCAGAGCGTGCCTGCGCTGAGATGGAGGAAGCGATATTAAAAAAGGACTTTGAAAGGCTTGGCATGCTCATGATGAAAGACAGCAACAACCTGCACGCTGTTATGCTTGACACATATCCTCCTATATTGTACCTAAATGACGTCTCTAAACAGATTATTTCATCAGTAAGCGAGCTGAATGAGGTAGAAAACAAGATTGTGGCTGCGTATACATTCGACGCAGGGCCCAATGCAAACATCTTTACACTTGAGAAGTACAGGAGTAAGGTTGAGGAATTGCTCTCCAATATTGAAGGTATAGAAAGCACCAGAATCTCAAAGGTAGGCAATGGGCCTAGGATTATTGATGAAGACGCATCCCTAATTGACCCATCAACTTTCAAGATTAAAAGTGGGTGAGAATATGGCAGAAGCAAAAGCACCAGGGAAAGTTCTTTGGATGGGCGGATATTCTGTGTTGGAGAGGCCAAACATAGGCTATGTAACGACTATAGATGCATACGTGCATGCGAATGTTGATCTTGTAAAAGACAGCGATGAGCTATGCATTAACGTGCCTGATTTTAGTATGGAAGTGCGCGGCACGTTGAATAGGGAAACCGGAAGACTAACTGCAGAGCGGCCAAAGGTACTAAATCTGCTTATGACAACCGTTGAGGTTGCGCTAGCGTATGTAGCATACAAAGGTGTAAGGCTTGAAGGCATGCACATAGAGACCAAAAATGACGATTCATTCAAATATCGATTAAGCGATAAAAACGGTAGCGTCTCGAAAAGCGCGATGGGAAGCAGCTCTGCATTGACAGTCTCATTAACTTCGGCAATATTGGCTTCGTATAATCTGGATATTTGGGAGGACGACGCTATGCATAAGCTCGCACAGCTGAGCCATAATTTAGCTACAGGCAAAGTTGGAAGCGGGTTTGATATTGCTGCAGCCGCATATGGTAGCATCATATATTCGAGGTACCCTGCCTCAATATTGTCAGGATTTTCGCAGGATTTCACTTCTGCGGACGTTGCAGCGCTGATAAAAAGAGAATGGGGATACAGCATAAAGAAGGCGAAACTGCCAAGCATTTTTAAAACAACTATGGCTAATTTTGTAAATAATGCTGCAATAACCACATCCTTAGTAGGCGTGGTAAATGAATTCAAAAAGAGATCTCCTGATACATACCAAGAAATCATAAATGAAATCAACAAATATGCTGAAAGAGCATCTGCTTGCATGGCAAAGATAAACGGTCCAGATGACAGTACAAACATTGATGCATTTGTGGAGAATTTTGAAAAGAGCCGCATGGCTACAAAGATGCTTGGCGAGCTGAGCGGTGCAGATATAGAAACTGAAGATCAGACGAAGCTAATTGAGGAAAGCAAGAAGAATGGCGCACTTGTGGCAAGACTGCCTGGTGCAGGAGGCAAAGATTCAATAGTCGCACTATCACTGGATGACAAATCTGCCGCGCAGATCAGGAATTTTTGGTCGCGCAATGATAAACTTGAGGTTATTGGCGTATCAATGCAAAATGATGGAGTAACTTGTATCAATAACAACATAAATCGAAAGGGTCTCAAAAAAGCAGCATAATCGATATGGCCTCTAACTAAAGTTTGGGGTTGCCGGTTTTCGTA
>JAKABJ010000029.1 GCA_021801905.1 Microcaldota archaeon | reverse complement strand
GATATTTGAATATTAGGGTAATATTGAAGAATAAGCATCCAAAGCAGCATAACCCGCTGCCGCATGCCATCTAATCTCCAAATCTTGCAAAATTTATGACATTTGTCAGAATCTTATCAATCCGAGACAGCCCTCGTTGAACCATGAGCTGTCTCGAGATTCGAGATGGCCAATCAGAAAGCCGCCATTGTAAGTCCACCGCTTAGCCGTTAGAGGATGTCACTTCCCGCTTAAAAGGCATAGGTTTTTATTAGTTTTCTACAGAAACATACTGCTTATTCCTCGACAGAAAATAGGCATTTATATTGATTTAGGTGAAACTATGGCAGAAAAACCACACATGAATTTGATCTTTATAGGTCACGTAGACCATGGAAAGTCTACGACAGTTGGAAGGCTCCTTTACGAAACCGGTGCCGTAACAGATAGAGATATGGCAAGGTACAAGGAAGAGGCAGCCAAGGTAAACAAGCCTACGTTCGAATTTGCTTTCGTTATGGACACACTAAAAGAGGAACGTGAGCGTGGAATTACTATAGACATACAGCATAGGGATTTCCAGACTGGAAAATATTACTTTACTATAATAGATGCACCTGGCCACAGGGACTTCGTAAAGAACATGATAACTGGAGCAAGCCAGGCTGATGCAGCAGTACTAGTAGTCAGCGCAAAAGACGGAATCCAAGCGCAGACAAGGGAGCATGCAATACTTATAAGCGTATTGGGAGTTGGACAGGTAATAGTCGGAGTAAACAAAATGGATGAAGTAGAGTTCTCACAGCAGAAATATGAGGATGTAAAAAAGGCTGTAGGAGACCTGCTCAAGTCATTCGGCTTCAAGCCTGACCAGATAAACTTTATACCATACTCGGCAATAGAGGGCAGCAATGTAAAGACAAAATCCCCAAAGACCCCATGGTACACTGGCCCAAGTCTTCTTGAGGCATTGGATCTGCTTAAGGTTCCAGAAAAGCCTACAGACAAACCTCTAAGGTTGCCAATACAGGACGTATTCAGCATATCTGGATTCGGAACTGTGCCAGTAGGCAGAATAGAGAGCGGAATACTAAAAGCCGGAGACCAGATAGTAATAATGCCAGGAGGCGTAAAGACAGAGGTCAAAAGCATAGAAATGCATCACCAGCAACTGCAGAAAGCAGAGCCTGGAGATAACGTCGGCTTCAATGTAAAAGGAATAGAGAAGAAGGATATAAAGAGGGGAGATGTTGTAGGCCATGCGAACAATCCACCAACAGTGGTATCTGAATTCAAAGCGCAAGTGGTCGTTCTGCATCACCAAAACGTAATAGCAAGAGGCTATACTCCTGTCTTCCACATACACACCGCCCAGATAGCATGCACTTTCACAGACATACTCGAGAGAAAGGATCCAAAGACCGGCCAGACTGTAGAGCAAAACCCACAGACAATAAAGACAGGTGACGTGGCAATAGTGAAGATAAAGCCTACAAAACCAATAGCTCTAGAGAAGTTCAGCGATTTCAAACCATTGGGAAGATTCGCCATACGTGATATGGGAGAAACCATAGGCGCAGGCATCATACTTGATGTTACTCCCGTAAAATGATTGAGTGAATAGATGGCAGGAACCGCAATAATAAAGCTAGTAAGCACAAACAAGAAGGATGTGGACTCTGTCGCAAGCCAGATAAAGAGCATAGTCCAAGGGGCAAACATAAAGTGCAAAGGCCCCATTCCTCTTCCTACAAAGATAATAAGTCAGTCTACAAGGAAAGCCCCTGCACATCAAGGAAGCCATACTTTTGAGAAGTGGCAGATAAGGTTCCATAAAAGGCTTCTCGAGATAGATGGAAGCGAGCAGGCGCTCAGGCAGATAATGAGAATACCTGTGCCGGATACCGTCCAGATAGAGATAAGCCTTGCAGGCTAATTCATTTCCTCCCAGGGCTTACTATCAGCAGCTCTGTTTTTCTCTTATTATTCTACTCTCTAAGAGAAGGTTCAGCTCTTCTAATCCTCAAATGCGAAGACGCAGAAGAGAAGCGCTTTAAAAAGTTATCATAATGCCTTCTCTGTTTGATAGGGCTGGGGAACGCATCCGCTATCAAATCTCTATGCATATAAGACAAAACCGCATCAAAATTAAAAGGATGCTCCTTGCCCTCTTTAATTCGTTCCTCCATCTCCTCCAATTTTAATATTTTCTCTTCTGATATGCAAGGCGTGTTTATTTGCTTAAGCTTCTCAATAGTGGAAGAAAAGCTGCCATAAAACGTGCTTTCAGGGATCTTATTCTCATTGTAAAATGCCATAGTGACTCTTAAGTCAATAAGGGCACGCTCAAATTTTAACAGCTCCTCTTCAGATATTGATTTCTGCCTGGTAAATATGCTCATTTTTGTAACATCCTCCAACGACAAAGGGGTTGACTTCAACTGCATTTGCAGGTATGCTGACCTAGATTAAATATATTTTAATTTTTATGATATTTATACCCTGCTATTAGAAAACGAGCCGATATCCTATTTTATTGCCTGATAATGAGGCTAGATCAAGGCATCTCTGCTTAACTTCTTTATCTCGGATATTTTCTTCAGCAACGCAGTTTCCTTCTCGTTAATTAATGATGAGAGCTCGCCCTTCAGCATCCGTTCATCGCTGTCTGTAACTCTGGTGTAGAGTATCTGCCCCTCTTTCACCTGCCTTCCGAATGTTGGTTCGTCCATAGATATTGCAACATTTTCATTTGCTTTTGCAAGCTCCAATGGAGACTTCTCATTCTGTATCCCTTTTATTTTTCCTATTACGGCCCCGGTGTCTGACATAAGGAGCCATCCTGTTTTTATCCTTCCCTCAAGCACGTTGACTCCGAATATTGCAGGATGGGACATTCTAAAGCAGCTATGCGGCAAGACCTCCACAGAGCCTGGAAAGACTATCCTATTCTCTGCTTTGCTTAAAGCATTTTTCTGGCGCTCCTCAACGAATAGCTTATAGTCATCAAGTATCTTGTATATTATGTCGCTTGATATTATCTTTATGCCGCTGTCGAAAGAGGCGCTCTTTGCATCCTCTTCTATAGGTACATTGAATGCCAGCACAACAGAATAAATCTGGTTTTCTGATAACTGGGCAAAAGCATCAATAATGTCCCTCTTTGTTACGCTGCCTATCCCTTTTTTGCTTATCTTGAATCCCGCTGCTTCTATAAGCCTTGAGACTGCCTCAAGACTTCCCATAGAATCCGTTTTAAGTACAACACCCTGCTTGTCTGTTTTGAATACACTGCTTATCTCAGATTTTATCTCTGAAGAATAGTCCCCGTCCACTGCCTGCACTATTGGAGATCCTGGCAGGGCATCATCAAGCCCAGTCCCGCTTATTTTAACTCCGGATGCTGCACTTACAGAGTCTATGCTCATGAAATTGCTCGAGCTCTCCCTTATCTCCTGCAAAGGTTTGGTCTTGAGCAGTGCCTTTATCCTGGCAGTTCCCACTCCAGATGATGTAGCAAATGCTATTGTGTCGTTTGTATGCAGAGATCCATCATAAAGTATTACGTCTATTGTTGTGCCAAGGCCGCGCACCTCTTTCTTTTCAAGAATCGTGCCTTTGCCAGGACCCTTCACCTCAATGTTAAGCCGCATCTCCAGATACCTTTGGGATAGCCCTGTGGCAACCATTAGCAGTTCGGCTATTCCCTCCCCTGTCTTTGCGCTCAGAGGAACTATCGCAAGTTCCTTCTGGAAATTTTTAATTCTGTCAAACCGTTCGCTATTGAATCCCAGCTCGCTGACTCTCCCAATAAGCTCAAATATGCTGTTTTCAACGGCCTGCTGCACTAATTGGCTCTGTTTCCCTGCAGCTTCTAAAAAGCTTTTTGATCCTGTGGATATCCAGCCGGTAAGCAGGTCTATCTTATTTGCTGCGATAATAAAAGGGGTCTTATATTCTTTGAGTATCATTATTGCCTCTATAGTCTGAGGCTCAAATCCTTTTGTTATGTCAACAACAAGTATGGCAAGATCAGCTACGCTTCCCCCGCGTTTCCTTAGGTTTGTGAATGCCTCGTGCCCAGGAGTGTCTATAAAAAGCAGCCCAGGTATTGTGATTTTTACACCCGAACTATTCAGCATGTTGCCGCATATCTTCTCTATCACATCTATCGGAACCTCGCTAGCCCCGATATGCTGTGTTATCCCGCCTGCTTCTTTAGCCGCTATCGCACTGTTGCGTATTCTGTCCAACAGGGAGGTTTTTCCATGGTCAACGTGACCCATTACAACTATTATAGGCTGCCTTATCATACAAGTCACAAAAAGTAATATCAGACATATTAGTATCGATATAAGGATTTAAAGTTGTTTTTAATCAAAAACTATAAAAAAAGGCGTGTATTGCAACTGTCGTAATATATAAGAATGTGAACAATTATAAGGAGACTGCTAAAAATAACATATTTGGAGATTTTCGAGCGAAAGCTGATGATTATGAACATGAAAAGAAGCGCTATTTTTGGCAAATCAATAATTTTTACTTTTCTTATATTCTTTTTTATAGGAAGTATACATGCCAAATCAATAAGCATAAATGTAACTCCTCTGCCTGGAAATGTTGATGTAAATTACACAATAAACCTTTCTGCTAATGTACCTGGCAGTTCATCTTCATATACTGGTAATTTCTATGTGGTGCATCGTAAATCGAATGCCTCGAAGGCTAGGACTTCTTTAATTACAAGCCAATCTGGAAATGTATTCACATCAAATTATATATCGCAAACCAAATCCACTCTTTATTTTTATTTCAAAGTAAATCATAATAACACCAGTGCAGTATCACGTACTTTTGAAGTGAAGGTAGTATCACCGGCAGTCATCCACTACATTGGCCTTTCAAATTATTATGCTTTTTCA
>JAKABJ010000009.1 GCA_021801905.1 Microcaldota archaeon | reverse complement strand
CATAGTTTCAAATTCAGTAGTTACTGCGGTATATTCTTCAGAAATATCTCAAGGAAATGTGAATGGCTGGTTAACCCAGACAAGGCTGCCTATGAACATATCAACTACCGGATGTTCGATATATTCTAATTTCATCTATTGCGTTGGTTCAGAAGGAACACGGCTTAATTTAACATATTCCGCTCCGATAACGGGCGGAACTGTAGGTACGTGGACAGCCCAGACAGCATATCCTATCGGGCTTGAGCAAGCAGGATGCTCTATATACCAAGGGTATATATATTGCGTAGGTAGTGGTGTAGGCCCTTCAAACAGAACTTATTCTGCTCCAGTAAGTTCAGGCACAATAGGCAGCTGGACGCGCCAGATAAATTACCCTGCTGGCATATACGGAGCAGGATGTTCGATATACAATGGGTATATGTATTGTATTGGAAATGCAAAAAATGCAACCACTTTGACAGAAGAGTATTCGGCTGCGGTATCCGCTGGCACAATAGGCCAGTGGGTAGCGCAAAGAAGCTATCCTGTAGATATGGCGTTTGCGGGATGCTCAATTTATAACGGTTACATATATTGTGTTGGAACATCATACTACCCCAACCAAAAGGCGGTTTATTCTGCGCAAGTCTCTTCTGGCACGATAGGTCCGTGGACTTTGCAGCCAAATTTATACCCTGCGGAAATGTATAATGGCGGGTGTGCCATCTTCAGCGGATATATTTATTGTGTTGGAGGCGCAGGAGCTAACCAATCCGTTTATTCTGCAACGGTCAACAACGGCGCAGTTGGCACGTGGATTGCGCAAAAACCATACCCTGTCCCAATACCTTCATATTCTGAAGATGCTTGGGTGGAGATATCCGGATATGGATCTGGAGGAGGAGGTTTTGACGGAGGCGGAGGGCCTTCGATTAATTTGCCTTAAGATTACAATAATTAACTTCTAAATCTTCCTTTAGGTTCTCATTTTGCAACTAAGCTTTAGTAGGATGTGGTGCAACTAAGAATAAATAAAGCAGGAAGTGCAGTCCTGGTCAACCCTTCTTTTTAGCAAAATCTTCTCTAAGCTCAGCAGCATTCTCCTCTATCCTTTTCAATGCGCTTTCAAGAGCTGCGCTTGCATTTTTCTTTGTGGTTCTTATAACAAGTATGGGAAGCCCCATCTCAGGGTGGCTTATGCTAGCGCCTGCAAAGCTAACATCGCTATCATTAAGGAGTTCGTGCGCTACAAGGTCAGGGAATGTCATGTCCTTGGAGTCAAATTCCAAAATAAGCTCCTTGCCTTCATTTTTTATTGCCTTTATCTCCATATTATCAGCCTTATTGTGAAAACAGATTTTTTATTTCTTTTGAATTTCCATAAAGCGTGCTTACCTTTCGCCTCTCCGCCCTCCTGCAATTATTGCAAAGCAATATGCTTGGCCTGTCGCCCTTCTTAAGCATTTCTCCGCATACGCTGCATTTGGAGTATATCACGCCAGCCTCGGGTCCTGCAACCCCCAATAGATATATGTCTTTTTCTTCGGCTATTACATTGGCTATAATAACATCGCCTTTCTTGCAAGGTTTTTCCTCGCTTTCGTTTCTTTCGCCGTGCTGCGGCTTGAAGTTATTTCGGTCTCCAAAGCCCCTCCTCTCCCTCCTTATGATTATCTTTCCATCCTTACTTGATGCATATTCCTTTGCTCCGTGATTAATCTTGCTTATTTTTATGAAGACCACGCTTTTCATGCTTTCAGTTACTTCACCAATAACCTTCATTCCAGGCTGAAATGGCATTACCTCCTTGAGCTGCCTTACATTTATGCTCCTGTCCTTTACCTCTACTTTTCCGCAGGCTGCTGCATAAACATAGCCGTCCTCTGTATAAACATTAGATCCGGGAGAGCGCTCTTCTTCTGTCGAGAGCCTATCTCCAGGGACTACAACAAGCTCTTCCGCCTTCAACTTCTCATCTTTCCTTGGCTTCGATCAAAGCCATATTCTTCATTGAAGCCTCATTTCTAAGTGCCCTGTACGTAGCAAGCAGGGTGTTGTATCTTGCCCTTGTCCTGCCTCTGGAGAAGCTCCATAGGTCTTTTACGCCTCCGAGCTCAAGCATCTTTTTTACAGGTTCGCTTGCTACAACCCCCAACCCTCTTGGTGCAGGCTTCAGTATTATCTCTACGCTTCCGCATTTTCCTTTTGCTGTAATCGGTATGCTATGAGGCATTCCGCACATGCACTGCCATGATCCGCATCCGAATATTATTGGTATGATATTCTCCTTTGCATTCTTTATCGCACGGTCTATTGCTGCCTTGACCTCTGCCTCTTTGCCCCATCCTACTCCAACATGGCCTTTGCCGTCGCCCACTATGGCAGTTACCCTGAATTTGGCCCTTCTGTTGTTTTTTGTCATCCTCTGTACGTTTGCAATTTCTATAACCTCATTCTTTATGTCAGGAAGCAAAGCATCAACTATCTCAACTTCGCGTATGTGCTTTCCTTCGTGGAAAATCTGCTCTATAGAGGTTATCTCATGATTCTTTACTCTTTTGCCTATATCTGTGTGCGGCTGCCATGCTTCTATATTGAATCTGGGCTCTTCCTCTCTTCTTCTATATCTATCTTCCAACGCATCACTTCATAATTTTCTTTTTTGTCTCTTCAAACAATTCTGTTATTCTTGAGGCATCGATTCCCTCTTTTTTATATGAAGGGTTTTTGCCTTCTTTAGAATATGCAGCTATGTGGGCCCCTTTTATTCTCTCATCGCTGCCCTCTATATTGCCTAAAAGCTTTATTCCGCCGTCAGCAGCGCCCATTGCGCCTGCAAATATCACAGATGATTTTATCGGCTTGTGCACCCCTATGTCAAGCACAACTGGGCCCTCTATAATTCCTTTTCCTTTCTTGGCAAGAAGCATTCCTGTAAGATATGCAGTTGGAGTGTTCGCCCTTGATGGCCATCCCTCCTTTATGAGTTCATTTGAATCTGCATATGCGATTGTCTTGTCTCCTGTTTCGCTGTAAGACACAACCTGCGCTATTATCCTTTTATTTGTTTTTCTTATGACTATCCTGGGCATACCTCCCTTAAGCAGCGCTATTCTTCTCTTGTAATTGGTCTGTGAAGACCTCCTCCTCGCTCTTATGTGTCTATACACCATATAACCATGCTCATATATGCCTCAATTGCTTTGCCATCTCCTCATTTATGCTGACTCCGTTGTTCTGCATCTGGCTTATTAGGAAGCCTTTGCTTTTGAAAGTGCCTCCTTTTACAAGACGATAAAACTTCTTGTATGTTTGATTGTTTATCGCTTTTTCCGCCTTGAGCTTCTTTAGTACTCTTCTCTGCCCCCTTATGCTTTTCTTGTAATCAACAGACGACCTTGTTTTGGCGCTGCCTTTTCTTCTTCCTGCGCCTCTCCTTCTACCCTGCGCCTTCTTCATGGAAATTATGGATGATCTAAGGCTAATGTTTCTTTTTTCTTTCCTTGAATATATCTTACCTGATTTTATCATATCCCTTACATCATCTGCTGTTATCGCTTTCTGCGCATCCGCAACTGCATCCTTCTTTATAAGGATCTTCGTCTCTCCTCTTTTCATTATTCTTGCGGCAATTCTTCTTGTAAGTTTTACGCTCATGTTCTCCCATTATTCACAATTTTTGCTCCTAGGTTTCCGGCAAGCTTTGCTATTTCTGCTCTCTTTCTTTTAGAAACCGCATGTCCGATTGCAAATTCGTAAGAATCTGCGCCTTCATTCTGGACTATAGCCTCTAATTCTTTGCCATTCTGCACCGTTTTGAGCCTTTTTCCAGATGCCCTCACCCCTCTCAGGCTTTCGGGGTTTCCATATCCAATATTGGGCTCTGCTCCCATAAAATCTTTCTTTATCCTTTTCTTGTTATCTATGCCTCTTTGCTTCCTCCATCTCTCTCTGACTCTTTTCCTGTGCTTCGCTCCGAAATTCGGCACATTGAATTTAGGATGGGATCTTTTCTCTGCCACAAGCATCATTCCTCTAAAGCGTAATATACTCCATCTTGGAAGACTCTTTCGTCTTTCTTTACTATTTTGCATGCCTTCCTTATATTGGCAGCGGTTTGTGATACATCATCAAGGCTTGTTCCGTACACCCGCACGTTCTGCCCTTTAACTTCTACTTTTGTCCCTCCGGCTATCTTTGCGCTTCTTGGCGCCCTTTCGCCTATCATGTTCTTTATTAGCAGAGAGTCACCTTTCACTTCCAGGACTAGTGGGAAATGAGAATGGGTGGTCTGCATTGTTATCTCAAAATGCTTTGTTACTCCTTTCATATCATTCATGAGCTCCTTTGCAAAAGAATTTTCAGACATTGCAGCTTTTGCTCCCAGGATTTTTGATTTTATCGGGATTATTATGATTTTATCATCTGTTTTTGATACTTCAAGCAGCGTTGAGTTGATCTTGCGCTTATTTGTTCCAAGGCTGCCCTTTGTTATCACTACGCCTGAGTCTATTGAAACGTTCACTCCTTCTGGAATCTTTATTTCGGCCATTTAAACACTCAATATACGTAAGCGAGCAATCTTCCTCCTACCCCATTGGCTACCGCCTCTCTGTTGGTGACAATGCCTTTGGATGTTGATATCAGAAGTATTCCGAAATCCTTGCTCGGTATGTATCTTGCTTCATATCTTCGTATGTCATCTTTTCCTATCGCATACCTTGGTTTTATAACGCCTATCTCGTTTATCTTATTAGACAGATAGACCTTCAGCATGTTTTTATGCCCTTCTGAAAACTCCTCATAGTCCTTTATGTAGGACTCTCTCTTCATTACATTCAGTGCCGCTTTGAGTAATTTAGTCGAGGGCATTGTGCACTCCACTCTGCCTATCCTTTCGTTTGTCTTTATAGTATTTATAGCGTCAGAAAATCTATCCATAATATCATCCGTATTTCTTAAAGCCCATTCCTTTTGCACTCTCCCTGAAGCATTTCCTGCAAATGTATAGCCTATGGGACCTTATCAGTCCGCGCACGTTTCCGCACATCCTGCATTTGCGTATGCCTTTGCCTTTGAATTTTTCTTCCAATCTTATCTGCATTAAATCATCAGCTAAATTCTGCCTTGAATTCTTTTGCCATATACTCCTTTATCTCATCTGTTCCTATCTTTCCGTGCCTGTCAGGTATTCTTCCAGAGAGCTTTTTCCTGTTCTTCACTCTCTGCCCCTTCCTGCTGAAGGAGACATTGATGTTCATTCCCATCATGCCTATGGAAGGATCATACTTGACTCCGCGTATGTCTATGTACTCCCTTATTCCGAAGCTTAGGGAATTTGTTGTAATGCCTGAAAGCTTTACCTTGTTATCAGCAGCATCTAGCAATTTTTTCAGAGTATCTGTTGCATGCCTGCCCCTTAAAGTTACAAAAGCGCCTATGCGCTGCCCTCTTGTTATTTTGAACGCCGGCCTCCTGTTCTTTGAAATCTCATCTGCAGGTTTCCTTCCTGTGACAAGCTCTATAAGCTTCCTTGCGGAATCTGCATGTTTTTCCTCGTTGCCGCTCCCTATATTGACTACAACCTTGTTTATTCCTATACTCTTCATAGGGTTACTTTCCATATTATTCAACTACCATTATATTGTCAAGCATCGTGTCAAAATTCGCTCCGCTTTCGCTCTTTATTCTTGCGGTCGCCTTTGATATTGCAGAGCCTTTTTGTATGCTCTCAACAACTCCAAGGACCCCTACATGAATGCCGTCTATTACCAGGCATCTGCGCCCCACATCGAGCTTGAGCACCTTGCCTGCTGATGCATCAGTTCCTTTTATTAAAATTGAATCATTAACTCCGATTCCATTATCATTGGCTTTGAATACCTCTCCATCGTGTAGCCTTATCATGATCTTGTTGCCTTTTGTCTTGTATTTCTGCACCACTTTGCATACTCTCCCCTGATTTCCATTCCCTTCCCTTATGTCTATCTGCGCCCCCTTATTTATCCCGATTATATAGCTTTTTCCAGCATCCTTCATCTCGATATTATCATTGAGCCCTAAAGCATAATGTGTTTGCTTTATTGTCTTGCCATTTACAGAGATTCCTCCCCTTTTTATTACTCTTTTTATATACCTGGAAGAATTTGATACCCCTATCTTTCTTGCAAAAGAGATGAGTGGAATTCCTCTTTCGAGAGAATGCCTGCCTGGCATTGGCTTTGCTGTGTACTTATTTTCCTTTCTATGTATATTAAGGTAGGATGGTGCTGAGAGTGACTTTATATGTCTTACATTTCCTTTTTTTGCCATTTTATTTCACCGCAGTGCTTTTGACCTCAGCAGCGTCAACATCAGTAGGCGCGTTTTTTGGCTCCGCAGGTTTTTCTGCAGGAAGGCTGCCTTCTTGCGCCTTTTCAACTTTCTGCTCTTTTTTTTCGGGCTGATATTTTAGATTCAATTTTGCAGCCCTGACCTTGTCAGAAAGATTAATGTCAGTAATGTAAACATTGCTGCTGCTTATCGATACTCCTAATTCCTTTCCTTTTGCATTCTTTCTCTTCATTGTGTCTATAAATATTCTTCCGGACCTCAGGTTTACCATTGTGACTTTTCCTGTAGCGCCTTTCTTGGATCCTGCCATTACCTTTACGCTATCTCCTCTTGAAATCTGTATTGCCCTTTTTTTGAGCTTCAGTTTTTCTCTAAGCTGCTTGTCAACATGAGCGTGGACAAATTTTTGCCTTTCGTGCAGCGGGGCGGTATACCTGAATAATCTCTGTTTCCTCGGTTTGCTGCTTTGTATCATTACACCACTCTCGAGGCTATGCCTGCCAGTTTTATATATCTCTCCACAACTTCCCTTGCCATTGCGCCCTTGACTTCCGTGCCAACTGCCAGGTTGCTGTCAGTAATTAGTATCCCTGCATTGTCCTCAAATCTTACCCTCATGCCGTTAGCCCTCCTTATGGGCTGCTTCTGCCTTATTATTACCACTCTTACTTTCTTCTTTATGTACTGAGGATTGCCGCTCTTTACGCTTGCCATGACTATATCCCCTATTCCGGATGTGGCAAGCCTTCCTTTCTTTCCAGCTTTACCTATCTTATTTATTATCATAAGAGTTTTGGCTCCGCTATTGTCTGCGCAGGTCAGCACAGAGCTCGGTATGAGTGACCTTGATATTTTTGTAGATAATCCTTTCATGAAGATTTCCTCCCCAATACTTTAACAACTACAAATGATTTAGTTTTGCTAAGCCTTCTGCAGCCAGATATAATTACTTGTTCCCCTTCCTTGGCATTTATGCATGCGGGATTGTACGCAGGTATCCTAGAGGTGTTCCTTAAGGACCTTTCATATTTTTTTAGAAAAGTATTATATTCTCTTTGCACTATGACGGTCTTGTTGGCTTTTCCGCTAACTACAGTTCCCTCCATTCTGTTGCCGTGCGTCTTAAGACTGCCGTGCATAGGACATTTTGGATCTTTACATTCCAATCAATCATCTCGTTATTTTGTTCTCCTTGCTTTAAATGCGCCTTCTTTTGTAGAACTTAAAGCTCTTCTCAAGACGCTCATATGGCCTAAAGCAGATTTCTTCTCCATTTATAATGAACTTATTTCTTCCGAAAAGGAATTTAAATGTTGATGTGCTTTTTGGGATCCTCTTATCCCCTAAAGGCGTACGGACCAGGAACGTATTTTTGGTCTCGTCTATCACTATTCCTTTCATTTTTTCCATTGAACTATCATTGCTTCTGAAAACTTCGACCTTCAAGCCTATAAGTTCATGCAGAACAATGGTTTTATTGTTATATTCAGCCATATATAAACCTTACCAATGAAAAATACAAAGCCATGGTTAGCCAGGATTACAAATAATGCCAGAGTTACTTGACTATTATCCTGTCAGATATGCTTGTTATCCTGTCTATGTCGTATCTTATCACATTTCCATAGTCTGTCTTTATCATCATTATTCCGCGCTTTGTATCAACTGCCGTAACCTTTCCTACATACGCGCCTATGTCGTTTATTACATGCTTGTCCTTTATTCTTGACCTCCTAATAGCCCTGCTCCTGAGGACATTGCTTGTTTTAGATACAAGGTAGCCAAAAATAATTACGATGGTGCTGAAAAGAATGAACTGCCAGAAATACAGCTGCCCGATTATCCATGCTGTGGCAAGATAAATTATTGCTATGGTGATTATGCCGTAGCCCATGTATGTGCCCTGCATTATTGCCCTATATCTCATGCGCTTGTTCTCCATGTCCAGGACCCTACCAATCAGGTATAATACAAGGCTTATTGGGAAGAGTATGAGGAATCCCTCCAAAGCATAAGATGAAAGCACAAGCGGGTTTGTAGTTGTGGAAGCAGCGGAAGTGTATGCCCCATAGCCTATTATCAGGCTTATTAAGAAAAAGATTATGGAGCTGGTATAGAATACAAAACTCATACGCTCTACACTGAAGCCAAATCCTTTGAAAGAGTTTACCAGGGAGTCCTCTATTCCGAATCCTTTAGATATTAGATAGATTCCTATAAGAGCTGCAGGTAGCTGCCAGCCATAGTTGAAATAGTAGCTCAGTGCAAAAAGAAGCAGAAGCACAGCGGGTATGCCGAAAACGATTCTTGCATAATGTGGCTCCTTAAGTTTCTCGAATATTGTGAAATATGTGCCTTCCAGAGCTTCAGCCTGGTGTATTCTTACAAAGTCTACGCTGTTTACTTTTATCCTTGTCTTTAATATTGGAAGAACTCTCATGTCGCTTGCTCCGTCCGTCACAAGGACGCAGAAGTCTGCCTTGAACTTATCAAGAACTAAGTCTATCTGCCTCGCAACTGCCGAGTCTGCAGCATATCCCTCTTTCTCAGCACCGGTTATCGTAGCTACAGATACAGAATAGCCTTTTTTCTTTAATTCATCATACTTCTTCACTGCTTCAAACATAGTATTTGCATCAGATTCCTGTGGGTCTGCAAGGGCAAGCTTTGCAGCGGCTTTAAGGTTTGCTTCCCTGCCTATGACTGGCCCTGCTATTTTTGCCTTCCTGTATAGGTCATTGTCTATGTCTACAGCAAAGACGATTACGCGTTCAGTCAAAATACCTACCTTATACATATTAATAGAGTGCAAATAAACTAAAAACCTTCTATAATATTATTAATACAGGCTAAAAGATAAGTATTAGTGTAATAAATAGAAGCCCAGATGTTGAATGGTATGGCCTCCTACAGCACTTCGATATCAGATACTATAGACTCAGAGGTTAGTGCCATAGGGGCAGAGACAGCAAGCACTGCAACTTTCGTACTTATAGGCAAGTTTTCCTCGATAATATTTCTCGGGCTGGCGTTTATAGCATTGGCAAGACTGCTGGGCCCCTCAGGCTATGGGATTTATGCACTTGCATTGGCTGTGTCAGGCCTATTTGGATCTGTAGGAAACCTTGGAGTAAGCACTGCCCTGAACAAATTCATTCCAGAGCATCTGCACAGGAAGGACAAGGGAGCAGTGGAGGATCTTCTTGCAAATTCATTTGCAGTTACGCTGATAACTGGGATAATTTTTGCAGTTATCTCGTTTTCTATAAGCGGCCTGATTGCCACATATGTGTTTCATAATCCTTCTTATACAATCTTCATAGAGATTGCATCCATATCCATACTCTCCTCAATGCTTTTCGGTGCATCTTATTCTGCATTATTGGGCTTCAATAAGGGATCGCATATAGCCGCCATAAGCACGATGCAGGCGGTACTTCAGGCTGGCATCGCGATCCTGTTAGTTTTGCTTGGGTTAGGGCCAGCCGGTCCGATAATAGGCCTAATAATCGGCTACTCTGCCGCATTTGTCTATTCGTTATACCTCATATACGTGAAGAATAAGCTTAGAATGTTCGTTATGCCTTCAAAAGAGTCCATAAAGAAGATATTCAGATTTTCTCTGCCTGTTGCAGGTGCGAATGCAGTACAGTCTGTAACCAGCAACCTCTCTCTGATCGTTCTCGGGATATTTGCAACCACGTTCGTAATAGGGAATTTTGGAGTTGCGTCTAGGGTGAATTCACTTATAGATGTTATATCAGGTTCGATCAGCGTATCTCTTCTCGCAATGTTCTCGACAACTCTTGTAAATAAGAGGACAAGAAAGAACATAGGCAGGTTCTTCAACTATACCATATACTATTCTGTATTAATGCTGGCCCCAATACTTCTCTTTATAGCAGTTCTTGCAAAGCCTTTCTCGTATGTTGCATTCAGCGGCGTATATTCGATAGCCCCGCTATACATAGCGATAATGTCGATAGGCACCCTCGCAGGGCTTGCAGGAGGGTATGCATCTACGCTTCTAATAAGTGCAAAAGAGGTGAAGGCGGTCCTGAAGTATAACCTTATAATCGCGGCCATCCAGCTCATCCTTTTGCCGATAATATTGCCCGTCTTGAATGGACTTGGGCTGATTATAATACTATATGCGATAACCCCGTTGCTTACGGATGTCTTTTTTATAGCAAAGAGCGTGAAGCTATACAAGTTTAATTTCGATTCGAAAAAGCTGATCCTAATACTCGCTGCCAATGTGGTAACAATGCTACTTATAACTCCTGCAATTCTGATTTTGGGAAATAATTTCATACCATTGCTAATAGTTGCTGCTATCGAGGTAATACTCATCTACCCCATAGCTCTTGGCTTGTTCGGAGCTGTAAAAAGAAAAGACCTTAGGATAATAAGTCAGATGACAAGCAAGGTGCCGGTGATGGGGAGGATAATGCTCATAATGCTCAACTACACTGCCCATTTTGTCGCAGGGTAAAGCAGAGTTGCGGCAAATTAGCAGAGTGAAAAAGATGTTTCGTTATAGGGCCTTCTCCAAATTTGAATATAATTGCTTTCTGCAGCATCAAACATAAATTGCAAAGATTAAAGGAATAGGCAGATATGCAAACTGGCCAGTCAAGAAGCTGGGTTCCTGAGAGTCCTCTGAAACTGCTCCAATGTCATCTTGTTCTCCAATTCGCCAGGTTTGTAAAGCCTGTTTTCCATAAGAATATTGAAGCTCATCCCAGTATGGAGATCTATTGCAATATTCCTCACAGAAGGGCCAAAAAGGTCTATCTCGAATAATGGGATTTTCTTCTTAGAAATCCAGTTGCTTATGTGGAGCAAAGCATCTGTATCGCTCTTGTTTTGCAGCCCTATTATCCGTGCTTCGAGATTTGGCTTTTTTAGCTTCTTTATAAAAGCATCCATGCTTTCAGCCAAAGTTTTTGTGAAATCCGTGCATCTGGCTGCGAATGCGCTTCTTGAATTCACGTCGTATATGCTTACGAAGATCTCATATGTAAGAGATGTTGCGCAGATGTATCTCTTCTTCATTTCATCGTAGTCAATCTGGCTCCACTGCTGCCCGTTATTAATATATACGGAGCCATCAGCAGAATCCACCTTCTCTTTTGATACATGCGGCCTTGCCTTGAATGAACGAAGATACTGCTTTGAATTGAAGTCGTGCCCTGTCAAATCTCCAATCAAAAAAGACTCAAATGTCAAATATTTCACACTATAAGTTCTACTTGATGATTATTATATCCAGAGTGAGTTTTTGCCCCTACCTTTATAAATCTTATTTTCATAACTTTAATTAACTATTTATCTTTAACAGTGAGTAAATGAAAATAGAAATCTTAGAGGATAATGGAAATGTGCTGCGTTTCACGCTTAAAGATGCAACCAATGCATATGCGAATGCACTGAGAAGGGAGGCGATATCTGGCGTGCCGGCATTCGCCATAGACTCAGTTACGATATATGAAAATTCGAGCGCGATGTTCGACGAGTACATCGCCCATAGAATTGGGCTGATACCAATATCAACTCCGGCAAAAGGATATAGTATCAAGGACGAGGTGCTGTTTTCTTTGGAAGCTGAAGGCCCAAAAACAGTATATTCAAATGATATAACATCATCAGACAAGGAGGTAAAGGTTTCAAACGGTGCCATACCTGTTATAAAACTTGCAGAAGGGCAGAGGATAAGGCTGGATGGCAAAGCGAGGATGGGCACAGGATCCAAGCATGCAAAGTTTCAGCCAGGATTAGTAACTTACGATCAAAAAGGGGAAGGAGTATTTGAATTTTACGTTGAGTCATTCGGTCAGATGCCACCCAGGCAAATAATTAATAAGGCTTTAGGTGCAATAGAGGAGCAGGCCGAGGCACTTACAGCAAAAGCCAAGAAGCTTTGAGCGGGGGTGGCAGAGCATGGCCAAATGCGCAGGACTGAGGTGCACTTCAAGTGCGCAGAACTCCTGTGTCTTTAGTGACTGCGAGAGTTCAAATCTCTCCCCCCGCAAATATGTGTTTGAATGAAATTGCATTTCGAAAGAACGGACATAAAAGAATGGAACGGAATTCTGAGCAGCTTGAGCGCGGATCAGAAGCAGGGCAAGGTATGGAGCCGCGTTAATGAACTGCTTTTAGTACCATCAAGGGAAAGAATCTCTGTGAACATATACAAAATAAACAAGAATACTAAGGAGGGAGATGTCATCGTTGTGCCTGGCAAAGTTCTTTCCACTGGGGAGATGGATCATAAGATAAGCATAGCGGCGCTAGAGTACTCTGCTGCTGCAGCAGAAAAGATGAAAAAATCAGGATGCAGCCTTATGGACCTTAAGTCAATAATAGGACAGAAGAGAGTAAGCATAATAAGATGATAAAATGGCAGCAGGTAAAAAAGGAGAAGGATTGCTCGTTTATGATGCTCAAGGAAAGATATTGGGAAGACTTGCGAGCCATGTAGCAAAGAGCATACTTCAAGGTAATGAGGTCTGCATAATAAATGCAGAATCTGCTATAATAAGCGGGAACAGAAAGGATATTGTTAAAAAGTACATGACGAGAGTGAATTTGAAGGAGAAGGCGAACCCTGAGCATTCTCCTTACTGGCCTAGAAGACCAGATCTTCTTGTCAAGAGAGTTGTAAGAGGAATGCTTCCGTATAGGAAGCCTACAGGAAAAGCAGCATATAAGAGGCTTAAGGTCTATATAGGAATGCCTGAAGAATTAGCTTCAAAGAAGCTTATAGAGACAGAGGCAAAAGACCCGAAATCCATGTATGTCAGAAGCATGACAGTCAAAGAGCTTTCAGGCCTGCTTGGATATAATAATAGATGATTGCAATGGAAGATAAAAAAGATAATGCAGAAAATGCAACTGTGCAGAGAGATGTGCACAATAAAGCTGATGCTGGAACTGCTGCAAAGGAGAAGAAATCGTCTGCCAAGAAAAAGTCATCGAAAAAATCCGAGAGAGTAATAAATGTAAAGAGCAAAAGGAAAGAGGCAATTGCCAGAGCCTCTATAAAACTTGGCTCTGGAAGAATAAGGCTTAATGGAACTGACATAAACGCCATAGAGAATGAGATATACAAGGCGATGATGCTTGAGCCAGTGAATCTTTCAAGCATAACAAAAGGAATGGCAAACAAGCTTGACATAATGATAAGCACAAGGGGAGGCGGAATAAGCGGGCAGGTTCAGGCGGCGAGAAGCACAATAGCAAAAGGGATATCAGAATTTTCAGATACAGATACGATAAGAAAGGAGTATATGAGATACGACAGGAGCCTCCTAGTAGATGATTACAGAAGAGTTGAGCCGAAGAAACCTCTCGGACCTAAAGCCAGGGCAAAGGAGCAGACTTCGTACAGATGATTTTTAGCAAGACAAAAAGTGATAACCATGATGATACCTGTAAGATGCTTTAGTTGCGGTGCAGTGATTGCAGACAAGTGGGAGGAATACGACAGGAGGGTAAATCATGAACACGAAGATGCAGGCACAGTTTTAGACAGCATGGGAATAAAAAGATACTGCTGCAGGCGCATGATGATAAGCAATGTAGAACTTATAGATGAATTTATAAAGATAGGAAAGAAATAGAAGAATTCAAAGAGGTAAGTAATAAAAGGAAAGAGGTAAAAGATTATCGGGGGCCGTCTGCTAGCTTGGTAGGCTTCTACCTTGGGGTGGTAGCGACCCGAGTTCAAAAGCTAACGCTGAAACTCTCGGCGGCCCCATATAAAGAGAATGATATAATGGTTGAAGAACAACAGCAACTGCTTATTGAGCAGAACAATTATCTAGAGGCAGGAATACACATAGCCACGAAAACAAAAAGCCCGGGGATGAAGAAATTTATCTATAAAATAAGGGATGATGGGCTGTACCTGCTTGATATAAAGACAATAGACTCTAGGATAAAAATTGCAGCTTCTATGATTGCCAGGCTTAATCCTCAAGAGGTAATAGTAACTGCATCAAGAATATATGCAATAGTTCCGGCTCAGAAATTTGCTGAAGCCATAGGAGCAAAGTTCATAAAAGGCAGGGTAACTCCTGGAATCTTCACAAATCCGAACAGGCAGGATTTCATAGAACCAAAGCTCATTCTGATAAGCGACTCTAGAAACGAAAAGCAGGCTGTAAACGAAGCAAGCAAAGTAAACATGCCTATAATTGCCCTTAGCGATACGGATAACTCTACAAAATTTATAGACTTCGTAGTTCCAGCTAACAATAGAGGCAGGAAATCTCTCGCTCTCATCTACTATTTGTTGGCGAGGGAGGTCCTAAAAGCGAGAGGCGTGATAAAGACAGACCAGGAATTCACAGAGACAGTAGATGGATTCGAAGCAAAACTTGAAACCAAATCCATTAAGGAAGCCTGATCATAAGGCTATGTGAACAAGAGGTACAAGAAGATAGCCAAACAGCACCAAACTCATTGCTGCAAGGCTTATATTTCGCGCACGAATATAAATCATTCTGCTGTTAACATGCAGCATGCACGTTATCGCAGTATACGCAAGCATTATGTCCGCGATTCCTATGAACAAAGCATATACAAGGCTGAACTCAAAAGGCTTTATGAAGAAGAAGACGAATATGCTTATTAATATCGCTTCGGCATAGAGAATAAATGCGATGTTGGCAGAAGCCTGCGCTCCAATATAGTGCACAAGGTTCTTGGTGCTCCTTGCAATTGAATCACCTTTATAATCTCTTATCATTCCATGAATCTCCCTTGCAAGGCCGCTTAGGAACGCTATGAAAAATATTGCCAATATCGCGTTGGACAGCACAGGAGAGACGACAAAATTTCCGTATAGGAACGGTATTCCCATTGACACGCCTATATATGCATTTCCTATCAGCGCGAGGTCCTTAAGCCTGTAGCTGTAGAGAATGGCAAAAGCGGCAGGTATGACTGTGATCAAAAATGCATCTGTGTTGATGAATATGCTTGCGATAACCCCTATTGCAAAGCAGCACATTGATATGGTCAATGCGCTCTTTTTTGTTATCTCTCCAGATACTATTGGCCTATTCATCATTTTATTTCGCTTATCCGCCTCGACATCAAAATAGTCGTTTATTGCGAAAGATCCCATGCTTATGAAGATAGGGGTGATAAAGCTCAGGATTAAGATCTGCAAACCAGGCAGGGCTCCGCTTATAAGCTCTGCTGCTGCAACTGCAATTACGAGCATGATGCTGTGCTCTATTCTAGTAAGGCGCATAAATGCTGATATAATTCCCATTATGATACCTGTTTTAATACTATTCTACGAATATCTTTTTAGCTGGTCTATTAAAAGGTATTTCGGTGTCCATAAAATTTAAAGGCATTTATAATCTTGGCAAAAGCTCGATGCGGCTGCAGTCAGCAGTAGATTTCATTACAACATACGGATGGGCTCTTCTTCTAATCATCGCATTCGTTTCATTCCTGTATCTATTCATACTGGTCCCATCTTCAATAACTCCGGCGTCATGCAGCATGGTTGTTCCTATTAACTGCAGGGATGTTATAGTTGCAACAAATACAAGCGCACTCTCTACCAACATCATAATTCTGCTCTCTAACTCCCAGGTTTATCCGATAGTTAACCCCAGCGTATTCATAAACATAAAAGGAGTAAATACCACTCCAACAGGTTGCAATCCATATTTTGTCTCTCCTGGAGGTGACATAATATGCACAGTTCCGATATCGGAATACGTGAAAATAAATAATATATTATCCGGCAAGATTTATCTGAATGTTTCAAACTGCGCATTTGCAATAAACTATAGCTCTTCAACCTGCAAGGATTCAAGAATCGAGACTTATATTGGATCTTTTACAGGGCCTTCCCAGCCAGTAATAAACACGAAAATCACCATAAGCCTAAGCAGCAATAGCAATGGAGGAAACATCAATATAGGGCAGCCTGCCTATCTCTATGCAAATGTTATGCTGGCAGGATATCCTTTGAAAGGCGCAGTGGTTAATTTTTCTGCATCATCACAATATGTTACAATAAATCCCAGTATTTCAACAACAGGGGCTAATGGCACAGCAATAGTGATGGTTAAGGCGTCTGAGCCAACAACCTCTTCGTTTACAGCCAATTCATTAGACTACACAAGCGGCTCTTATTCAATAAACTTTATTTCATAAGAGGCAGAACCCTTTTTGGCGGTTTAGAGGCATAAAATATATATAAGGATTGAAAACAAAAAGAGAATATTGATGAAGGAAACCAGACTTGATGGAAGGGTTCAAGAGGCTGTTCTCTTATAAGAGAGAAAGATTCTGCAAATGCAGAGAGATTAACGGCATTTAGTCGTTGGAGGATGTCATAAAATGGAAATTAGGCTGCAAAGCGCTGTAGAGTATATAATAACATACGGATGGGCTCTTCTTATAATAGTAATTGCATTGCTAATTCTTGAAGTTGCAGGTGTGTTTAATTCAAATTCGTATGTGCACACTAGCTGCTTCCTTCCATCGTCATTTGAATGCTTCAATACCGCATTCACTGCAAACGGGCTCTTGACGGTTGGAATAAAGCAGGGCACAAGCTATCCTATAAATATAACTGCGGCATACTGCAACAGTTTGCAGGCAATACCTGCAAATCCTCCGAAGTTTCAGGCTAATGACATAGCTGTTGGAGGTAATGTCACTATCTCCATACCTTGTTATGTTAACAGCACAGTGCAATTTAGCGGGAAATCTGGAAGCATCTACCGCGGCTATCTGATAATAAACTATACAAACCTTGCCACTTCGTTCCAAACTACAGTCACAGGTTCGGTAGTGCTAAAAGCCAGTTGATTTTCAATGCACAACCAATAGAAGTATTAAATTACCAAAAAGCAACGAGGTAATGATGCCGATAAAGATCGGAGCGGCCAGAGGCACTGCCCTCTTGTAAACAGGAAACTTATTTTTTATCCTCTTTCTTTTCAGCTCAGCTATTAATTTCGGAGTAACAAGTTTGCCGAAACTCTTAACGCGCTTTTTTGCATTTGCAATCGAATAAGGCGACATAAGATTTATTGCTATCATGTCTCCTGCTTCAAATTTATTAACATCAACGTATTCTATCATGAATTCGGCTATAGGTTTTTGGAAAAGCATTATCATGGCGGAGCCGAGTATGAGGAGGATTAGTACGGCCATTCCTTCAATGCTGACTCCAATATCAACAATTAAAAATATGGCAAAAAGCAGGTAGATCGCGCTTACCAATATTGCCTTTCCCAAATCTCCCTTCGGTATCTCTTTTCCTATTCTGATATGCCTGATTCGTGATTTGGGAAGATAGTATATAGGGACTATTACGAGCGCAGCAATTCCAGTTGCCATGAATATGGATATTATAAAAGGCAGGCCTAGCTGTCCTATAGTTGAGAGAAGAGGAAATGCCTGGAAAGGCAATATGAGAGACAATGTTGTAAATTCAAAAACATCTCCTGCTCCCAGAGAGCCATTTAGATATACCAGATACCCTGCTAGAAATATCACCAGGGCTATTGCCGCGCTTATCAGTATGCTGCTTAAGTTTAAATAGAGGAGAGTGAGAAATATTCCATAAGCCAATGCGCTATAAACAAACCAGGAAGGTATGTTTCTTTTGTTGAAAAGATCAAATATCATGTATATTAGCCCAATTACTATAAGGCTGATAACTCTTATTACAAATATTTGCATGAAAGCATCCCGCTAAACAAATTATATAGCTTTGCTTGATAAAGTATTAAAACAATATTAATTATTGGGTAAATACATGATTGATTACGCTGAGATAGAAAAAAGATGGCAGGACGCTTGGGAAAAGGAAATGGCGTTTGAAGTAGAGCCTAATGATAAGAAGAGCTACTTGGTAACTGCAGCATTTCCATACGTAAACATGCCGCTCCATATAGGGCATTTAAGGACATATGCCACAACAGACACATATGCCAGATATCTGCGTATGCGGGGATTCAATGTGCTTTTTCCAATGGGTTTTCATGCATCTGGAATCCCCATACTTTCAATTGCAAAAAGAATAGAAAAATCAGATCAAGAGTTAATTGATGAGCTGAAAATTTTCGACATACCTGATGAAGTTATAAAAAAGATGTCTGATCCTCTGTTCATTGCAGAGTATTTTACTGAAGAAATGACCAGATCTATGAAAGCTGCAGGGTTTAGCATAGACTGGAGGCGAAAGTTTGTCTCGATCGAACCCACTTTTAGCAAGTTTGTAGAATGGCAATTTTCAAAGCTAAAGGAAAAAGGATATCTTGAGAAAGGAGTTCATCCCGTTGGATGGTGCACGAACGATATGAGCGCCATAGGACAGCATGACACGATCCATGACGTACACCCTGAAATAGAGGAGATGACGGGAATAAAATTTAAGGACAAGGATTCTGAAATATTTTTCATATGCACCACATATAGGCCTGAAACTATATATGGAGTGACAAACTTGTTCATAAACAAGGACGCAGAATACTCTATTATAGAGATTGGAGATGAAAAGTTTTATGTCTCAACGGCCGCAGTCACACCTTTATCCAACCAGTTTAAGTTAAAAGTATTGGGTGCAATTTCTGCCGAGGAGCTATTGAAAAAAAGCGCCATCAACCCAGAGACTGGTGAAGTTGTGCCTGTACTTCCTGGATTCTTCGTAAAAGAGAGTTTCGGGACAGGTATAGTCATGTCAGTTCCTGCCCATGCTCCTTTCGATTATGTGGCGCTAGAAAAGCTAAAACTTGAAGGCTATAGCATCCCATCAGCGCAATATAAAACAGTGATAAAGATCCAGAATCAAGACAAAGGCGACTCGTCACATGGTGTAGACATTCCAGCGCTTGCGCACCTGGAAGCAATAACTGGCAATTCCGAAAAGGATTATAAATTGATAGAGGAAGCGACTAAAAAAATCTACAGAGAGGAAGCGCATCACGGGATAATGTTGACTGGCAAATATGAGGGAAAAACAGAGCCTGAAGCCCGCGAACTGATAAAAACAGACATGATTTCTTCAGGAGCGGCAATTCCCATATACATAATCGGTAATGAAGAGCCAGTGATATGCAGATGCGGCAATGAGGTAATAGTAAAAATTGTTGATCAGTGGTTTATTAATTACGGAAATAAAGAATGGAAAAATGTTGTGCGGGAGTTTCTGCCAGAAATGAAGATTTATCCTCATCAACTAAAAGGTGCATTTAATGCGGCATCTGAATGGATAGGATTACGTGCTACAGAGAGGTCGCAGGGTTTGGGTACTAAGTTCCCATATGAACCGGATCACATCATAGAGTCTCTTTCCGATTCAACGATATATCCTGTTTTCTATGCGATCTCCCATATACTAAAATCAGAAAAAATCAAACCGGAACAGTTAAAACCCGAATTTTTTGATTTTGTTGTTTTGGGCGATGGAAAAATAGAATCGACATCTGCGGCAACAGGTATTGATGCTGCTACAATAAGGAAGTGCCGTGACTCTGTAAGCTACTGGTATGTAAATACATCTCGACACTCTGGTCCAGACCTGATTTATAACCATTATATGATGTATATCTACAATCATCTGGCCATCTTGCCCAAAGAGATGTGGCCAAAGCAGGTTGTTGTAAATGGAATGGTTTCTTACGAAGGCCAAAAAATGAGTAAAAGCCTTGGCAACGTAATTCCACTTTTGCAAGGAATAAAAAAATATGGCGCAGACAATATTAGGTTTGTTGAACTCAGCTCTGCAGATATAGGCACAGATACAAACTTCACTGAAGACGGAATAAAGAGCGTTGACGCGAAGAACAATATTTTATATGAGCTTGTATCATCCCTGGACCAATATGAAGCAAGCAGTTTGTCGCATATGGATTATTGGCTATATTCTAAACTAAACTCTAAGATAAAAAAAGCAACTGAAAGCATGGATCAAATCTCATTGAGAGAGGCGTATGTTGAGATATATTACAATTCTATAACTGAAATCAAAAATTATCTTGAAAAAGGCGGCAAAAACCTAATCGTATTAAAAGAATTTTTAGACGACCTTGTTTTGATGATTCAACCGATCATGCCACACCTATCAGAAGAATTATGGCATATGCTTGGAAATAACACTTTTGCTTTAAAAGAAAAGTGGCCGGAACCTGACATGAAAATGATTAATCAAGAAGTGGAAAAAATAGAGGAAATAATAGATGATACTGAGGATGATATAAAGACTGCAATATCATTAACGTCAAAAACATCAAAGAATGAGGCAGGCAAGCCTAATTGCATACGCATAATAATAGCTGCAGATTGGAAGAGAGAAGCATACGAGGCTTTGGTAAGCACAAAAAAGATATCTGATGCAATTAATAAAGTCAATGGAGTAGACAAAGCCATACTTTCAGAGTTTCTTTCAAGGTTCTCAAAAAAGATTAATTATTTGGAGAAAGAAAATGCAATTCCAGCTTCTAAGATAAAAGAAGGTTTTGAAGAAGCTAAAGAGTATTTTATTTCAAAATTTGGAACTGAGGTTGTGATAGAGATTGAGGAAGAGTCAAAATCTGATAGGGCTAAACGCGCCCTTCCAATGAAACCCAGCATAGATGTGATTTGGTGAAGAATCAATTAGGGCTATCAAGCAGATTTAGCACGTTCATATTTGATTGGGATGGAACATTGACTACCGTAAAGTGGCTAAGGCTTATGAATGAGAAGCTTAATCCTGCAGTGAAGTATTACAAATGGGCTTCTAAAAGAAAATGGATACCCAAAACGGAGACTTACAAAGCGGTAATCAAAAAAGAAGACCTGCGATCAAAAAGCAGGGAATTTGAAAACCGCATTCTTTCAAAGCCG
The DNA here is from genome assembly GCA_021801905.1 of Microcaldota archaeon. Lineage (GTDB taxonomy): Archaea > Micrarchaeota > Micrarchaeia > Micrarchaeales > Micrarchaeaceae > JAJZAB01. Next base: position 4,946 of record JAKABJ010000009.1, on the reverse strand, counting down.
ATAAATCTTTCAATGTCTTTTCTGGTGCCGAGGTTGCATAATGGAGTGAGAGAGGTCTTAAATGAGTTAGATTCTAGCGGCAAAAAGATCGCTCTTTTGACCAATGGCAACATTTACAGGGTAATAAAAGAGATAGAAAGATTAAAAATCGAGAATTATTTTGATGCTATAGAAAGCGCACAGGAGCTGGGTGCTTGGAAGCCTAACCCGCTTGGAATAGAGATCCTTATAAAATCTTTGAAATCCGATAAAAAAAATACAATTTACGTGGGTGATTCTGCAGACGATGTAGATTCTGCAAGGTTTGCAGGGGTAAAATCATGCGCAGTGGCAAATGGATTTGATAGCAGAGATAACCTGCTTCGCCATAAGCCTGATTTCATATTTGAAAGCATGGAGGAGCTTTATAGATCCCTGTAATTAGAGATTCTAGCTCATGATAGCATAAGATCTGTAAATAATGCGGATTTTATCACTAGTAATCACTAAATTACGCAAATAGGTGCCTTGTCATTCCGTATCTGTTGAAACCTTTTGGATGCTTACTCAAATCCTAGATGAATATTACATTTTGTCGATAGGCTCTATGCCTAGCAATGCAAGCGAATACCCCAGTATTTTCCTGAAAGCAAATACTAAAGAGAGGAACCACTGCCTTTCGTTTCCCTCCTTCTTTAGTATCTGCACATTTTCGTAGAATTTGCTGAAAGATGTGGAGATATCTATCAAGTATTCTCCAATTATGTTAGGCCTGCATTCCCTGCATGCCTTCTCTACAATCTCTCCATACAAAGCCATTAACTTTATAAGGCTAAAAGCTTCTTCTGGAATTTCGCTTATTGCTGGTAAATCTTCAAAGTTTTTTACGCCTGATTTCTCTATTATCCTGGATGCTCTGGCGTAAGTGTATTGGCAGTAAGGTCCTGAATCACCGTCAAAAGTTAATGCAGTGCTCCATGAAAAGACAATTTTCTTCTCTGGAGATATTTTTAGGAACGTGAATTTTATTGCTGCTATTCCAACAGCATTTGCTATTCGCTCCTTTTCATCTTCTCTTAGATTTTCATTTTGAGATATGAGCTTCAAAGCCCTGCTCTTTGCCTCATTGAGAAGATCATCGGCAGTATATCCAACCCATGTGCCTTTTCGTCCTGATAATTTTGAACCTTCAAGTTCGACTACCTCATAAGCAAGGTGTTTTATCTCCTTGCGTTTTTCTCCATGCAGCGCTTCTATTGTGCCTTTTACCACCTGCTGCTCGAAATTCTGTTGCGAGTCTATTACGCTAATCGTTATGTCTGCACCCCCAAATTTCATGATTTTGCCCTCTTTTCCAGAGATAAATAATGTTTTGCCATTTTTTTGCTTTGAAATAAACGGTGAAAATAGCATGTTGTCTTCTATAATTCCAAGTTTCCACATATGGTATGCTATATCCTTTGCAGCATAATTCGGAGTGCCGTCGCTTCTTACAAGCACTTTTACATTCTCCATCAATCCGGCAAGCGCTCCGTCAGTACCTATATCTTTCAAATCAATTGCAATGCATCCGGCGTATTTCCCTTCGCCATACAATTTTGCGATTCCTTTTGCTTTTAGTTCTTCTATTGCCTTGTCAAAAAGCCTAAAGCGCAGTATATCGCTCTCTCGTACAATAATATCTTGATATATGCCGAATGAGGATGCGGTTTCCCGTTCCGCTTTCAGGTAACCGAAAATCATATTTTCCTCCAGAGTCTTCCCTTCGGCGCTCTCCTCATTTTCCATAAGCTTGTTTGTTTTTCTTATCTCTTCCATGATTTTAGGGTCTGACTCGATAAATTTATTGGTTTTAACATATACCTCGCCAAGCATATGATCAAATTTCTTTTGCTGGTCTATCGAGATTCCTAACTTTTGAAGGTTCATGAGCCCCCAAAGAGCCTCCGCTGCCTGCAGTCCAAGGTCATCTAGATAATTTTCCCGAACAACAAGATATTTGCATGATTGATAAATATTGGAAAGGGCGTCTCCAATCAAGGCATTTCTAAGATGGCCTACATGCCAGGGATGGACAGGGTTTACGCTTATATATTCAATTACGACTTTGGATCTGTCTCCCATCGTTGAAGCATTTTCGTTATAGCCTCCTTTTAATATATGCATTATTGCTTCTGAAGAAAAAATTGCACGATTGAGATGAAAGTTTATAAATCCATTTTCAGAGCTAATGCTCTTTACAAGTTTGGGGGTTTTTATGTGTGATGCGATTTCGGCCGCAACATCTGCAGAACGCTTTCCTGTCTGTTTTGCAATCCTGAATGCTATTGAAGAGGAGATGTCACCTATTCCTTTTGATTGCGATATGCTGTTTTCAATCTCTTCCTCTGTGCATTGACAATTTAGCAGTTTTGCCTCTCTTTTCAGCAATTCAAGTATCTCTTTTTTTAAGATAATGTACGGTGCTTCCACGCAATCATCATGCTATGATATCAAATCTCTTTAATGATTCTGGTATTGCCTCAATTAAATCATCTGCGGTTATGTGCAAGCCCTTTTTATTGTATAGCGAATCTCCAATCCTAGAATGTGCATATACGCCTGCGGATGAAGCTTCAAAAATGTTTTTATGAATTGATGCGTACGCTGCTATAATGCCAGATAGCACGTCTCCTGTGCCCATTGTGGCCAAAGCCGGAGTATTTGCCTTATTCACCTTGAGTAAATTCCCATCAGTTATTATTGTATTATGTCCCTTAAGAACTAATACGGCTCCATATTTTTTGGCAAAAGCAATTGCCTTCTCTGCCCTTTCGTAAATAGTCAAACCTTTTGTGCTAAAACCTGAAAGAATGCGGAACTCTCCATCATGCGGTGTAAGAATCATGTTTGTGCCTATTGCGCGTTTTTGGCTTGCTATCGCTTTTATTGCGCCTGCATCTACAATGATTGTTTTACCTGCATCGCTTTCAATCTTCAATAATCTCGTAATGGTTTCTTTATGTACTGTATCCATACCTGGCCCTATCACAAGAACATCGTGTCTTATTTTGGACACCTGTTCAGAAAGCTTATATGCATCTTCCCAATCCGCATTCACAAATATTGGAGAATTGGTCTTGCCTCTTGCGATGTATGCAGAGTTCTCTGGCAGACACGCTGTAACATATCCTGCTCCTGAAAGCAATGCTGCTAATGAATTAGATGCGGCATAGCTTGCCAACATTGCCGCACCGTTATATTCCGTACCTCCCAATACTAGAACTTTCCCATGACTTAATTTGTTGTCTGACATCAATCGCGGTTTTGTTGCCATAAAAAGGTCTCCGGGTCCTGTTATTAATTCGGCTGAAAATGGTATCCCTATATCAATAACAGATATGTCTCCTGCTTTTTCGCTTTTTACAATGCCTTTCTTAATTTTATGTAGGCAATAAGTGTGATCAACCTTCGCATATGCAAGGTTAGGCATGCCTGTATCCCCATCTATGCCAGATGGTATATCTATAGAAATAGAATGTTTGCTTGATTTGTTCATTGCCGTTATTACCGAGATAAGCGTTGATGACAATCTTCCTTTCACTCCGCATCCTATCAACGCATCAATGACAAGGTTTGCATCTGTGAGGTTTTTCAGTACGGGCTTAGGCACGGAATCGACAATTCTGTCTATTTCTAGCATATCAGACAGTATATCAAAATTCAATTTTGTAGACCTGTTTCTTATTTTAGAAGGATCTCCGACAAATAACACTTTTACATCATATTTGTTAATCAGGTGTCTGGCCGTAGCAAGACCTATCGCCCCTTTTCCACCGCTGCCGCAAACAAAAACAATAGTGGTAGGATCGTGCGTCCTCTGAATCTCATTAGCGATGGCAAATCCTGCAGATTCTACTAGGGCAGTCTCCCCTATCCCCAGGTTTGCTGCATTTTCTCTTAGCGCATATGTATCAATAATTGATAGGCTTTTTTTTGTGTAGCCTACAAACTCTTTTAAGCTTTGCATGGTCTAATATTACTGTACAGCTATAAAACCTTATCTTGGGGGTCTTTTGCCAAAAATATTCAAAATAAATAACCGCCTTTCAATCAACATTCCTTACGAGGTTATCGCGTCTATGGAACTCAAGGAGGGCGACGAGATAGAAATAAAGCAGCAGGATGGGCATTTTATTATTTCAAAAAAAGATTCTTTTACAAAGGAGATCCAGACTGCAGAGACTACAATCAAATACCCGATTGTGCAAGAACCAACTCAAAAAGAGCTTATCCTGCTGAAAAAATTGGATACGTTAAGGTATGGTGCAAGAACAGAATCTAAAATTGCAGCCATGCTCACTAACGATGAGAAAAAAACTCTGGCAGACATGCAAAAGAAACGCATTGTGATCTTATTCAAGAAAGAGGGGGAAAAGGAGTACAAATACAGCATACCTAAAATGATATACGATAAATTCCTGATGAGAAAAAACCAGGCCAACAAAGAAGCACCTAATCAGACTCAATCAAAACCGGAAGAAATTTCAAATTCAAAAGAAACCGTAAAAAAATGGGAAATGGCTCTAAATCCAGAAACATCATTGATTACTTCTCTGGAAACCAAAGGATATGTAGTATTCCCAACTACAGCCGAGGCAACAGCGGCATCAGCGGCATTGGAAGAGAGCATACGCCATGGGCTTGTGGTCGGGACAAGGGCTTTCAATAAGAAATTCTATGTTGTAACAAGGAGCTTCCTTGGGAAAGCGGCCAGGGAGATAAGCAAGGCGATAGGCCCAAAAGGAAGCAGCGTAGCAGATATATCAAAAGAAACCGGAATAGATGAGGAAGGCGTCAGAGCCGTTCTTTATATGCTTGCAGAAGCCGGAGATATGGCAGAGATAAAGAAAGACATTTTCAAAGAAGTGTAGTCAGAAATTAATAAAATGATTGGCTATAAGTATCACTACAGCAAACGCTATTAT